>NZ_JAMPOL010000001.1:0-397415 GCF_028480325.1 Providencia sp. PROV182 | reverse complement strand
GACTAGGGTTAGCAAGCGCAGCTAACAACGCCACAGCTTTGAAATATGACGCGTATTATTTGATGACGCCGCAGGCCATCCTAGCCCCACCACCGCCTAACGCTTCTGGATTATCAGAATAGTTATCACCACCCACATGCACCATCAATGCGCGGTCTTGAACATCTTTGAGTGATTTTAAACGTGGCGCTAGCACCGCATAATTAGCATTACCTTGGCTATCGGCAACTAGGCCGGGTAAATCGCCTAAATGCCCTGTGTTATCATAAGGGCCTTTATGAACGCCTGTTTTGGCTGGGTCTAAATGACCACCTGCTTTTAATGCAGGTACCGATTTACCGTCTTTTTCTGCAGGTTCGCAGCTTGGGTTCTCATGAATATGGAAGCCATGAATGCCTGCTTGTAGTCCTGTTAATTTAGGCGTGAACAGTAATCCATATTCCGTTTCTGAGATAACAACCTCACCTATTGCTTTACCATCACCTGTGGGTGTCGCTTCTTTTAATACAACAGTAGACTGAGCAGCGTACGCTGTCCCCGCTGTCAATAATGCAGCCAGTAAACACATTTTTAACTTCATTTTGCCTCCGGTGGATAACTTTTATCTATCATTCCATCGACTTACCTAAATATTTCAGCAAGGTAAGGATTATTACTGCCAATTGATAACTACAACGACTCTATCTTAAGTTAACACAAATTAGTTATCACTTTGGTGCTACATTTGAGTTTAGTTAAAAATTGGTGGCTATATCACAGTGAACGATAAGAAATAAAGGAATGGACAGTATAACAGCGGGTTATTCACTGATAGGCATTGATATGAAATTGACAAGTTAATAAAAAAGCCAATCTAATTAAATGATTGGCTTTTTTGTTTGGAAACAAAAGAGAGCTATTACTTTTCTTTTACTTCCCACTTACCGTCAACGTAGAATGCACTCCAACCCGTTGCTTTGCCGTTTTTCTCTGAAGAAACATATTGTTGTTTCGTTTTACGACTAAAACGGACGACAGTTGGGTTACCTTCACCGTCTTCAGCCGGTGCTTCAGCTAAATAAGCGAGTTTTTCAGGTAAACGGTCTTTAAAACGCTGTAATTCTGCCACTAGTGGTGCACGTGTTTCTCGTGATTTAGGGAATGTATTCGCCGCAAGGAAAACGCCAGCAGCACCATCACGTAACACAAAATACGCATCAGATTTTTCACATGGAAGTTCCGGCAATGGCACTGGATCTTCTTTCGGTGGTGCCACTTCACCACTTCGTAAGATTTTACGCGTATTTTTACACTCTTCGTTGGTGCAACCCATGTACTTACCAAAACGCCCCATTTTCAGGTGCATTTCTGAGCCACACTTGTCACACTCAATGACCGGGCCGTCATAACCCTTAATACGAAACTCGCCTTCTTCGATTTCATAACCTTCACACGCAGGGTTATTACCACAAACATGTAATTTACGGCCATTATCAATCAAATAGCTGTCCATCGCGGTGCCGCATTTTGGACAGCGGCGTTTGGCTCTTAACGCATTAGTTTCCGCATCATCCCCTTCAAGGACATTAAGGACTTCGTCTTCAGGGATAAGGTTAATCGTTTTTTTACAACGCTCTTTGGGTGGTAATGCGTAACCAGAGCAACCTAAAAATACCCCAGTTGATGCGGTACGAATACCCATATGGCGCTCACAATCAGGGCAAGTGATTGAGGTAATTACCATTGGGTTGGTGCGCATTCCCCCTTCCTCTGGTTCTTTTTCAGCAACATCGAGCTGCTTACTAAAATCAGAGAAGAATTCATCTAATACGGCTTTCCATTCGGCATCATGGTTTGCAACATGGTCCAGTTGGTCTTCCATACGTGCAGTAAAATCATAGTTCATCAGATCGTTAAAGTTTTCCTCTAAGCGGTCTGTGACGATTTCACCCATTTTTTCTGCATAGAAACGACGGTTTTCAACTTTGACATAACCTCTGTCTTGGATCGTCGAAATAATCGCTGCATACGTTGAAGGACGGCCAATACCACGCTTTTCTAACTCTTTAACTAAGGACGCTTCACTAAAACGTGCCGGCGGCTTAGTAAAGTGTTGGCTAGGCAATAGCTCAACCAAAGACAACTCCGCACCAACTTGTATTGGTGGCAGCGTTTTGTCTTCATCATTTTTACGCAGTGCAGGCATGACTTTCGTCCAACCATCGAAGCGCAGAGTACGCCCTTTGGCTTTTAGTTCAAAATCCCCTGCTTTGACTGTTAAGGTTGTTGAATCATATTTCGCAGGTGTCATTTGACAAGCCACAAACTGATTCCAAATCAATTGATACAACCTTTTCGCGTCGTTCTCCATGTCTTTTAGTGACTCAGGTAAAACATCGACACTAGAAGGACGAATGGCTTCGTGTGCCTCTTGCGAATTGTCTTTGCTACTATACACATTGGCATCTTTTGGCAGGTATTTCGCGCCAAAATTATCATTAATATAGCCACGAACCATGTCGAGTGCATCTTGACTCAAGTTTGTTGAGTCAGTACGCATATAAGTGATGTAACCCGCCTCATAAAGACGCTGAGCCATCATCATGGTTTTTTTCACGCCGAAACCTAAACGGGTACTAGCAGCTTGTTGTAGCGTTGAGGTGATATACGGTGCGCTCGGTTTACTGGATGTCGGCCTATCTTCACGGTCAGTAACCGCAAAACGGGCATTTTCCAGTAATTTAACCGCCGCCTCTGTTTGCGCTTTATTGACTGGCTTAAATGCCTTACCACCTTGTGAAGTGACTTCCATACGCAAATTAGCGATATCTTTATCGGCTAAGTCGGCATGCAGTTCCCAATATTCTTCAGGAACGAAGGCTTTAATTTCCCGTTCACGTTCAACTATCAGTTTCACTGCAACTGATTGAACACGACCAGCAGATAAGCCACGAGCCACTTTTTTCCACAACAGTGGAGAAACCATGTAACCCACAACTCGGTCCATAAAACGACGCGCTTGTTGTGCGTTAACTCTATCTATATTTAATTCCCCAGGGCTATCAAATGCCTGAGTGATCGCATTTTTGGTGATCTCATTAAATACAACACGACTAAAACGAGAATCGTCTCCACCAATCACTTCACGCAAATGCCACGCAATAGCTTCCCCTTCTCGGTCCAAGTCCGTTGCGAGGTAGATGTGATCAGCATCCTCCGCTAGTGATTTAAGTTCAGAGACCACTTTTTCTTTACCTGGTAGAATTTGATAATTCGCTTTCCAACCATGGTAAGGGTCAATCCCCATGCGCTTAACTAATGCGTCACGCGGATCTTTTTTCACTTTCTTTGTTTTGTCGGTAGATGAGCCTGTACTCTTTTGTGAGCCGGTTTGTGAACCAGAGCCGCTTTTCGGCAGATCACGAATGTGGCCAACGCTGCTTTTTACAACGTAGCCACTGCCAAGATACTTATTAATCGTTTTGGCCTTTGCCGGGGACTCCACTATAACAAGAGCTTTACCCATATTTACCTTTACCTAAATATCAACAATGGCGCATTTCTACATTAAAATGCGCAAAATGAGAATCTCTTTTTTATATTGCGACACAATCACAATATATCAATATATTTTTAAACAATTATTTGTGTTGAAACAAAACTTATAAACTCAATCACGTTATTCTAAAAGGCACAAAGTGTCTTCTAGTCGACTGATTTTAACCATATAAAGATGTTTAGTCACAATTGAAAACCACACACTCTACCTGATAAAATGCTAGAAGCAACCAATTATTTTTTCAAGGAAGCCAAGTTATGCAAGACAATTTACCGTTCATCACAAAAAAAGAGTTACTTGAAAAAGCTAATGATATCATAAAGAAACATGATGATTATATTCATGGTATGTTTGTTGATACTGTAGAGCAGCATCGAGGTACATTGGTATTTAAAGGGGAGTTCTTCTTAGATGAGAACAATATCCCTACCTTAAAGAGTACCGCTGCTTTTAATATGTACAAACACCTTGCTCATGTACTATCAGAACAATACCAATTGAGTGATAATAACTAATTAACACGTTTGCTCTTTGTATATAATTTACCGGCTAAAAAGCCGGTAAATTAATAGTAGATTTAAAAACGCTTATTCGCTAGGCAAAATTCGAAATTACAAGAGTGGTTTTTGCCCACGCTGCCACCAGCGCAATAATAAATTATCCACGCTCTTTGCCGCGCTTCCCATAAACTTATCCATCATTTTTTTACTTAATACATAACGGATACTAACTATTTCCTTAGTATCAATCGCATTAATAATAAAATCATCACTCACACCAATATTATCCACAAGCCCTTTATCAAGCGCCTGTGAACCATACCAATACTCCCCTGTTGCAACTGCAGAAATATCTAAAGATGGGCGATTTTGATGAACAAATTGTTTAAACAATTCATGTGTTGAATTTAAATCTTCAACAAATTTCTTACGACCTTGCTCCGTGTTCTCACCTAACATGGTCAATGTACGTTTATATTCGCCAGCGGTGTGAAGTTCAACATCAACATCATGCTTTTTTAATAACCGATGAATATTTGGAATTTGAGCGACAACACCAATCGAACCAATAATGGCAAATGGCGCTGCGATAATTTTATCTGCGATGCACGCCATCATATATCCACCACTCGCAGCGACTTTATCTACCGCAATAGTCAGTGGGATATTTTTTTCTTTGATTCTTAGTAATTGTGAAGCCGCTAAGCCATAACCATGAACCATCCCACCAGGGCTTTCAAGTCTTAACAAAACCTCATCCTGTTGGTCTGCAACAGCGAGAATTGCACTGATCTCTTCACGTAAAGAGGCAACTTCACGTGCATCCATACTACCTTTGAAGTCTAAGACATATAAGCAAGGCTTTTTAACCCCTGTTTGGCCTAATTTAGCCCCAGTTTTCTCACTTTTTGATTTTGCTTTTTGCTGTTTTTTAAATGCTTTTAGCCATGCCTTATGTTCTGATTCATTCATTTTTATCTGTTGCATTTGGCGCTGACGCTCACGATAGCTTTCACCTAAATCTGTGATTTTCAAAGCACCTTTTGCTCCTTGTCTGCGCATACCTACGCCAAACACAAAAACAGCCAGCAAAACCACCGCTACCAAAATCGTAACGACTTTTGCTAAAAATAGCCCATACAATGAGAAATACTCCACAATCTGATCCTTTTGATATTTATCTTCAATACAAAAATAATCTCACGATTACGCGCAAACAACCAGAAAAAAACAGAGTTGGCACGACAAACCTTGTTAATACTATGTTAGATTAGCCAATTATCACAATCAGTGCGATGATAACCATACATGCTAATCACAATAGTAGGAAAGAATATGCTCCAATATCAGCCTAGACAAGACCTATTGAAAGGTAAAACTATTCTCGTGACAGGTGCCGGTGATGGCATTGGCCGTGAAGCCGCTCTCACTTATGCGCGCTATGGTGCATCCCTTATTCTTGTTGGTAGAACACTGCATAAATTACAATCAGTTAGTGATGAAATAGCGGCTTTAGATGGAAAGAATCCACCTTGCTTTATATTAGACTTATTAACCGCAACAATTGATGACTGCCATACACTCGCTTCGCAAGTTGCGTCAATAACGCCTTATTTAGATGGCGTTTTACACAACGCGGGAATACTTGGTGTAGTAGCCCCTATCTCTGAGCAACCCAGTGACCTATGGCATGATGTGATGCAAATAAATGTTAATGCCACATTTATGCTAACTCAAGCTTTGCTCCCTCTATTACTTAAAGCGCCTAATGCCTCGTTAGTTTTTACCAGTTCAAGTGTAGGTAAACAAGGTCGAGCCGGTTGGGGGGCTTATTCTGTCTCTAAATTTGCGACAGAAGGTTTAATGCAAATTCTATCCGAAGAGTATAAGCACAGTAATCTTCGTGTAAATTGTATTAATCCAGGTGGAACTCGAACCTCTATGCGAGCAAGCGCATTCCCTGACGAAGATCCACTTAAATTGAAAACTCCTGCTGATATCATGCCTATTTATATCTATTTGATGGGTGATGATAGCCTGCGTAAAACAGGAAGTAGCTATGATGCACAACCCGGACGCAAGCCCGGTGCTGCGGAGTAAAAATGATGTCTCAAAGCCGACACGAAGAACGTCAACAACGTTTAAAAGAAAAAGTGGATGCACGAATTGAAGCCGCTCAAATTGAACGGGGTATCGTTATTGTCTTTACTGGAAATGGAAAAGGCAAAACGACAGCGGCATTTGGTACTGTTTGCCGTGCAGTAGGCCATGGTAAAAAAGCCGCTGTTGTTCAATTTATTAAAGGTGGCTGGGATAATGGTGAACGTGAGCTGTTAGAACCCCAAGGCGTTCCCTTCTATGTTATGTCCACAGGGTTCACTTGGGAAACTCAAAACAAAGAGACAGACACCCTCGCCTGTATAGAAACTTGGCACTACGCCAAACAATTATTAAGTGACCCACAGTACGATTTAGTCATTTTAGATGAACTCACCTACATGGTAAATTACCATTATCTCGAATTAGCAGAAGTGATCCAAGCATTACAAAGCCGCCCTGCCAATCAATCTGTTGTGATCACTGGCAGAGGTTGCCACCGAGATTTAATCGAATTAGCTGATACAGTAACAGAAATGCGCCCAGTGAAACATGCATTTGATATTGGGATTAAAGCTCAAAAAGGGATTGATTGGTAATCATCCGATAACAAAGTGCAATAATAAGGCGTTATTTTTTATTATTGCACTTCTAATCTATTTCACTAGCTATTTTTCTAACTAAGCCATCAGTTAACCTATAAAAAAGTTATTTAATACTTTTCATTGGTAACACTAATTTAGTGTGAACTCCATATTGGAAAATATTTTTTGGTAGTATGAGTTTTTTGCTAACTTTTGTTCATCAAGTATCACAATTATTTTATAACGATAAAGAATAAATATAAAAATAATTAATGCTATTTGTTGAAAATCTCCTCTTTAATTAAAATGATTACGTATTGCTACGTGAGTAAAATCCTCCTAACAGGCTAAAAATGCGTAAACACAACCTATTGATAAAAAAACAAACTAATCTATAAAAATAGATATTACTCCGCTTTTATTCAGTTTTAGTTAGTTATCAATGAATAACGATATATTTACCCATGTTAACATTATTAATTTTATTTAGTTTTCTATTTAAGCATAATTAAACTGCAATAATGGATTGTTAGTTATCTTAGATTTTTCTATTTTATTTAAGGGATATATATGAAAAATGTTTCAAATTCTCATTTAAATTTCACAAAAATGAAATTTAATCCACTCTTTTTGTGTGTTTCAATAATCGTTGGAACTACTACTGTTGCTCAAGCGGCAATTACACCAACTAATGGGGCTGGTATATTAAATCAAGGTAATGGGCCGACTGTCGTTTATATTAATAAACCAAGCCAGGCTGGTGTTTCCCATAATACCTATAGCCAATTCGATGTTGACCAAAAAGGCGTTATTTTAAATAACAGTGCAAAAAATTCTAATACGCTCATTGGCGGCAAAATTGGTGGCAATACCAATGTTGCTGGCGGGCGAGCTAAAGTTATCTTAAACGAAATAAATTCAAATGCGGCAACCACATTAAATGGCATGATTGAGGTTGCAGGTGGCAAAGCGCAAGTAATCGTTGCTAATGCGTCCGGAGTTACATGTAACAACTGTGGCTTTATCAACACCAATCGTACAACACTGACAACCGGTAAAGTAGAGCTAGCAAATGATGGCTCCATTGCTAACTATAATGTGCAGCAAGGTAAAATTGCCATCAATGGGAGATTAGATACCAATTCTCCGACAGATTTAATTGCACGTTCGGTGGCCATTAATGGCATTATTGATACACAGCGCATCAATGTGATAGCTGGAAGTAATCACGTCAATTCGGCTGGGGATGTGACGGGTACAGCCGCTGCAATTGGAACAAAACCCACTGTTGGGATTGATGTTTCGTCGATTGGCGGTATGTATGCCAATAAAATCTCATTAATAGCCACTGAAACTGGCGTTGGTGTCAGTAATTTAGGGGATATTGGTACCTATAATGGCTCAATTTCTATTGATACCGCAGGAACGGTGAATAATACCAATGGTAATATGAACGCAGCGGGTGATATTGATATTAAAGCAGCAAGCCTTACCAATAACGGTCGCATTGCGGGTAATAAAAACGTCAATATTACCGTTGCAGGAACGGGAGTAATTAATAATGATAATGGTGATATCACATCCTATAACAATGATATTAATCTAAGTACATTAGGTACACTAAGCAACAATCGTGGTTCGATAATCGCTCTGCAGAATGTTAATACACTCTCTGATTCATTTGTAAATGATAATGGTATCGTTCAGTCTACTAAAGGTAATATCGACATTCATTCCATGAGTACAATTTACAACAGGGACAATCTCGCCAATCCAAATGATCCAGGAAAAGGATTCAATGCCGGGCGTGATATAACGATTAATGCCGTTCGTGTTGTGAATGAAAACTCCAATATTACTGCAGGGCGAGATAGCAAAATCAGCACGCAATCCGCAATTGATAACACATCAAATAGCAAAATTACTGCACAACGCCATGCAGACATCAGTACGATGTACTTAACGCAAACTAATTCTGAAATAAATGCCATTGATGGCCAGATGAATTTAGATGCGTCGGTATCACTCACTAATGCGGGAACGTCAACCATTCATAGTGGTCGCTTGATGAATATCAATGCTAACCAGCTCAATAACACCGGAGCGATTGTTTCGAATAACGGCAAATCCGTCATTAATGCTAATTCAATGAACAACCGTTCTGGCTATATCAAAGGACAAAATCTTACGATTAAAGCCTATAGTATTGATAACCAAGCAGGGTTAATTAATGCAGAAAATAATCTCGATATTGAAACCAGTTATTTGAACAACAGTTACAGTAGTGACTTTAAACTCATTAATACTAAATTTGGACTAACAAACCAAAATGGTGGCCTACAAACCAATAATGGAACTATTAAAGTTAAAGGTGATACGTTACATAATACCTATGGTTCTATTGCTGCAAATGTAGAAAATAATACCGCTGCACGTAATGATATTGATGTTAAGCTCAAAGCAACACTCAATAATAATTATGGAGAAATCAAAAGCGCTAATAGCCAGAAACTGGATGTTGGCACATTAGAAAACTATTCAGGAACAGTGGCCGCAGGGAAAAATCTCACCATTGATTCAAAAAATCGTATTAACAACCAATATGGTGCTTTACGTTCTACTAACACGACTAAAGTCACCAGCCCTATAGTAAGTAATGGAACGACTGGAAGCATCACGGGTAACCGTGTGATTATTGATGCAGTTGTGACAAACTAATATATTACAATCATAACCACTCGCATAGCGGGTGGTTTATTCTAGCCCTATAAGGGCTTATTACCGACCGCGCCTAAATAATATTCTCACACTATATCTACCGAAACAAACACAAACAAATAATTAATAAGTGGCGAAATTAAAACCTAATATATAACAGCCAAATGCCACTACCCAACAACAATAATAATAAGTGTTAAACATATCTTATCTATGCTTATTGTAAAGTCACAATAGATAGGAGAACTCACTTAAGTAATAACGTATACGATCTCCATTTTAGAGTAAAGTTTACATATTGAATATACAAGGAAATTTTACAAGCCAAGTGATAAATACCCATTTTTTCACCTTTATAGATATAACATCTAATTGACGTCAATTGCATAGTCTTAAAAAGAATTAATTTTTATTTAAATTTTTATTAACGTACAATCCTATAGCTTATTTTATTTATCATCTACGTATTTTATATCTATCGATAAATTAGAGATTAATATGAAACAAAATAACAAAGAATATTACAACCATCCTACCCTAAAATTAAAACCTGTTTTTTTAGGAATTTCCATTTTTTTAGGTACAATTTCTATTGCGCAAGCAGATATTGTTAACACCAATGGCGCTGGTGTCATTAAAGCACCAAATGGCGCAACTATTGTAAATATAAAGACTCCATCTAATAATGGTGTTTCTCATAATATTTATAGTAAATTTGATGTTGACAAAAAAGGTGTCGTACTCAATAACAGTAAAGCAGATATTAATACGCAATTAGCAGGTAATATTAAAGCCAACAGCAATCTTCAAGGTAATGTTGCAACTGTTATTCTAAATGAAGTTAATTCTAATAAAGCAACCCAATTAAATGGAATGATTGAAGTTGCTGGTAATAGTGCTCAAGTTATTGTTGCCAATGCTTCAGGTATTACTTGTAATAATTGTGGTTTCATTAACACAAATAGAGCAACACTCACGACAGGGAAAATAACACCACAACTTAATGGTGATTTCACTATCAATGTTGACAAAGGTCAAATCGTCATTACTGATAAATTTAATTCAAACTCACCTACTGATATCTTAGCAAAAACAGCTGCTATCTCGGGTAAGATGAATGCTGATGAGATAAATATAATTACAGGTACCAATGTTATTAGTAAAAATGGACAACTTATAAAATCTGCAAGTTCCAATACTAACACTCCAAATATTGCTATCGATATTTCAGCATTAGGTGGCATGTATGCAGATAAAATCACGCTGATATCCACTGGAAATAATAGCGCTATTAGCAACAAAGGCATTATCTCCGCTGGTGATGATGGTTTACGAATTGCCAGTAATGGTAATATTTTCAATTATAAAACAATGGATGCTATTAGTGACGTAAATATTACCGCAACCAGTAATCCTGCCTATGCGCACAATTTAAGCGGAATTGAAAATACAGGGGCTATTAAATCAAAAAACAGCGATATTAATATCAATACTGATGGCTATATCCTTAACTATTCTGGTGGCGAGATCACTGCAAATCAAAATTTAAATGCTGACGCTAACATGATTGGCAACTATGGCGGTAAAATACAGGCCACCAAAGGTGATATGAACATCAAAACAGTTAATAATGTTGAAAATTCATCCAATATGTTTCCTAATTCTATTAAAAGTGTAATTTCAGCCGGTAATGAATTAAACATTAATTCAGGTAGCATTGTTTACAATAATGATGCTTTACTTACTGGTCGTGATATTACAATTGAGGCGGCTGTTTCTATTGAAAACAAAAATAATGCGTTAATTAATGCAAAAAGACGTATGAACTTAAAAAGTGAGGAAATAAATAACCACACTTCTTCAATCAAAACCACGAATGGAAGAATGGATCTAATTGCAGAAAAGTCATTAACTAATGGTAAAGACTCAGCGATTGAAAGTGGTCGTCTTTTAACTATCGAGACACCATCACTTATCAACTCTGGTGCTATTATTTCCAAGGCAGGTAAATCTACCATCAATACCGATAAATTAGATAACACTGCAGGTTATATCAACGCAACTAATTTAGATATCAATGCAGAAAATAAAATAATTAATAAAGAAGGCTTAATTAGTACAAATGGTAATTTAGTAATCAAAACAAACGAACTAGACAACCGTTGGAGTTCAGATTTTTCCAATCATGCCCAAAAATACGGTGTCACAGATGATAAAGCAGGAATAAATGCAGTTGATGGTTCTATCAATATTAAAGCAAATACCTTTAACAATTATATAGGAGAGGTTAAAACTAACTGGACTGAAAAAACGTTAGCTTCTGGTGATATTCAAATGAATATCAATGAAAATCTGTATAATTCAAACGGTACAATTTCAGCTTTTAATAATTTAAAATTAAATGCAGATATTATTGATAACGGATACCACGGTTTAATTAGTGCTGATTATAACGCAACTATAAATGCAAAAACTGCTTTATTTAATCCTTACGGTACTATTTCATCAAAAAATCAAACTCGCGTCACTGCACCTATGGTTTATAACAGCCCAGATGGTAAAATATTAGGCGGTGAAGTAATCATCAATACAGACAATTATTATTAAGTTATGCAATAAAGGGGTAATTTACCTAATGCCGATCAGTTAAGAGCTAAATAATCAGTTTAACGCCCCTACCGATCTACAAAAATCCGTAATTATCCCAAGATTACGGATTTTTTATGTTACTTAGCCAGCTTTCGAGTCTGCTCAGGCTTTCCCGCCAAAAGAATTCCGATGGAAATGATGATATGAGCTGTAATAGGAATGCCCCTTTTTCGCTCACTTTCCATGGCTCAACTCGTTCTCCATCTAGAAATTGTTTTATCTAGTAAATGACCTTACGTTTCACCAGGTGATGTTGTTCAGGCTCGCCAACGGTTAGGGGAAGATTCTATTCGTAGAGTGTTTGAATAAATATCCTCCGGCATTAGTCGGAGGATATTTATTATTTGCATTGCACTTGTTGAATTAATATTCTGAATTAATCACAACCTCTTCACCAAAGCGACCTGCTTTTGGTAATGGTTGGTAAGATGAATTTGCCGCACGTAGAATACGAACACCGCGAATACCTAACTCATGTGCTGCTGCGATATCGGCATCAGCATCACCATAATATATGGTAAGTTTGTGATCACGCATCCAGCTCACTTTATTATTTTGCCCTGGTTCATCACCCGCAAAAATAACAGGTTGCATTTTATCCGCAGGTATCGCTAAACCTTCTTGAACATATTTCGTCACTGTTTCCGTTTTTGTTTTCGTACGGCCAGTAATGAAATAAACAGTGTCACCGCGCTCTAAGTGCATTTTGACTAAATCAATACCCACTTGTTTTGGCATACTGAATTTGTCCCACTCATTATTCATTTTTTCCCAAAATTGTTGATTTTTGAGGTAGCTAAAATCGTTAGGTGAGAACTCTAATTTACCACGGTAAAAACCTGGACTTGAAAATAACACCGTATCATCGATATCAAACCCAACAGCCATAGGTGCTTTCCCTTCTAGGCTTTGTTTAATTTGTTCGATGGAAACCCAATGAATAGGCTGTTGTTGAGCAAGTTCAACAACGGTAACGCCGGGGCTTACGGTTTCTGGCATTGGAATTTTTGCTTGAGAGGTTGCCGTAAAACTCAATGCCAATGTAATCGCACTCAAAGTCAGTGTTATTTTTTTCATGTTTTGTCCTTATTCAGGTTTATCCACTTAAACCATTCTTTATTTATCTGGATAAACTGGGTAAGTAATAGGTTTATCTGTAAATTTATCTTTATTATCAGTTAGCAACCCAACATTTTGTGAGTTACATCTCATAAGAATGGGCATACTAAGACTTTTTATTACATTAAAATGAGACAAACATCTCATAAACATTATCTATTATTAATAGGTTTCATAATAATGTGAACTAGACCATTAATTTTCTAATTATCTATGTGGCATATAACTATTACTGAAAGATGAATTTATAAGATTGGTGATTACTGGAGTGGATGATTATTGGCGTGATCACATAAAAAAACGCAGAGAAATTACGCTCTGCGTTTTTATACTGAATAAAGAATAGCAAATTTAGATGCGAGTACGACGTTTCGCTGTTGGTCTTGATGATTGACGTTTTGATGCCGGACGCGATGCGACTTGTGTATGGCGTTTAACCGCACGGCGAATTTGGTTTGCTTTAATGCGACGTTGATCGCGCTCAACCGCAACCTTACTTTCCGTTTCCACCGGCAGTTCCACCAGCTCACGGAGATAGTTGGTTTGCTCTAAACCAAGTTCCGTCCATCCTCCACGCGGTAAGCCTTTAGGTAAGTCGATATCACCATAACGCACACGGATTAAACGGCTGACTTGTACACCAACAGATTCCCAAAGGCGACGAACTTCGCGGTTACGTCCTTCAGTTAAGGTGACATTAAACCATTGGTTCATCCCTTCTCCGCCACGGTAAGAAACCGTTTTAAAAGAGGCTGGGCCATCTTCCAACTGTACACCTTGTGTTAATTGACGAATTTTTGCATCGTTAATTTCACCAAACACACGCACTGCATATTCACGTTCAACTTCACGGCTAGGGTGCATTAAACGGTTAGCGAGCTCACCGTCTGTTGTGAATAACAATAAACCACTAGTGTTAACATCCAAACGGCCAACAGCAATCCACCGCGCCCCTGTTAACCGTGGTAAACGGTTAAAAACAGTTGGACGCCCTTCAGGATCATGACGTGTGCATAACTCACCTTCTGGCTTGTAGTAAGCCATTACACGACAGATTTCCTTTTCAGGCTCTTTGATTGCTAATAAACGACCATCTAAACGAATTTTTGTTGCTGGTGTGACTTCAACACGGTCCCCTAGTGTAGCAATTTTGCCATCAACACTAATACGACCCGCTTGCAGGAATGTTTCGATTTCTCGACGAGAACCATGCCCTGAACGAGCAAGGATTTTCTGTAATTTTTCAGTTTTTTGCGGTTTTACGCTCATGTAACCCTCTGCTGTCGCCTTCACAGGCGTCAAATATCTTTTTGGCGCGCTATTTTTGCCGCGCCAAACAATAATGAATTTGAAAACCCGCGCATTATACACAGGTTTGTCCTGAACCCCTATTACTTATCTGTATATTGCACATTCAATACAATTTTAGTTAGTTCAGTACTGAATCTTAAGCTTCGATATATTTATACCTACTCAAAAGGCGTTGGATCCCCTGTTCCGACTCGCGCCACAACAGGCGTATCATCAGTAAAGTCAATCACAGTTGTTGGTTTTTGCCCAATATAACCACCATGTATCACCAAATCGACTTGTTTATCGAGTAAATCACGGATTTCCTCAGGGTCTGATTGAGTGAAATCATCGCCTGGCATAATCAAACTAGTTGACATCAAAGGTTCACCAACAGCTTCGAGTAAATCTCGAGCTATCGGGTTCGACGGTACACGTAAACCAATAGTTTTACGTTTTTCATTCATTAAACGCCGTGGAACTTCTTTCGTTGCCCGCAAAATAAAGGTGTAATTACCTGGTGTATTATTTTTAATTAAACGGAAGACAGTGTTATCAACATGCGCATAATTCGATAGCTCAGAGAGATCTCTGCACATTAATGTGAAATTATGGTTAGCATCAAGCTGACGAATCCGACAGATACGTTGTAAAGCATCTTTTTCTTCTAAACGGCATCCAATGGCATATCCTGAATCTGTAGGATAAACAATCACTCCGCCTTTATTTAAAATTTCAACACTCTGGCTAATAAGTCTTGCCTGAGGATTGTCCGGATGGATATAAAAAAACTGGCTCATACATACCTCTAATTTTTGGGTATCGACAGCATCACCCGGCAAAAATACCTATAAATGCTACTATCTTTGAATTCCATAAGATGACTTACTCATTAATAAATCATCACTTATAATAATTATTTTACACTGCATTATTAATACATCAATTAATTAGCTGTTTTTACTGTATCCCAAAGTGTCCAAACAGCCTTGTCATCATCGGGCAACCATAAATTTCTGCCAAGCTCTATCCAAGAGCAAGGTCGATGAAAATCTGAACCAACGGATGTATACAAATTAGCATTATTGGCTAATTCTGCTAAATATTGCTTTTCATTTGGCGGTTGCTGGCAGTGAGAAACCTCCATAGCATCACCACCGCACTGTTTAAAATACGCAACCAACCGTTTTAACCATTTATTGGATAATTGATATTTAGACGGATGCGCTAATACCGCAATTCCCCCTGCGGCATGGATTGCGTCAATTGAGTCTTGAATTGTGCACCACTTCGCAGGCACATACCCTGTTTTCCCTTTCGATAAAAAACGTTTAAATACATTATTAATCGTTTTTTCTTTACCTATTTTCACAATATATTGTGCAAAATGTGCCCGCGTTACCTGCCCACCACCAGAAATACGTTGTGCATTTTCCCATGCATCGTCAATGCCTGCTTTTTGTAACCGCCTGCCCATCTCAATACCACGCTCTAAACGATGCTCAGATTGTGTTTTTAACAATTGAACCATCGCGGGATGTGAAGGCGAAAAATTTAAGCCCACTATATGTATTTCAATATTCTCCCAAAGTGTCGAAATTTCAACGCCATTGACTAGCTCAATTGGCCGCTCATGTTCAGCAAGATAGCGGCGAGCCTCTAATACACCTTCACAGGTATCGTGGTCGGTAATCGCTAAAATATTAACCCCTTTTTCCACTGCACGTTCGATTAACTCAGCAGGAGTGAGGTCACCATCCGAAGCATTCGTATGGCTATGTAAGTCATAGCGAGTCACTAATGGCGACGAGGCTGTCGGCATATTGATATCTTCTCCTATTTCCATGAAAAACTATTTTTCCTAATAAATTAATAAAGTCCTTGACATAAATAGTGCGATCCAGTTAACTAGTACGCAAGACAGCTAAAGCTAAAAATAATCAGTTTATCCAGTGAGGCATACAATGACTTTATTAAACTTATCAAATCGTTGGTGGCGTGACTTCCCAAATTGGGCGGAAGCCGCACGCGCATAGTTATTGTATGTTTCAGTGCCAAACCCGCCCTTCCTAGGCGGGTTTTTTTATGTCAAAAATTAGCGTAAGGCAACATAATGAACGAACAAAACACCACATTAGCACATTTTAAGTATCTGGATAGCCCAATTAATTATCAGCCTGACCCAACATTATTATTTAATCATTTGTGTCATCAAGTTCCATCAACAATGCTGTTGGAATCCGCTGAAATTAATAATAAAGCCAACTTACAAAGCTTGTTGATTGTCAACAGCGCGCTACGTATTCGTGCTTTTGGCCAGCAAGTTGAAATAGAAGCGTTGACGCCAAATGGCCAGGCCTTATTACCTAAACTGTTAGCTCAATTAACAGATTTAATCATGCATCATAGCATGCAAGAAAATAGTTTGACGGTAACGTTCAGCCAGCCTGCACAAGATTTAGACGAAGATAGCCGCCTGAAGGCTGCATCTAGCTTAGACGTTTTACGTGCACTACCCGCTCTTGCACAAGCCTATTCCACAAAACCTGAAAATCTGTTTGTTGGTGGGTTGTTTGCTTATGATTTAGTCGCGAGCTTTGAAGATTTACCCAAGGTAAATACCGTTAATCACTGCCCTGATTACTGTTTTTTTGTTGCTGAGCATTATTTAGTGATCGACCATCAAAATCAGGCTGCACGCCTAAAAAGTTGCCTATTTACGCAAAATGAGCAAGATGTCGAAACAGTTACGCAGCGTCACGCACAAATTATCGCTTCGTGCCGTCCATTCTTGCCAGCACTTCCTTTAGCAACTGCGCCTGAATTTGCCGTCTCGGTAAACAAAAATGACCCAGAATATGGGGAAATTGTCACCTCACTAAAAGAAGCCATATACCGTGGGGATATTTTTCAGGTTGTGCCTTCTCGTAAATTTACGATGCCGTGCTCACATCCCTTAATTGCGTACCAAAAACTCAAAGTACAAAACCCAAGTCCTTACATGTTCTACATGCAAGATGACGCATTTACACTCTTTGGGGCTTCCCCCGAAAGCGCACTCAAATATGCGACAGCAAATCGCAAAGTAGAAATTTATCCAATCGCCGGAACCCGCCCTCGTGGACGAAATGCCCAAGGTGAATTAGACCTTGATTTAGATAGCCGAATTGAGCTTTCCATGCGTTCTGATGAGAAAGAGCTTGCTGAGCACATCATGCTCGTTGACTTAGCACGTAACGATTTAGCACGTATTTGTGAAGCAGGTAGCCGTTATGTTGCCAACCTAACTAAAGTTGACCGCTATTCTTTCGTGATGCATTTGGTTTCTCATGTCGTGGGAACATTACGCCAAGATTTAGATGTTTTTCATGCATATCAAGCCTGTATGAATATGGGAACGTTAACGGGTGCACCAAAAGTAAAAGCAATGCAGCTGATTGCGCAATATGAACAAGAGCGCCGAGGATCATACGGGGGGGCTGTAGGATATTTTCAAGGAAATGGTGATTTTGATACTTGCATCGTTATTCGCTCCGCCTACGTAGAAAATGGCATTGCCACTGTACAAGCGGGAGGTGGTGTCGTTCTAGACTCCATACCTCAAGCAGAAGCAGATGAAACCCGTAATAAAGCACGTGCTGTGATCCGTGCAATTGCCCAAGCACACCAAGTTAAGGAGTTATTCTAATGGCGAATATTTTACTGCTCGATAACGTTGACTCCTTTACTTATAACCTGGTAGACCAACTACGTGCGGGTGGACATCAGGTGGTTATTTATCGCAATACCGTCAGTGCAGAACATATTTTATCTGTATTAAATCAAATGGTTTCACCTATTTTAGTCTTATCACCCGGTCCAGGAAAACCTAGTGAAGCAGGTTCAATGCCAGAAATATTGATGCGCGTAAAAGGCAAAATTCCTGTTATCGGTATTTGCTTAGGTCACCAAGCTATTGTTGAGGCCTATGGTGGAACTGTCTCTGCTGCAGGTGAAATTTTGCATGGTAAATCCTCAATAGCCACACATGATGGATTAGCCATGTTTAACCACCTTGAAAACCCAATATCAGTGGCTCGCTACCACTCTCTTGTTGGTAGCCAAATTCCGAAGAGCTTGACCATTTGTGCCCAGTCAAATGGCATGGTCATGGCTGTACGTAATGATAGCGATAGAGTTTGTGGATTCCAATTTCACCCAGAATCCATTTTAACAACCCAAGGTGAACAGTTGTTAGAAAACACCGTGGCATGGGCTCTTTCTACTCCCAATGCAATCGAATCCACTCATTCGCACTAACGGAATACTAAAGAGCCAATTATGCAAAATATTTATGATAAATTATTTAAAGCGCAGCCGCTAACTCAACAAGAAAGCCAGTACTTGTTTAATGCCATTATTCAAGGTGAATTAACAGAACCTCAGTTAGCCGCTGTGTTAATCAGTATGAAAATGCGTGGCGAACAACCACAAGAAATTGCGGGTGCCGCTCTAGCTTGTTTAGAAAATGCACAACCCTTTCCCCGCCCTGACTACCTATTCAGTGATATTGTTGGTACAGGGGGAGATGGTGCAAATAGTATTAATATTTCAACAGCAAGTGCCTTTGTTGCTGCTGAATGTGGTATTAAAGTAGCCAAACATGGTAATCGTAGTGTTTCGAGCCGTTCAGGTTCTTCAGATTTACTGGCTGCTTTTGGTATCGCTCTTGATCTCAGTGCGCAAAGCGCTCGTGACGCATTAGATGAGCTTGGTGTTTGTTTTTTATTTGCACCGCAATACCATAGTGGTTTCCGCCATGCGGCCCCTGTACGCACTCAATTGAAAACCCGAACGTTATTTAATGTATTGGGGCCATTAATTAATCCAGCTCGTCCGCCAATTGCCCTTATCGGTGTTTACCAAGAATCATTAGTAAAACCGGTGTCTGAAACATTACAGATGCTTGGTTTCACCCGTGCAGCTGTGGTACACAGTGGAGGGATGGATGAGGTTTCATTACATGCAGTAACTCAAGTCGCTGAGTTAAAAGATGGCAAAGTACAACATTACCAATTAACTGCAGATGATTTTGGGCTAGCACCGTATCAATTACGTGACTTAGAAGGCGGAACACCAGATGAAAACCGCTTATTACTTAGTAACTTGCTTCAAGGCCATGGGCAAGCTGCTCACGAAGCTGCTGTAGCGGCCAATGTCGCCATGTTGATGCGTATTAATGGCCATGAAGACTTAAAACAAAACAGCGAACACGCACTCGCAATTATTCGTAGCGGTAAAGCATTTGACCGCGTCACAGCACTCGCGGCAAGGAACCAATAAAATGAAAGCGACAGTCTTACAAAAAATTGTTGATGATAAAGTTGATTATTTAATCGAACGCAAAGCCAAGCAGCCATTAGAAAGCTTTATTGCTGGTATTCAACCTAGCCAGCGTAGTTTCTATAACGCACTAAGCGCAAAACGCCCTGTATTTATTTTAGAGTGCAAAAAAGCATCGCCTTCAAAGGGGTTGATTCGTGCTGACTTCGACCCCGCTGTGATAGCTAAAACTTATGCGCCCTACGCATCCGCGATTTCCGTTCTTACTGATGAAAAATATTTTCAAGGGAATATGGATTACTTAACGATTGTCAGTAATACCGTAAAACAACCCGTGTTATGCAAAGATTTTATCATTGACCCATACCAAATCTACCTTGCACGTTACTACCAAGCGGATGCCATTTTACTCATGTTATCTGTCTTAAATGATGATGAATATAAAGCGTTAGCAGAAGTCGCTCATCAACTTAATATGGGAATATTAACGGAAGTCAGTAATGAGGAAGAATTAGAGAGAGCAATTCGGTTACAAGCCAAGGTTGTTGGTATCAATAACCGTGATTTACGTGACCTTTCTATTGATTTAAACCGAACTCGTGAACTCGCACCCCGCTTAGCGCAGGGTACCATTGTGATCAGTGAGTCAGGTATTCATCAACACCAACATATTCAGTCGCTGAAACAATTTGCGAATGGTTTTTTAATCGGTAGCGCCTTAATGGAGCAAGCTGACCTAGATAAAGCCATTCGAAACTTGTTAGTGGGAGAACATAAAGTCTGTGGTTTAACCCGCGAGCAAGATGCAAAAGCCGCATTTGAAGCGGGAGCACACTATGGTGGATTAATTTTTGCTGAAACTTCCCCTAGAAAAGTGACATTGTCACAAGCGCAGAATATCATCCATGCAGCGCCTTTAAAATATGTCGGTGTTTTCCGCAATCAGTCCGCGGATTTTGTTGCCCATATCGCCAAGCAACTTGCATTATCTGCGGTACAATTACATGGTGAAGAAGATACTTCTTATATCAATACGTTAAAAACATTTTTACCAAACTACTGTGAAGTTTGGAAGGCGCTTGATATGTCACGAACAACTCTAAATGACTACGACACACAAGGTATTGATGTGTTATTGCTGGATAATGGCTCTGGTGGTACTGGCAAAACCTTCGATTGGTCAGCAATCCCCTCGTCCACAACACAGAAATTAATGATAGCGGGGGGGCTTACCCCTGATAACTGCTTAGACGCAGCTAAGTTACTGTGCAACGGATTAGACTTTAATTCAGGGGTTGAAATTGAACCGGGTATAAAAAGTCAACAAAAAATAAATTTGGTGTTGTCAACGTTGTTAGCCAAATCAACGGCTCATCAATACACAACGAAATGAAAGACTCCAACACCAATTAATGTAACTGATAAAATGGACAATAAATAATGAGCAAATTAGATCCGTATTTTGGCGAGTTTGGTGGGCAATATGTCCCAGAAATTCTTATTCCTGCATTAAACCAATTAGAAGACGCGTTTATCGACGCACAGAATGATGATGAATTTATTCGTGAGTTTCACGACTTACTAAAAAACTATGCAGGTCGCCCTACTGCGCTAACGTTATGTAAAAATCTAACCGCAGGTACAAAAACAAAATTATATTTAAAGCGAGAAGATTTACTGCACGGCGGTGCCCATAAGACTAACCAAGTGTTAGGCCAAGCACTACTTGCTAAGCGAATGGGAAAAACTGAAATAATTGCAGAAACAGGCGCTGGGCAGCACGGCGTTGCGACAGCACTGGCTTGTGCATTACTGAACATGAAATGCCGTATTTATATGGGCGCCAAAGATGTAGAACGCCAGTCTCCCAATGTATTTCGAATGAAATTAATGGGCGCTGAAGTTATTCCAGTTTACAGCGGTTCAGCCACATTGAAAGATGCCTGTAATGAAGCATTAAGGGACTGGTCTGGCAGCTATGATAAAGCTCATTATTTATTAGGAACCGCGGCGGGGCCACACCCTTACCCAACAATTGTACGTGAGTTCCAACGTATGATTGGTGATGAAGCAAAACAACAAATTCTCGAAAAAGAAGGCCGTTTACCTGATGCTGTCGTTGCCTGTATTGGTGGTGGTTCAAATGCAATCGGCTTATTTGCCTCTTTTATTCCAGAAGAAGATGTGAAACTAATCGGTGTGGAACCTGCTGGATTAGGTATTGAATCCGGCCAACATGGTGCCCCGTTAAAACATGGCCGTGTCGGGATTTATTTCGGTATGAAATCGCCAATGATGCAAACCAATGAAGGTCAAATTGAAGAATCCTATTCTATCTCTGCAGGATTAGATTTTCCATCTGTTGGCCCTCAGCATGCCCATTTAAACAGTATCGGTCGTGCTGAATATGTTTCCATTACTGATGACGAAGCCTTAAATGCTTTTAAATTATTATCACGTAAAGAAGGGATTATTCCTGCATTAGAATCATCTCATGCACTCGCTTATGCATTAAAAATGGCAGAGCAAGAACCTAATAAAGAACAGTTATTAATCGTCAATTTGTCTGGCCGTGGTGATAAAGATATTTTTACGGTACATGATATTTTAGCCAGCAAAGGAGAAATCTAATGGAACGCTACACCCAACTTTTTGAACGTTTAGCTCAGAATAACCAAGGCGCATTTGTTCCATTTGTCACTTTAGGTGACCCAGATGCTGAGTTATCATTAAAAATTGTCGATGCTTTGATTGCTGGTGGTGCTGATGCATTAGAGATTGGTATTCCATTTTCTGATCCACTGGCAGATGGCCCAACTATCCAAAATGCAAATTTGCGTGCATTTGAAAGTGAAATTACCCCAACAATTTGTTTCGAACTACTCCGTCGTATTCGAGAAAAACACCCTACTATTCCTATTGGCTTATTAGTCTATGCAAATTTAGTTTTTACGAATGGTATTGAAAATTTTTATATTCGCTGCGAAAAAGCAGGTGTTGATTCTGTATTAGTTGCAGATGTCCCTATGTCTGAATCAAAACCATTTCGCGAAGCGGCGCTAGCTCACAATATTGCACCCATTTTTATTTGCCCACCAAATGCTAATGATGAGCTACTGCAACAGATCGGGAAATATAGCCAAGGTTATACTTATTTATTATCTCGTGCAGGCGTGACAGGTACTGAAAAAAGAGCAGAAATGCCATTGACTCACTTATTGAGTCAATTAAACCAATATAAAGCGGCTCCCGCCCTACAAGGTTTTGGAATATCAGAACCTGAGCAAGTCGAAGAAGCGATTAAAAATGGTGCTGCAGGCGCAATTTCAGGTTCAGCTGTGGTTAAAATTATTGAAAATAACCTACATCGCCCTGACGTTATGCTTAAATCATTAACTGAATTCGTTGCAAAAATGAAAGCAGCAACACAAAAATAGATAAGGAATAAATAGTAATCAAGTCATATTTAAAATTAATGGCTTGGTTACTTAAAATTATAAAAAATAGTCTTAAATAAACTTTACCTAGCCTTCTATAATTAAATTTCAAACCAATTTAAATATAATAGATATCAATTAACTATTAATTAGCTATTGATTAAATATCTAAAATTTAATAATCATAATATTTACTAATCGAATCCATTAATATAAAAAATAATACTTACGTATTTACACACTGGTAAATCCCCCTATCAAATCCACAGCAGAGTAAACCTTATCTATTGATTTTACTAACAATAATCAGTCACTAAATATAAAACACCATTTATATCAGAATATAATTATTTTAAGCTATTTGCACCCGTATGATTCAACTTAAGTACAATTAAATTTTAATAAAAACAAATATCACGGATAATCTTCATGCTTTAATGGAATTTTATTTAGCTATTTTTAATTTTATCTATAGTCTATTTTAGGGATATTTATGAAACAGCCTACCACTCATCCTATGATGAAAATCAAACCACTCTTTTTAAGTGTATCTGTTATTTTAGGGTCAATATCTGTTGCTCACGGCGCCGTTGTTAATACAAATGGTGCTGGTGTAATAAATCAAAGTAATGGCCCGACTATCGTTCATATTAAAGGAGCTAGTGACAAAGGTGTCTCACATAACATTTATAGCCAATTTGATGTTGACCAAAAAGGGGTTATTTTAAATAATAGCGCAACAAATACGAATACCAGTTTAGGCGGACAAATCAATGGAAACCTAAATTTAAATAATGGTAATGGCCCTGCAAAAGTCATTTTGAATGAAGTTAATTCATATAAGGCAAGTACCCTAGGCGGAATGATTGAAGTTGCAGGTGATAAAGCACAAGTTATCGTTGCTAACGCATCTGGTATCACATGTAATAATTGTGGTTTTATCAACACAGACCGAGTAACTCTAACAACGGGTAAACCAATTGTTGCTGGCGGTGAAGTTCTTGGCTATAACGTTGAAAAAGGCCAAATTATTATTAATAGCCGCTTAAAATCAGACTCCCCGACGGATATCATCGCTCGTTCTGCGGTGATCCAAGGTGATATCCACGCTAAAGAAATTAATGTCGTCGCAGGTAATAACTTTGTCGATGCCAAAGGTAATTTCGTGACTAAAGTTCAAGGCGTTGGAAATGCAACTCGAATTGGTGTCGATGTAGCCGCCATGGGTGGTATGTATGCTGACAAAATTACCTTAATTTCAACTGAAAGTGGAACTGGTGTTTCCAATAACGGAAACCTAGCTGCCGGAATCGGTGGAGTTAATATTGATTCAACTGGCTTAGTGTATAACCAACGCGGAAAAGTAAATGCCAATGGAAACATCAATATAAAAACCAATGGGTTATATAATAATTCCACTATTATAGCTAATGGCGATGTTGATATTGATTCTCAAAGATTAGTTCTAAGTAATGTGAATGGACAGATTAAGTCTAATGGCGGTAATCTCAAACTCGCTTCAGCTTCGAGTATTGATAACCGAAATGGTATTGTCCATGCTCAAAAAGACATGAATATCTCAACTGCAAATGTTGTTAATACTAATGGTTCAATCAAAACTAATAGTGGAAATATTGCAATCCGTGCAACAGGCAAGATTGATAATAACTATACCTTACGTAGTAATGTTGTTAATGCAGACGAACGAGGAATTCGAGCAGGTGGTAATGGTAGTTTAACTATAGAAACAACCACCCTAGCAAACGATAACTCAACATTATTAGGTCGTGATATTACAATAAATGCTCGTAATACTGTCACTAATAATAATAACTCTCAAATTTCAGCAAAAAGAAGAATCGATATAGATACTATTACGTTACAAAATAGTAACTCATTGATTAAATCTAACAATGGCCCAATCAATATCACCTTGGGAAGTAACCTAGTAAATAATGGTTATTCTTCAATTGATAGTGGAAAAGCCTTAAATATTAATGCTCATGTTGTTAATAACCAAGGTTCACTAATTTCTGGTGCAGGTAAGTCCAAGTTTGATGTGTATTCCCTTAACAACCAATATGGTTTTATCAAAGGAAATAATATAGACATTAAAGCAACTTACTTAAACAACCTCAGAGGTTTAATTTCTGCTGATTCTAATGTCGTAGTTAATGCAACAACTGTAGATAACAGCTATGCTAGCGGTTTTAATGCTTATGCTAGCAAATACGGTGTTTCCGGCCAAACGGGTGGTATTTATACCAAAGATGGTTCTATTACTATCAAAGCAAATGGCATAAATAACAACTCTGGTGTGATTGTTTCAGATGCACAGGAAAAGGCTGGAAATAAAGGCGATATTAATATTACACTAAGAAATGACCTTGATAACCGTAGCGGAAAAATTCAAGGTGCTAATGATGTCAATTTAGATCTTAATAAGCTAGATAATACCAAATCAGGTTCAATTCATGCTGGCAAAGATTTAAACATTGATGCCTTTACTCGCGTAGATAATAACACTGGACGCTTAAGTTCAATGAACAAAACTACGATTACAAGTCCTATAATTTACAATAGCCCTACTGGACAAATCCTAGGTTCAATGATTGTTTTAAATACACCTTATTATTATTAATTAGGTCAAATAAGGAGGCTACTAGCCTCCTTATTTTATTACGCCAATATGGAGTGATATTAAAATAGTATACACCATTATTTTAATATCATTGACAAACCTTAAAGCTTTCTAATGTTTACTTATTTTTAAAGCAAGACAAAATAGTTTAACTCTAAGTAAAAAAACTTATTTAATCTAATTTAGAGTATTTACTAGGCATTGATTTCATTAAGAATTAATCAAACCACCAAAGATTAAATTATATTAGTTATATTTTCAGTAGTAATCCCCAAAAGCATTTACACTAACTCAATCAATTTAATTAATTTTTATTTATTATAAATTTAACGCATAATTAAATTATATAAAATAAGAAAATTAACAATAGGTTTGTTATAGGGATATACATGTACTCATTTCAAAACAAAGGACTGATGGAGATTAAACAAGAAAATTCTGATGTATTTAATTAATAAATAATTATATCGGCAATTTATTAGTCTTTATATCATAAAAATAACTTTAATCTTTATTAAAATTAATGTGGTGCACATGAATTTTCGATTTATTTTTTTATTATCAACTTTAACTTCTTTGCCTTTAGCTGCATCAGCTAATACCGCACAAATTATTGACCAACAAATTAATAACCAAGCTAGCCAAGATCGTTCTCGCCAACAACAGACTCAATTAGAAGCTAAAGATGCCTTAGGTAAAACTAGAGAGCGTTCAAATAATATTTTAGTTTTTGATGATGAGAAAGATTGTTTTCAAATGAAACAGGTTATCTTACTCTCTGAGCCTAAACTCCCTTCTATGCGACCTCTAGAAGCTTATGCAAACCAAGTTGTTGGTGTATGCATTGGTATTAATGGCGTTGAAACTTTAGCAAAGGGCTTACAAGATAAAATAATTAAATCAGGCTATGTCACAACACGAGTTAATATTCCAGAACAAAACATCAGTGAGGGTATTTTAACGCTTCAGATTATTCCAGGTAAAGTTGCGAATGTAAAACTTGCAGAAGGTAGCGACACCTATATTACATTAGGTGCGATTATGCCTGCTAAAGAAGGGGATATTCTGAATATTCGTGACATCGAACAAGGCTTAGAGAACCTTGAGCGGATACCTGGTGCTAAAGTGAATATAGAGCTAGCACCGGGTAAAGAGTTTTCCACATCTGATATTTCCATACAAAGAGAAAAATCATCTCACTTTAACGTAGGTGGATATTACAATAACTCAGGAAGCCGCCAAACGGGTAAAGATCAAGTCGGAGTGACTTTGTATGCTAACAATTTAACGAGTTTAAACGACACAATATATGTTTCAGCAGGAAAAAATTTAAAAAACCAAGCCCGCTACAGCACCAGTAATACTGCAATTTATTATGCCGTACCCTACAACTACTGGCTTTTTTCATTGTATGCAAGCAAAAGCGACTATAAACAAACTATTAATGACTCCGTATTTAGCTATAAGTATTATGGTGATAGTAAATATTATAATGCTACGGCGAGTAATGTTTTCTTGCGTGGGCAAACGTTCAAAGACACTGCATCAATTCAATTAATTAAAAGAAAATCAAAATATAAATTAGAGGATGTCGCCCTACTTTCCCAACAACGTGACCTTACCAGCCTTAAGCTCGGTGTTAGCCACCGTCAAAACATCAATAATTCAACTATCGATGCTTCAATATATTACCAACGTAATGTACCTTGGTTTGGTGCCGAAGAAAGCTGGGATATGAAATATGGTGATGTCAGCAAAATGAGCCGTGTTTATACTGCCGATATTTCAGGAATGTTCCCCTTCGCCTTTGACAATTTTATTATGAGTTATAATCCACAACTGTTTATACAATACTCACGAGACCGCTTAACCATTCAAGATCAATTTTCGTTAGGTAACCGTTGGACGGTTCGTGGTTTTGACGAAGAATTTTCCCTAATAGGTGACAAAGGTTTTTACTTACGCAATGAGTTTAACTTTTATATTCCTGGCTTCTCCATCTATCCATACTATGCTCTTGACTATGGACGTGTATTCGGCGGTGTTTATCCGTTAGGTCTCTATTCTGATGACCAATTATTAGGAATGGCTATAGGCATGAGAGGTAATGTTAATATATTTAGTTATGACTTATTCTTAGGTGCCCCACTTTATAAGCCGGATGAATATGAAACCAGTAGCGTCAATGCTGGGTTAAACGTGCAATGGTTTTGGTAATTTAATATTGTAAATTTGAATAATATCTTAAAGCTGAATACGCCACTGTATTCGGCTTTTTTATTTCAAGGTAATTAGTCTTAATATTTTTATTTTTTTATTAATTACCCTAAATAAAGATAATCAATAAGTACCTTTACTTTATTATCACTCTATAACACTAATTAATATATTATAAATATCATTATCATGATTTGTTTCTTTATGATGACCATTTGTTAAATATATGTTCAAGCTTAATGGTAATTGAAAAATCCGAGAATACGAATATTCTCGGATTTCCTACTTCTCTCTAGTCCTTCAGAATTCAGGTATTACCTGTATTGCATCCTATCAAATTCTTAGAAACGGTAACCCGCACCGAACATAAATACAAATGGGTCTAAACGAGTATCGATTTTGTGTGTGTCATTACCCGCTTTAAATTTCACATCTGTTTCAATATTCATCCACCAAACAGAGGCGTTTAACATCCAGTTATCAGTCAGCATGTAGTCCATACCTGCTTGCGCCGCAAAGCCCCAAGAGCTTGATAAATCAAGATCTGATAAACCGTTAGTTTTCCCTGTTGAGTTAAATTTCTCATCAAAGAAGAAGGTGTAGTTAACACCAGCACCTAAATAAGGACGTAATTTATCTTCTTTACTACCAAAATAATATTGCGCCATTAAAGTTGGTGGTAAATGTTTAACAGTTGCAATTGTACCTAAAGGCCCTACGCCAACTTTATGTTCAAACGGAGTTGCTGCTAATAATTCCACTCCGATATTATCAGTGATCATATACCCAAACGTTAAACCTAATTGAGTATTGTTATTAACATCAAATGAACCTAAACCTAATACATTTTCAGAACCCGCATTTGGACGTACCGTTGCAGTACCTGTACGGAAAATAAAGTCGCCAGCTTCATGAGCAATAGAAACTGCTGGAGCTAAAGTTGCAGCAGCTAATACAAGCGCAGTGAGTTTTTTCATTATCAATCCCATTCCTATGTTTTTATTTTAGGAAAATATACCGTATTATTTAAATTGATGTTCAAATCAAGATCACATCTTTTACTAATTTATAGGTAAACCAATAAATATGGATTTATTATTTCATTTATTGTTTTTTTATTTTTGATTTAAATCAATTTTTATAAAGTAACTAACAAAATAAAAATTTGATTTCTAAATATAGATATTTATTTCAAAACTTAAACATGCATAAAAAATACAATTTATATAAATTCATTTCTTGGGTTAATTACATTCGATCATCATGAGCAATATATTTTTCTTAACCTCCCGAATTTTCTTATCTTTCTCTACCTCTAGGCGTGATACTCAGTTACAATTAGATTAAAATTTTGATCCCGTTTGTAGATAGGAGCAGTGTCATGTCCATTTCGGCCAACTCACTCATCAGTGATAGTATCAATTTCTTTAAAAACCAATTGAGTGGCCTCCTCACCATTGTGCTCTTAGCCACCGTGGTAAGCCTTGTCATCTATGCGATGATGATCCCTAGTGAACAGATGATAGGTGTTCTTGCTCAAGCACAAAGTAAAATGATTGAATCTGGTAATTCGGGGTTACAAGACTGGATTCTAAATCTATCTGAAGAAGATAAAAGTAGTATTTTGCGCGTTTCTTTTGGATTGATTCTCTCAGTCACTCTTGGCAGTTTGTTCCTTATTTGTGGCACATTATCCTATATCTCAGGGATGTCTCGTGGCGAAGATATGACAGGGCTTCAAGCGATAACATCATCACTGAACAAAGCGCCTTCTATGTTTCTTCTGTTGGTCGTTTGCTCGCTGCTTATCCAATTAGGCATCACAATTATGGTTCTACCTGGTATCGTGCTAGCCATTGGTTTTTCCTTAGCGCCAGCAATTTTAATGACAGAAAACACCAACCCATTTAGTGCGATGGGAAAAAGCTGGAAATTGGCTTATGCAAATTGGCGTGTCGCTTTACCGATGATTTTAATTTGGATGGCCGTTCAAATGCTTATCAGTGTTCTATTGGGTAACCTTAATATGAATCATATTGCGATTAATGGTATCTCCTTTTTACTCAATAATGTTGTAGCCGCATTTGCTTTAATTTACTTTTATCGTTTATATATGCTAATCACAAAAAATTGATCTCGCTGATAAAAAGGTATCATTTGATACCTTTTTATTTACGTTATTTTTAAACTTTATCTGAGTTAATATTCGTTGGTCCTATTCGATTTTCGCAATCATATTCTAATGAGCCTGGGTCCTTCCCACTCTCTTGTGTCTTTCTTTCTTCCACACATTTCATTTGAATTTGCTGCTTACTTTGAATTAAACGGATCGCAAAATAAATATCCGGTACCACCAATAAATCATCATCTGAACGGTTGATTTTATTTTGTTCTAACCAACGATTAAGAGAAGTTCTACGCCCAGCTAATACCAAAGTCACCCCTTTCGCCTTCAAAGATGTCACAATATCATTCAATGTGGAAAATACGCTCACATCATTATGCGTAAAGCTGACAGCAGCATCAACAATCACCCAAGCGGGTCTTTTACGTTGATTATCTAAATGTTTATTTAACCGTTCTTTAAAGTAATTCACATTAAAATAGGTAAGCGGAGAATTGAAACGATAAATTAGGACGCCATCAACTTCTTGAATATCATTCTCTGATGTCATCGAGTGCAACATACCATGCTCATCAACGCCTAATAGTTGATCTGTTGGCCTAAATATAATTCGGATAAACTGTAATAAACCTAATAAAACGGCTAAACCTACCCCACTAATCAAACCAACTACCAACACTGCGCATAAAGTAAAAACACATAAGAAAAAAGCTTCTCTATTGCGTTTACGCATTGATAAAATACTGCGGAAACTGAGCAAGGAATAAGTTGAAATAATTAAAACCATCCCTAAAGCAGGCATAGGGATATATTCCAATAAATTCATAGAAAAAAGTAAAACAGCTAAGATGGTCACCGCGGCAACGAGGGAAACCAACTGTGTTTTCCCTCCCATCATATCATTAACTGCTGTACGGCTGCTCGCAGCACTCACTGCAAAACCTTGACCAAAAGCAGAAGCAATATTTGCCATCCCTAACGCTCTTAATTCTTGGTCTGCATCCACGGTATAGCCATTTTTGCTTGCAAAACTTCGCGCTGTCATCATAAAGCTTACAAAGCTAATCACTGCTAAGTTTAATGATGGAATGACAAGATCTCTGAGTAACCCTGGTGGAAAATCTGGCATAGGTATATAAGGAAGTCCTTCACCTAAATCCCCAACCGTGCTAATGCCATATTGCTCAAGATTAAATAGAATACTGGCTGCTGTAGCCAAAACCATTGCAATTAATAGGGACGGCCACTTACTCCTTACTCGCTTAATCACTAAGGTGATTACCAATGTTGCAATAGCCACTAATAATGTCGGAATATGCGTTTCCATTAGCACTAATGGAAACGCTATTAAGCGTTCAATAAACCCTGAAGGTAAAGTCGTAATACCAAATATTTTACTGATTTGGCTGACTATAATCGTAAGAGCAACCCCATTTAATAAACCTTGCAATATCGGTCTCGATAAAAAATCAGCAAAGGTACCTAAACGAAACTTTGCTGCAATCAAGCACCAAACCCCAGTCATAAAACTCATGACAATAATCAGTTGCCAACGAACGGTTTCATCCCCCATTGCGAGTGGTGCGACTGCGGCTGCAATTACAGCACATGTTGCGGCATCAGGCCCAATAATCAATTGTTTTGACGTCCCAAATAACGCATAGAAAAACATCGGTAAAATACATGAGTATAATCCGACAATGGCATTCACCCCCATTAATTCGGCATAGGCAATAGCCACTGGCAAAGCAACTGCAGCGACAGACAAACCCGCTTTAATATCAGGGCCTAAGTCTGTACGTTGATAGTTAAATAGCGTTTTTAAACCTGGCATCCAGACAAATAGCTTTGCCTTTATCATGGGAGAAAAGTACCTATAAATTAGCAAGTTAAATTATTTTATGTATTACTTATATCCGAACTAATAAAGTTTATCTAGAAGTAAGTCAAATAATCGTAAAATAGTGCAAATATGATTGGTAACAAAACATGTTTATTGGTAAAAAGGTGCAAACTTTTAACAATTAAAGCCAAAATCGGTTAAACTACTCCATTATCTTTACGTTGAGGCGCTGTATTCACTGTTATGAAACAACTTATTGATTTTATTCCTTTGGTAATCTTTTTTATAGTCTATAAAAGATACGATATTTTCTATGCGAGTGGCGCACTAATGGTTACCACTCCCTTAGCGTTATTAGCAACCTACCTTATTTATAAAAAAGTTGAGAAAGTTGCAAAAATCACCTGTGCAATTGTGATGAGTTTTGCTGCGTTAACCCTTATTTTCCACAGTGATGCATTTATTAAATGGAAAGTCACTATCATCTATGCTGCGTTTGCTGGCGCATTACTCTTTAGCCAATGGTTTACTGAAAAGCCCCTAATTCAGCGCATGTTAGGCAGTAATCAAGAAATAAAATTAGCAGATAGTTATTGGAACAAACTCAATAGTGCATGGGCAATATTCTTTATTTTCTGCGCATTACTAAACATTTATGTTGCTTTCTGGATGGCGCAAGATATTTGGGTGAATTTCAAAGTCTTTGGTCTGACAGCGGGAACATTAATATTTACAGTACTGAGTGTGGTCTATATTTTTAAAAATATGGTTAAAGAGCCTGCAGAAAAACACGAAGAATAATTAAAAATTAGAGTTAAAAACCTGCTAATTGTCTATCGATTAGCAGGTTTTTTTTCTTATTAATAGCGCTTGTCACCAAATGCTTTTTCAATTTTTTTATCTGTATTGTACTGTGATAATGCGTATACCGACCATATGGCAGCGGGTAGCCAACCAATTAACGTGATCTGTAGAATTAAGCAAATGACCCCAGCAAAGGGGCGCCCTATCGTAAAAAATTGCAACCAAGGTAATAATATTGCCAGTAACAATCTCATTTCATACCTCTAAATTAATCAATAAAATTTATATTATTGATTATAGCCAATTCAATCAACTGACTAAATATAAAAAACACTTCTTGCTTTTTCTTTGCAAAAGTTGATCTTTTTACCAAGAATTAGACGCTGTTTATTAATAATGGGTACCATATTTGTCTTATTTTTGCAGCAATTCAATCAAATAGCTATTATCAATCAATAACTGTATGGTTCAGGTTTACTATTGCATATGTAATTTGTTATAAATGCAAAATCAAAAGTAATAACCCTTTTAATAAGAGTCAGATATGCAATTGCCGAACGGTGAGTTGGTTTTACGTACATTAGCCATGCCCGCAGATACTAATGCGAATGGTGATATTTTTGGTGGCTGGTTAATGTCACAAATGGACATTGGTGGGGCTATCTTAGCAAAAGAAATAGCGCTCGGACGAGTTGTTACTGTGGCAGTTAATGGCATTAAGTTTCAAAAGCCCGTTGCAGTTGGTGATGTTGTTTGCTGCTATGCACGTTGCTTAAAAACAGGAAAAAGCTCAATTACCATTAATATTGAAGTTTGGGTAAAAAAAGTCGCAACGGAGCCTGTTGGGCAACGTTATCGTGCTACTGATGCGGTATTTACTTATGTCGCAGTTAATGATGATAGTACCTCACGTTCATTACCCAAAGAAAAACAACATTTTCAGTTAGCGAGTTCAGATCAAAAAACTAACGAAGCATAAGTTTTTTGCTCCACTCATTATGTAAAAACTAAAAAGCACCATCATTGCTGTGGTGCTTTTTTATACAACCTAATGTTAACCATTAGACTTGGCTAACAGTGCCATCTAATTTGAAATAAATTTCAGTCACGTAGCCTTTTGCAGGTTGCTTTTCAAAAGTCCAACGGTTCATTGCACGTTTAACATCCCGCTCGAATAAACCTTTAGGTGAGGCTTCGACAAATTCAATATTTGTCACTCGTCCACCATCATCAATATCATAACGAACTTTCACATATCCTTCTTTACCTAAGCGACGCGCGCGTTCAGGATAGGAAGGAGCTTGTTTATGCAGAGCCCTCGGGCCGCCCTTCTTAGTCGATTGACTATTACTTGCCCCTGTATTGTTTGCAGTTTTAATTGGACTGTTATTCGTTTTCGGCGCAGTAACGTCTGATTTAAGATTATTCATCGCCAATTGCTTTTCAACTGGCTTAACATCTTCTTTAATTTTTTTCTTTTCTTCCTGTTTTGGCTTAGGCTTTTTCTTTACCTCAGGTTTCTTCTTAGGTAATGCAATAACAGGTTCAACTACCGGTTCGGGTTCAGGTTCTATAACGGGCTCTGGTTCTGGCTCTACCGGTGTTTCAACCTGCTCAACGGGCTCAGAAGCAGGTTCAGGGGCGGCAAAAGCAATCATAGAAATCGTCAATGGTTCAGGGTCTCTGACCAAGTTAGGTTGATTAAAAATCCATGCCATTGCAAGACCCGCATGAATAGATAATGAAACGACGATAATTAAAGTCCAACGCATCCAACGCATATGCAATTTCTACCCTACACCTGTCTACCAAAAAAGAATATGACTGATAGTTTAAATGCAAATAGCAATCATATTCAATAAGGTTTGTCATACAAAGTGAAAAATGTGAGTGTACGCTGTAATAACCTTACTCAATCCATTGGGTAAAAAGCAGGGAATGCCGACGATGGTAAATGTCAATTTTACGCATTGCATAGATGCGCATGTTTCGCCTTGAATGCCCTTCTAGCCAGCGTCTACGGCGACGTAGGGATTGTCTTAACATACGCCAACGCCCTACTTCATGCCTACTACGTCTCATTTAATTGTGTCCTTTTATCGTCTAAAAATTATTAGAAAAAAATATTATATTCCTTTGAAAAAAAGAACCAAGAGGAACTTTTTATGTCATTTCGGTGCACTGCCTTTAATTTCATGATGATAAAATCAATTAACAAAACTATTTTTCCTAACAAATTACTCTATTTCACGAAGCTTTTACTGCAGAATTTTGCTAAATTCTATTAAGTTGATATTTTACTAACAGTTTTTTTAGCTAAACTATCTTTTTTTGAACCTTTTTCTTATCAGTGAGGCATCTGACCCGTTATGGCAACCGTCTATACACTTATGAGTTGGCTTCTGTTCTTCCTATATTGGCTAATTATTGCAGCAATTACAGTCCGCATTTTAGTCAAAAGAAGGCCGGTCACCTCAGCCATGACATGGCTCCTGATCATTTATATTCTGCCATTAGTCGGGATTATTGCCTATGTCGCCTTCGGTGAACTTCACCTCGGTAAACGTCGAGTCGATAAAGCTCATGATATGTGGCCTTCCGTCGCGACATGGTTAGAAAACTTACGAACTTCAAAACATATCTTCGCCACTGATAATAGCCCCGTCGCTGAACCATTATTTCAGTTAGTTGAAAAGCGCCAGGGTATTGCTGGTGTTAAAGGTAATAGAATTCAACTTTTAACTACCTGTGAAGACTCATTAAAAGCGATAGTCAACGACATCAACAATGCCCAGCACTCGATTGAAATGGTCTTCTATATTTGGCAACCGGGTGGTTTAGTCGACGGTGTTACCGAAGCCTTACTTAATGCCGCTAAACGCGGTGTTAAGTGCCGGATTATGGTGGACTCCGCGGGAAGTTGGCATTTTTTCCGTAGCGATTACCCCGAAAAAATGCGTGCTGCAGGTATTGAGTTTGTAGAATCATTAAAAGTTAATTTGATGCGTTTCTTCTTGCGTCGAATGGATTTACGTCAACATCGTAAAATAGTGGTTATCGATAACTATATTTCATATACAGGCAGTATGAATATGGTTGACCCTCGTTATTTTAAACAAGATTCAGGGGTTGGTGAATGGGTTGACATTTTAGTACGTATGGAAGGCCCTGTGAGTACCACATTAGGTATCGTGTATGCTTTTGACTGGGAAATGGAAACCGGCCAACGCGTACTCCCACCACCGCCTGACAGTAATATTATGCCTTTTGAACAAGCGAATGGGCATACAACACAAATTATCGCCTCAGGACCGGGCTTCCCTGATGAGTTGATTCAACAGTCACTGATGACCGCGATGTTCTCTGCGCGCAAACAACTGATCATGACCACCCCTTATTTTGTGCCTAGTGATGACCTTTTGCATGCAATTTGTACAGCAGCAATGCGAGGTGTCGACGTCAGTATTATTATGCCAAGGCAGAATGACTCATTCCTTGTTCGCTGGGCAAGCCGCTCATTTTACAGTGAATTATTAGCTGCTGGTGTTAAGATTTATCAATTTGAAGATGGTTTATTACACACGAAGAGTGTTTTGGTTGATGGCGAGCTTAGCCTTGTTGGTTCAGTAAATCTTGATATGCGCAGTTTATGGCTCAATTTTGAAATAACAGTGGTCATTGATGATAAAAGTTTTGGTAGCGATCTCACGCTAGTTCAGTATGATTATATTGCGCGTTCAACTCGTTTAGAAATTGAAGAATGGGAACAACGTCCGTTCTGGAACCGTGTCGTTGAACGCATTTGCTACTTCTTTAGCCCATTGTTATAAATTAAGTTAATTAGGAAAGGTCATGACTGAAATACAAAATACACCTTTAATCGATGAAGATGACATCATTGAAATGGCTTATGACCTTTTTCTTGAAGGGGCAATGGATAATTTAGAGCCCGCTGACCAATTAATTTTTGCTTTGCAGTTTGAAGAGTTAGGTGCCGCAGAAATTGTTCCTGTTACCCTTAATTGGCAAGAGATGATTACTGAAGAGCTTAATTTAAACCAATTAAGTGAAGTGGTTATTGGGTTAGCTCAAAGCCCTGACGCCGAATTAGACGATATTTTTGCTCGCGTATTAATTAGCCGCCACCCTTCTAAACCGTTTCACCATATTTTTTGGAAGAAATAGTTGATTAAAAGGGACATTTCGTCCCTTTTTCGTCCCTTTTGGATTAATTAAAGTAGAAGCCCCCTAGACACCATTCCCTTTCGCCCATCATGAGAAAACAATCACAATGGGTCAATTTTCAAACAAGACACCGCATGTTTGAAACTCCCTTCTAATAATGGCCTTGTTTTTGCACACTCTTCATCCGCTAATGGGCAACGGGTTCTAAATACGCAACCTGAAGGTGGGTTAATGGGTGATGGCAATTCACCCTCTAAAAGTTCTATTACCTTATTTTTTTCTTTATCGGGATCAGGAACGGGCACTGCTGACATCAATGCGCGTGTATAAGGATGTAAGGGATTATTGTATACCTCATCATAGGTACCAAGCTCTACGGCATGCCCCAAGTACATCACTAAGACACGGTCAGAAATATGCTTAACAACCGCCAAATCGTGCGCGATAAAGATTAGCGATAATTTCATTTCACGTTGTAATTCTTGCAATAAATTAACAACTTGTGCTTGAATTGACACGTCTAATGCAGAAACTGGCTCATCGCAAATCACGAGTTTAGGTTCTAAAATCAATGCTCTTGCGATACCAATACGCTGGCATTGCCCTCCCGAAAACTCATGGGGGTAACGGTTAATCAAATTTGGTAATAAGCCAACCCGCATCATCATTTTTTTCACTTTTTCTGTGATTTGTGATGGTGGCATTTTAGGATGATAGGTTTTTAATGGCTCAGCGATAATGTCACCGATGGTCATTCGCGGATTAAGCGAAGCCAGTGGATCTTGGAAAATCATTTGAATATCACTGCGCACACTGCGCCACTCTTTATCAGTTTTACCTAATAAATTCTGCCCAAGCCAACTTACCGTACCATCCGTCGCTTTAACTAACCCAATAAGTGCTCGAGCAAAAGTGGATTTACCGCATCCTGATTCCCCGACTACACCTAATGTTTCACCTTCATATAAACGAAGTGTTACGCCATCTACCGCTTTAAGACTTTTGTTTGGTTGCCAAAACCACTGTTTTTTATCTCGAATCTCAAAATGGACTTTAAGGCCATTCACTTCGAGTAAAACTGGCCTATTTTCATGGGTACTCATACCAATTCCTCCAGTGGCTTAAAGCAGGCACGTAACCGCGTTTGACCAAATGTGGTTAATGCAGGTTCTTGGTCAACACATTGCTGAACTGCATATTGGCAACGAGGTGAAAATGGGCAGCCTTTGGGTAAACGTAATAAATTAGGCGGATTGCCGGGAATGGTAGCTAAACTTTCGTCATCACCATCGAGGCGCGGAACAGCAGCTAACAAGCCAAGTGAATATGGATGAGATGGATGATAAAAGATATCCTTCGCAGTACCGTACTCCATCGTGCGTCCTGCATACATCACTAGGACTTTATCACATACCCCTGCGACGACCCCAAGGTCGTGGGTGATCAAAATAATTGCAGTATCAAACTCTTGTTTTAACTCATTGAGCAACGTCATGATTTGCGCTTGTACAGTCACATCAAGTGCTGTCGTGGGTTCGTCAGCAATTAACAGCTTTGGTTGGCATAACAGGGCCATTGCAATCATGACGCGTTGTCTCATTCCTCCTGAAAACTCATGTGGATACATATTCATACGCTTACGTGCTTCAGGCATTTTAACGGCATCTAACATACGAACTGATTCTTCGAAAGCTTCTCTTTTACTCATGCCTTTATGTAACATGAGAACTTCCGACAGCTGTGTACCAATTTTCAAATAAGGGTTCAATGATGTCATTGGGTCTTGAAAAATCATTGAAATCTCTTCCGCTCGCATACGGTTTAATTCTTTTTCTCTTAAATTCAAAATCTCACGGCCATTAAACATGGCAGAGCCATTAATTCTGCCATTTTTGGCGAGTAAGCCCATGAGTGCGAAAGCAGTTTGTGATTTTCCTGAGCCTGATTCACCAACTATGCCAAGCGTTTCCCCCGCACTTAATTCAAAGTTCAATTTGTTTACGGCGGTAACCTCACCATCTTGAGTTGCAAATGTCACACTGAGATCTTTCACGGATAACAGAGGGCTTTTCATTGAGTTATTTAACATATTATTCCCTCTAGCGATCTTTCGGGTCGAGCGCATCTCGTAGCCCGTCACCGATGAAGTTAAAACAAAATAGCGTAATGACTAAGAAACCGGCTGGTATCAGTAGCAACCACGGCGTCACTTCCATTGAGTTCGCCCCATCACTTAATAACGCCCCCCAACTACTTAACGGCTCTTGTGTGCCTAAACCTAAAAAGCTTAAGAATGATTCAAACAAAATCATACTTGGAACTAATAATGACGCGTAAACGACTACTACACCTAAAACGTTAGGTACAATATGACGTAGAATAATCTGCCGCGTACTAACACCACAAACAAGCGCTGCCTCAATAAATTCCTTACGCTTTAATCCGAGTGTTTGTCCGCGAACAATACGCGCCATATCCAACCAAGACACCATTCCTATCGCCACAAATATCAGTAAAATATTGGTCCCAAACAACGTGACAAGGAGGATCACAAAAAACATAAATGGGAAGGAATTTAAAATTTCTAATATACGCATCATGATGGAATCCACTTTTCCACCCACATAACCCGCTAATGAACCGTATAAAGTGCCTACCACGACTGCGACTAAAGCAGCGGCAACCCCCACCATTAAGGAAATTCGCCCACCTATCGCGACACGTACTAATAGGTCTCGGCCTGAAGCATCCGTACCAAAATAATGCCCGGTTGCCATATCCGGTGGCATTGACATCATTTCCCAATCGGTGTCGTCGTACAAAAAAGGCGACATCATAGGAGCAAAAATCACAAATAGAGTAATTAACAACAATACGCATAAGCTAAATATTGCCGCACGGTTGTGCATAAAACGGCGCCTTGCATCTTGCCATAAACTGCGCCCTTCAATATCTAGCTGCTCTGAAAAGTTTGCCAGAGCTTCACTATTTTTTTGGTTCGATAGCATCGTGTTTCTCCGACTTAATAACGAATTTTAGGGTCAATAACTGCGTACAAAACATCGACAATCGCATTAAACGTAATTGTCAGTACCCCAACTAAAATTGTTAAACTCAATACCAGTGAGTAATCACGATTAAGTGCGCCGTTAACAAAGAGCTGACCGATCCCCGGTAACCCAAAAATAGTTTCAATTACCATCGAGCCAGTAATAATCCCCACAAAAGCGGGACCCATATAGGAAAGCACAGGAAGCAACGCTGGTTTAAGCGCATGGCGTAAAATGATAGTTCTTAGTGGTAACCCTTTAGCACGTGCAGTACGAATAAAATTAGAATGCATAATTTCGATCATCGAACCGCGTGTAATACGGGAAATACTTGCAATATAAGCAAGTGAAAGTGCAACCATTGGTAGTACCATGTGTTTTAGGTTTCCACCATCCCACCCACCACCAGGGAACCATTTCAAATGAATGGCAAAAATCAGCACCAATAAAGGTGCCACAACAAAGCTTGGGATAACAACCCCCGTCATGGCAAACCCCATGACTGTAAAGTCCCATTTGGTATTTTGGTTGAGTGCGGCTATCACCCCAGCAGAGACCCCAAATAGAACAGCAACAATGAATGCCGTTGCCCCTAATTTTGCAGAAACAGGAAATGCTTTAGCCACTAAATCATTAACACTGTAGTCCTTGTATTTAAATGATGGGCCAAAGTCACCTTTGGAAAGCTGAATTAAATAATTAAAATACTGCTTATACATGGGATCATTTAAATGATATTTAGCTTCAATATTTGCCATCACTTCCGGTGGCAATTTCCGTTCACCCGTAAACGGGCTCCCTGGGGCTAATCGCATCATAAAAAATGAAATGGTAATCAGAACCAAAAGAGTCGGAATGGCTTCTAACAACCGACGAATAATAAATTTCAACATCGCTCTTTCCTACTTCTATTGCCTAAATAGGCGAACATCTGGCTCCAATAAATGGAGCCAGAACAACTATATTAGTGTTTAATAATGTACAGATCTTTAGTATGCAGGTTATCTAATGGATCTTTGCCACTATACCCCCCCACATAAGGTTTCACTAAACGCGTATTAACATAGTAGTAAAGAGGAACAATACCTGAGTCTTTATCGAGTAATTTTTCGGCTTGTTGATAGAGTTCAGCACGTTCATCATCCGTTTTGACTTGCAATGTTTTTTTCATCACTGCATCAAAATCTGTATTTTTATAATGAACAGTATTATTACTGCTGTAGGAAAGTAACATATTGAGGAAAGATGAAGGTTCGTTATAATCCGCACACCAGCCTGCGCGGGCCACATCATAGTTACCTTGATGTCGGCTATCTAAGAATGTTTTCCATTCTTGATTTTCTAGTTTCACTTCTGCGCCAATATTTTTCTTCCACATAGAAGAAGCGGCGATGGCAATACGCTTATGTAAGTCTGAAGTATTATACAATAAATTGAATTTTAGAGGGTTGGCTTTGTTATATCCCGCCTCTTCTAGCAGCTGTTTCGCTTTTTCATTACGCTGCTCTTGGGTCATATTCGCATACCAATCCGGTTTTTCTGTTTTCATTCCACTGGTAAATGGTGGAGTGAACCCATACGCAGGAATATCCCCTTGGGCTTTGACTTTATACGTAATCGTATCTCTATCCATAGATAGTTTTAATGCTTCACGAACACGAGGGTCATTAAATGGCGGTTTTTCATTATTAATTTCATAATAATAAATACATAGATATGGGTTCACACGTAACTCATTCGGCATGTTTTGTTGTAAACTTTTGAACTGCTCAATAGGTAAGTTACTGTATGTCATATCAATTTCGCCACTGCGGTAGCGGTTTACATCAGTGACTTCTGAAGAAATCGGTAAAAAAGTCACTTGGTCAATAATGGTATTCGCATTATCCCAATAGCTTGGGCTACGCTCTAATACAATACGTTCGTTTACCGTCCAATCCTTTAATTTATATGCTCCATTACCTACAAAGTTCTGTGGTTGCGTCCACTTAGTACCATGTTGCTCAATGACTTTTTTATTGACTGGCGACATGGATGAGTGAGCTAATAATTTAGGAATATAAGGAACGGCTTCACTCAGTGTAATAACTAAAGTTTTGTCATCAAGAGCTTTAATACCAAGTTCTTCAGGTTTTTTCTTCCCAGCGATAACATCGTCAATATTACTAATATGGGCATATTGTAAATAGCTTGCATAAGGCGATGCAGTATCAGGGTCAGCCAATCGTCGCCAACTATACACAAAATCATCTGCCGTGACAGGGTCACCATTAGACCATTTCGCGCCATCGCGAATTTTAAATGTCCATTCTGTAAAATCTTTATTTTCCCAGCTTGTTGCCGAGCCAGGTAAAATTTCGCCATCAGGCCCCACTATTGTGATCCCTTCGAAAAGGTCTCTTGCTAAAGCAGATTCCGGCACCCCTTCTATTTTATGAGGGTCTAACGATTGCGGCTCAGAACCGTTGTTGCGAACCATCACTTGCTTCTCAGCCAGTTCAACGCCCGCAGGAACCGTTGCTGCAAAACTTGTTGCTATAGAGCCCATTGCCAGCCCAGCCGTTACGCTAAGCGCAATAATCGATTTATTGATTAACTTACTCATCTTATCGGTTACTCCCATACATAATTATTATGATTGTGTGTTGATACATGTTCACCCAGTAGATGAACACTTTTTATAATTATTTAGATATTATTAATTAGGTTCACTTATATATAACCGTTTAATATCCGTATAATCAAGAGGGTCATTACCTTTAAATCCACGAACACTCGGTTTTATCATTCGAGCACTGACGCGATAATAAACAGGAACAATAGCCGAATCATTGTCTAGCAAGGCTTCCGCTTGCTGGTAAATTGTATGGCGAGATGAAGAGTCCGGTGCTGTTAGCGCTTGCTCAAGCAAGGCATCAAACGCTGGATTATTATAAAAAGTGGTATTATTACTATTTTGAGACAGCATCATGTTCAAAAATGCGGTTGGCTCGTTGTAATCGGCACACCACGTTGCTCTGGCAACATCATAATTTCCTTCATGGCGGCTTTGTAATGATGTTTTCCATTCTTGGTTTTGCAGCGTCACTTGCGCACCAATATTTTTCTGCCACATGGACGCCGCAACAATAGCTTGCTGCTTATTTTGATCTGATGTGTTGTACAGTAAAGCAAATTTCAATGGGTTTTCTTTAGTATATCCGGCCTCAGCAAGCAAATCTTTAGCACGTTGATAACGTTGTTCTGCTGATAAATTTGCCCATTCCGGTAAGGCAAAATTACCATTATTAATAAAACTTGGCGTAAAGCCATAAGCGACTTTTTGCCCTTGAGCGATAATTTTATTGGTTATTGTTTCTCTATCTAATCCTAACTTTATTGCTTCACGCACTCTTGGGTCATTAAACGGGGCTTTTTGATTATTTATCTCATAATAGAACGTGCACAAATAAGGCCGAACATACAATTCATTCGGCCTCTCTTGCTGCATTTTTTTATATAAAACAGGTGGGATTGCAGAGTTAGAAATATCAATTTCACCACTACGGTAACGGTTAATATCACTCACTTCGGAGCTAATCGCTAAAAAGGTCGCTTGCTCAATACGGCTATTTGGGTTATCCCAATAAAATGGATTTCGTTTGATAACAATACGTTCATTTACTACCCAGTTATCCAATACGTATGCCCCATTTCCAATAAAATTCTTGGGTTGGGTCCATTTATCACCATGTCGTTGAATTGCTGACTTATTCACGGGCTTCATAGACGTATGAGAAAGCATATCAACGAAATAAGGCACTGGGTGGCTCAACGTAACTTGTAAATGTTGCGGGTCAAGTGCTTTCACACCCAGCGCTGTTGCCGGCATTTTTCCCGCTAAAATCGCATCTGCATTTAAAATATACGCATTTTGTAAATAACTGGAGTATGGGGAGCCAGTATTTGGGTCAGATAAACGTTGCCAGCTATACACAAAATCTTCAGCGGTTACAGGTGTCCCATCACTCCACTTTGCATCTTCCCGCAAAGTAAAAGTCCACGTAGTGAAATTTTCATTACTCCAACTTTTAGCAACCCCAGGAACTGCTTTACCGTCTACATCGGTATACACTAAACCTTCTAATAAATTTAATATCACATTGCCTTCTGGAACCCCTTCCACTTTGTGGGGGTCTAGTGATGTCACTTCTGAGCCATTGTTAATTGTAATAACCTGTTTTACTTTTTCCGTGGCACTAGCCTGTAATGTAACAACTAATAAAGAAAGTACACCAAAACCAAGTGTTGATTTGAACATTCTATCCCTCATGATTCATCAATAGCGCTATAACCTCATTTGCAGCCATCTTTACGCTGATATTTAAGCCCTGGTACCGCTATTTCCTTATGGGCAATCCACTTCATGAACTCAAACAATTAAAACAATTAATTAACATTGACCAGTTAAAAATTTTAAGTAAATTTAAAAAAAATAGAAGTGAAAATTTAATTTTTCTTACATTTCAATACACTAAACTTAAGTTAACTATCCACTACAAAATAACCTCTAAGCTGATTTCCAAACATATCATTAACAAACACCAATTAGAATAGTGAATAAATTTACGTAGCTCACAATTCCTTACTTTTTATCCCTGTTTTAGCAAAAAATGCCACATATAATTACAGGTATCATTTTTTTTATGTGTGATTATTAATAGCTAAAGTTTTATTAAGCCATTTAAGAAAGAGCAATGTGCTATCTGTATAGCAAAATTGATGTGTGTAATATGAGGTAATTAGCGGTAGGTATGGCTGCAAATAGATATAGTTTGCAGCCATCAAAAGAAAAGAGATTAGATTACAATAGGCCCGGGAATATGGCCTTAACACCTGTCACAATAAACTCTATACCCAATGACATCAGTAATAGACCCATGATACGCGTTACTACGTTGATCCCTGTTTGACCTAAGTAACGAACCAATAAAGACGCTGAGCGGAATAATAACCAACAACAAAAGGCAAATGCGATACTCGTCAACGCTAAGCCTAAAAAGTTTTGCCACCCATGCCAGCGAGATGACCAAACAATACAAGAACTTATTGCACCAGGCCCTGCCATTAGGGGTAAAGCCAAAGGCACAACACCAATGCTATCTCTAACCGCAGTTTCTGTTTTTTCTTGTTTATTTTGTTTGTCTTCCCCAATTTTACCGCTGATCATTGACATCGCTATTGTGACGATCAAGATCCCACCAGCAATACGGAAAGAATCAATTGAGATACCAAACAATTGCAATATTGAGTCACCAATTAATAGTGATGTACATAAAATGATAGCAACTGATGTATTTGCAATAGTATTGGTTTTATTTCTCCCCGCATTACTTTGATAGTTTGTCATACTAATAAACACAGGCAATATGCCAACTGGGTTTACGAGTGCAAACAAACCAATAAAAAATTTAATATATCCCGATAAATCAAGTAATGCGCTACTCACCCATTCATTTCCTTAAGCAGTTCTCTTTAGAGATTTATTGATATCTTTTATAATTTTACCACCGATGTCATTAATTTCCTTGAGCAAAACAATATTTTCTTTAACTTGCTAAATTTGCTTAGTATTTAGTTAGATATACATAAATTATCTGCACAAGTTGTTTTGATAATATTAAATTAAGTAATAGATGAACAACATTTATTCAACTTGTGCATAAATACACGTGCTGAAAGGAGTCAGCTTGACATTTTCGTGACCTAGATCACTTTATTTAATTACCGTTTTGTTAATCTACTCTTAACTGATAGACAGAGCTAATTAGGATATTAACTCAGTACGGAATAAGGTTTTTAAGCCAATAGGCGATCATGAGCAGCGTTATTATAGATAACATCTATACTTTTATCTTTAAGCATTTCCTTGTTCTATCGATGCATTGCTCATTGGCTTAAAAAGTTTAACATTTATCAGGAGTAATCTATATGTCCGTAACTAACGTTACCGAACTCAATGAACTCGTTGCTCGTGTCAAAAAAGCTCAACGTGAATTCGCAACTTTTTCCCAAGAAAAAGTTGATGAAATCTTTAGAGCCGCGGCTCTCGCTGCTGCTGATGCACGTATCCCTCTAGCAAAACTTGCTGTCGAAGAATCTGGAATGGGTATTGTTGAAGATAAAGTGATTAAAAACCACTTCGCTTCAGAGTACATCTACAATGCTTATAAAGACGAAAAGACCTGCGGCACGCTATCTGAAGACCCAACATTTGGGACAATCACCATTGCTGAGCCAATTGGTATTATCTGTGGTATTGTGCCAACAACTAACCCAACTTCAACCGCGATTTTTAAATCACTTATTAGCTTAAAAACGCGCAATGCTATTATATTCTCCCCTCATCCTCGCGCTAAAATTGCTACCAACCGCGCGGCACAAATTGTGCTTGATGCTGCAATTGCAGCTGGTGCACCGAAAGATATTATTGGTTGGATTGATTCCCCTTCTGTTGAGCTATCCAACGCTTTAATGCACCACCCTGATATTAACCTGATTTTAGCGACCGGTGGACCAGGCATGGTCAAAGCTGCTTATAGTTCTGGAAAACCTGCAATTGGTGTTGGTGCTGGTAACACCCCTGTCGTTATTGATGAAACCGCAGATATTAAGCGTGCTGTCGCGTCTATCTTGATGTCAAAAACATTCGATAACGGAGTTATTTGTGCATCTGAACAATCCGTTGTAGTCGTTGATGAAATCTACAATCAAGTTCGCGAGCGTTTTTCAAGTCATGGTGGTTACCTGCTACAAGGAAAAGAGCTTAAAGCGGTTCAAGATATCATTTTAAAAAATGGTAACTTAAATGCCGCTATTGTTGGCCAACCTGCTTATAAAATTGCTGAAATGGCCGGTATTACCGTGCCAAAGACCACTAAAATATTAATTGGTGAAGTAAAAAGCATCGATGAGTCAGAACCGTTCGCACATGAAAAACTTTCACCATTATTAGCAATGTACCGTGGTAAAAACTTTGAAGACGCGGTTGCCAAAGCAGAACAACTTGTCGAAATGGGCGGGATCGGTCATACCTCTTGTTTATACACTGACCAAGATAACCAACACGAACGCGTTAACTATTTTGGCCAAAAAATGAAAACAGCGCGTATTTTAATCAATACGCCAGCATCTCAAGGTGGTATCGGAGACCTTTATAACTTTAAATTAGCCCCTTCTCTTACTCTAGGTTGTGGTTCTTGGGGTGGTAACTCCATCTCTGAAAACGTGGGTCCAAAACACCTAATCAATACCAAAACTGTGGCGAAGAGAGCTGAAAATATGTTGTGGCATAAACTTCCGAACTCAATCTACTTCCGCCGTGGTTGTCTACCTATCGCCCTTGAAGAGATTGCAACTGATGGTGCAAAACGCGCCTTTATCGTAACCGATGGCTATCTGTTCAATAATGGTTATGTTGATGAAGTGGTTAACGTTCTCAAAAAACATCACATTGAAACTGACGTTTTCTTTGAAGTTGAGGCAGACCCAACATTAACTGTTGTCCGTAAAGGCGCAGCACAAATGCAAGCATTCCAACCTGATGTGATCATTGCATTAGGTGGTGGTTCACCAATGGATGCGGCTAAAATCATGTGGGTCATGTATGAACACCCAGAGACTCATTTTGAGGAATTAGCATTACGTTTCATGGATATACGTAAACGTATCCACCGCTTCCCTAAAATGGGCGTTAAGGCTAAATTAGTTGCTATCACAACAACTTCAGGTACAGGTTCTGAGGTCACCCCATTTGCTGTAGTGACTGATGATAAAACGGGCCAAAAATATCCATTAGCAGATTATGCATTAACGCCAAATATGGCCATTGTTGATGCCAACTTAGTCATGAATATGCCTAAATCTTTAACTGCTTTCGGTGGTTTAGATGCTGTCACCCATGCGTTAGAAGCTTATGTTTCTGTTTTAGCTAACGAGTTTACTGATGGTCAAGCACTTAAAGCACTAAGCTTATTAAAAGATTATTTACCAGCAAGTTACCATGAAGGTGCTAAAAATCCTGTAGCCAGAGAACGCGTACACAACGGTGCGACACTTGCCGGTATTGCATTTGCAAACGCATTCCTAGGTGTATGTCATTCAATGGCACACAAACTTGGCTCAGAATTCCATATTCCTCATGGTCTCGCTAATGCTCTATTAATTTGTAACGTTATCCGTTTCAATGCTAATGATAACCCAACAAAACAAACTGCATTTAGCCAGTACGACCGCCCTCATGCGCGCCGCCAATATGCAGAAATTGCGGATCATTTGGGACTCACTAACGTCGGAGATCGTACTGCTGCGAAAATTGAAAAATTACTCACATGGTTGGAGGAAATGAAAGCCGATTTAGGTATTCCTAAATCTATTCGTGAGACTGGTGTTACTGAAGCTGACTTCTTAGCTCGCGTAGATAAACTTTCTGAAGATGCGTTTGATGACCAATGTACAGGAGCTAACCCTCGTTATCCTTTAATTTCTGAAATTAAACAGCTATTACTGGATTCTTATTATGGTCGCGAATTTGTTGAGCACCAAGACGCGCTTGTGATTGAAAAAGAGGAAAAAAAAGCCCCTCAGAAAAAATCAACCGTAAAAAAAGAAGCAGAAAAGAAAAACACTAAGAAATAATGTTTAGCACATAATTTAAAAATAAAGGCACTGCAATAATTGCAGTGCCTTTTGTTTCGTTATTTAAAATCAATTGCTATAAAAATGTAGAAATCAATATCATATAAAATGATTTAACTCACTGAGTTATATCATTAATAGCCATAATATCCGATAACTGAATCCTGTTTTATTCTCTACACTAGATTATTTCTGTTTACCTAAAATGGAGTGGTTTCTTAGGTATAACACCTTCATTCATCAACTGAGCCTGTTTTATTGCTTCTGAATAGTGTTTACGACAAACAGAGATATACTTTTCATTACCGCCTATATCGACTTGTAGGCCTTCATATACAGGCACCCCATCACTTCCTATACGCAATACCTTACTCGCCTTACGTCCGCAATAACAAACTGTTTTTAGCTCAACTAATTTATCAGCCCAAGCAAGCAAGTATTGGCTGCCCTCAAATAATTGCCCTGCAAAATCGGTACGCAACCCATAGCATAAAACTGGAATATCCTCGTTATCAACTATGTCACATAATTCTTCAACTTGTTTTTTTGTTAGGAATTGGCATTCATCAATAAGAACACAATGGACTTTTTGTTCACTATTTTCTTTTTTTATCAGTTCAGCCATATTTGTTGTTGTTGAGTATAATAACGCTTCCGCTGATAAGCCTATGCGCGATGAGACTTTTCCTTGTTCAAAACGGTTATCTATCTCTGCTGTAAAAATAACCGTACGCATCCCTCTTTCATTATAGTTATACGATGATTGCAATAATGACGTTGATTTTCCCGCATTCATAGCTGAATAATAAAAGTAAAGCTGAGCCATTTGGCTGTTCCCTCAAAATTAATATACGTAATAATTTTACCATAAAACTAGCTTTAGGATTAACAATAATGGTGTAGATGCTGTTTACTTATTGAAAATTGAACTTTTCCCAGTTCAGTTTATACCTTATTGCTTATACCTTATTGCAAATATTGCTTAGCTTGCGGGCAAAAAAACCAATTTGATATTAACTATAAACAGTTTCAACTAAAGCACATTCCGCTAAAAAACATCATCAAAAAAAGAAAATTTAAGCGAGTCTATCCCTTCAATTCATTCCGAGTAAAAGTAAAATGAGACCCTCCTCTTCTTTTTTGAATTATTTAATCACTAAGATTTTAGCTTATTCCTATTTTTCGTTTAGTTCAGTTATTGATAATAGCTATATATATATCTACGAAAAGTTTATTTTTCTTTTGTAAAAAAATTGCATTCGTTAAAGATTACTTTTAAACTAAGGATGTAATTTAGCTATTGCAGAATTTAAAATAGCATTCTATTATTACTGTACACATGCCAACAAATAATTTGAGACCAGGAAAATGAGCGAATCATTAAAAGCGTTAAATAACATCCGTACTCTTCGTGCTCAAGCTCGCGAAGTAACTTTAGAATCTTTAGAAGAAATGCTGGAAAAATTAACCGTCGTTGTTGAAGAACGTCGTGATGAAGAAAGCCAAGCTCGCGCGGAATTAGAAGAACGTAACCGTAAATTGGAAAAAGTTCGTGAAATGATCCTTGAGCAAGGCGTAGATTTAAATGACCTTCTGCAAACAATGGATTCAGGTAAAAGCACTAGCACTCGTGCTAAACGCGCTGCACGTCCAGCTAAATATAAATATGTTGATGAAAATGGCGAAACCAAAACTTGGACAGGCCAAGGCCGTACTCCAGCAGTAATCAAGGTTGCCATTGAAGAACAAGGCAAATCTTTGGATGATTTCTTAATCTAATAGCCTCAACATGTATTTTAAACACCCTTTTATAAGGGTGTTTTTATTTAATCCTTTATATATTATTTATATTAACCTGCACTAAGAAAAAGCCCTTATCTATTATAGCTACAGTCTTTAGCACTAAAACCGCATAACTGCCGCTCCCTACTTCAATTAACTGTTCTGTTTTAAGCTGTTACGACGTATTACGCCATCTACCAAATAATCATGATAAATAAAAGCATAGCAGTAAAGATATGTAAGCTTAATTAGATAAACTTAAATATTTTTCAGTGATTCTATTTATGTAATGAAGTTGTATGCTAATTTTTGTACTCTCACCACTTATAACGTGTACAGACTGAACAGCTCAAGTCAGAGCGCTCCTCTTTATACCTGGTATTTTTGTTAATAATTTATTTCTCTACGTATAAAAAAAGGCTAACAAATTAAGTTAGCCTTTAATAAAATTTATTGCGAAATTTTATTTTGCTGAATTCAATGATACTGATAATTTCTTCAGCCACTGGGTAAACTCATCTCCCAGTGCATCATGCTGCATTCCATATTCAACGAACGCTTTCATATAACCTAATTTATTTCCACAGTCATGACTTTTACCACATAAGTGGTAGGCCTCTACTGGCTCATTATTTTCCATCATTAATGCAATAGCATCGGTTAATTGTATTTCATCCCCAGCACCTGGCGCTGTTTTGGCTAATGCATCCCAAATCTTTTCAGATAAAACATAACGACCAACAATAGATAAATTAGATGGAGCTTCTTCACGTTTTGGTTTTTCAACCATACGAATAATTCTTTTACTATCTCCAGGTTCTAACATTTCTCCATTACAATCCACAATACCATAGTTAGATACATCTTCTTCAGGGACTGGTTCAACTAAAATTTGACTTGCACCTGTTGACTCATATTGTTCTAGCATTTCACGCAAGTTAAATTTGGTTAAATCTGTACTGTAACGGTCTAAAATGACATCGGGTAAAATAACCGCAAAAGGCTCTTCACCGACTAAAGGTTTAGCACACAAAATTGCATGACCTAATCCTTTTGCTATTCCTTGTCGTGTTTGCATAATCGTTACGTGGCTTGGGCAAATAGATTGAACCTCATCCAATAACTGGCGCTTAACACGCGCTTCCAAGATAGCCTCTAACTCAAAGCTTGTGTCAAAGTGGTTTTCAATGGAATTTTTTGATGAATGTGTCACTAAAACAATTTCATTGATCCCAGCAGCGATACACTCATTAACAACATATTGAATAAGTGGCTTATCAACTATTGGTAACATTTCTTTTGGGATTGCCTTTGTTGCAGGAAGCATACGAGTCCCTAAGCCCGCAACTGGGATTACCGCTTTACGCACCTTGCGCTGTGTCATTTTTATCACTCCAGATATCATCTTAGCCTCTCGAATTTTACTAAAGTAACAAGAGGCATTTTAAGTGCGCAGAAGTATATCAGGAAATGTTCATGAATAAATAGCGACGAGTCCGAATAGAGTTATTCAGATTAAAAGAGTATACATTTTAGGTAATAACTATGTTTCGGGGTTAAACATTAGTTTTATTTTCTGGCTATTATTGCGAATTAAACACTGCCAAGCATTTCCTTTTACCTCTAAATGATTAGATTGGTAAAATTTCAACGCTCCTAAAGGAAGGCTTCTAGATAACTTAACATGCGTATTTTCTGTCGTTATATCCGCTTCTAAACCTGCACTCGCCATAATAATCGCTTTATTCCGTGTATTAAAATACCCCAATAATAGCGGAAACTGGCCACTAAACCCCGAATCTTCCAGTAAATAATTTATTTGGTTAATAATTCTATCAATATTGGGTAATTTTTTTTCTGGGTGGCTTACCGCACTTTTCAAGAGATCATTGAACACGACTCTAATCAAAAAAGCAGCCATAATGCCTTCTTGAGGAGAGCGCTCAGTATCAATACAGTAAAAACCTATTTGGCTGTCTGAAATGGGCGCTAGGTCTAATAATAATCCAAAACGGTTAGCCTCATTAAGTTGGCGATAGTTAATTCGGTAATTATTTATAATTTGATGTACTGGTGGTTGTAACTGTTTCAATACCGCTAACAGTTCTTGAGTATCGTTTTGCATTAGTGTCGAAATCTGAGGGATTTCCTCTCCTAACAGCTCTGTTAGGCTATTTTGCTCAGGATACAACGCAGAAAGGATTGTCACTTTAACTTCATCTAAATTTTTTATTGGCTTTAACAAAGCATCCTTTGCACCTAAGCGAAACATTCTATCTAACTGAGTGAAATCTGTTGTTGCTGTAATCACAATGACAGGAATATCAATATTACGCGCAACTAACGCTTTCATAAACGCTTCACCATTCATGACAGGCATATTTAAGTCACATAGAATGATATCAGGTTTGATACGGTCTATTGTTAACATCTCTATTGCTAATTGACCATTATCTGCGGTATAGATCTCAATACCCAGCGTTTCTAGGTAGTTTTTTAAAATTGTACAGAAGGTGATTTCGTCTTCTATTATGAGTATTTTTCTATTTTTCATAAGATACCTACTGCAAAAGCCTGGTTTAATTAACAATACAATTATTCATACGATAAAATCATTTATTCGCCATCATTTAAGTATAGTGACTTTTCAATCTTATACTTATTTTTATAGAGAGTGTTATGAAATCACAAGTAGAAGATAGGTGTTACTGTGGCAACGAAGCACAATTTGAGCAATGCTGCGCTCCTTTTTTACAAGGGAAAGCTATTCCACAGACACCAGAGCAACTTATGCGCTCAAGGTATAGTGCTTATGTACACCAAGACGTCGATTATCTTATTAAAACATGGCACCCAGATTGCCATGCTCAAGAATGGCATCAAGAAATAGTCAATAGTTTTCCGAAAACACACTGGTTTGGTCTTCGTGTTATTAGTTCTTCTTATGCTAAAAATCCCAATGAAGCTTATGTCGAATTTTCGGCTTGCTTTATTGATGAAAAAGCTGATCATAAGCAGCTTATTCATGAACGTTCGCGTTTTATTAAGATGGATGCGTGTTGGTATTATATAGACGGCATTACCCCCAAAGTCGGTCGTAATGATTTATGCCCTTGTGGCTCTGGTCAAAAATATAAAAAGTGTGGTCATCCAGACTAATTATCCTTTATTTAATGCCTGTCTAATGAGACACATTTAATACTCAACCCGTCATTTTTTCATATCGCTTTGTTAGTTAAGGATTAGGCTGTTTCATGCAACACAAAATTGTACAGAAGAAAATTCTCAGGACAATTTGCCCTGACGCGAAAGGATTAATCGCGAAAATCACCAATATTTGCTATAAGCACCAACTCAACATTGTACAAAATAATGAGTTTGTTGATCATCACACTGGCCGTTTCTTTATGAGAACTGAGTTAGAAGGTATTTTCAACGATGAAACATTATTAGCTGACCTCGATGATGCATTACCAGTTGGGTCTCAACGTGAATTAAACACAGCGGGTCGTCGTCGTATTGTCGTTATGGTTACAAAAGAAGCACATTGTTTGGGCGACCTGCTCATGAAAAGTGCTTATGATGGCTTAGATGTTGAAATTGCAGCGGTTATAGGAAACCACGACACGCTAAAAAACTTAGTCGAACAATTTGGTATTCCATTCCACCATATTAGCCATGAAGGCCTAACACGCGAACAACATGACGAAAAAATGACAGCGCAGATTGACCAATATCAGCCTGATTATGTTGTCTTAGCTAAATATATGCGTGTATTAACGCCTGCATTTGTGCAGCATTATCCAAACCAAATTATCAATATTCACCACTCGTTTTTACCTGCATTTATTGGTGCCCGCCCTTATCACCAAGCTTATGAGCGTGGCGTAAAAATTATTGGGGCTACTGCGCACTTTGTTAATGATAACCTTGATGAAGGACCAATCATTACACAGAATGTGATTAATGTAGACCATACATTCACAGCCGATGATATGATGCGTGCAGGGCGTGATGTTGAAAAAAATGTACTAAGCCATGCTCTCTATTGGGTCTTAGCTCAACGTGTATTTGTATATGGTAATCGCACCATTATTTTATAAGCCAATAATATAGCGGCTTATTTAACAACACTTTGTTGATTTAACACGCATTAAGAATAAAAAAACAGCAAACAACCATTTTATTGAAAATTAATGCTTTACAGCGGCGCGTCATTTGATATGATGCCGCCCGCTGTCAATGATTACAGCAACTCAAAATCTGGTGGGATACCCAAGCGGCCAAAGGGAGCAGACTGTAAATCTGCCGTCACAGACTTCGAAGGTTCGAATCCTTCTCCCACCACCATTTAATTGATTTCACCTCCTAGTTTATCAACAACTCCCATAAAACGATTTAACACACTTGAGTGTGACTTTGATTTATAGATATAACACACACTTTTCCCCAAAATTTTATTCAATGGTATATAAATCAATGATTTATCGATCAATTCTTCTTCTGGATAATGGTCTATTATGCCTATAAAATCACCATCTTGAATGAAACTTTGGCAACAACCAATATTATCCATTTGTCTCACACTCGTTTTATTATCAACCGTTTCAATTTTTGCTAATAAATCACTCATTAATGAACTTTTATAAAATGCGGGATCACATAGCCATGTACTTTTTTGTAATAGTGTAACAAGGTCATAATGGAATTTTTCATAAAGTTCTTTCCTACAATAGATACCTAATGGTGAGTTTTCTATTATTTTTTGTAATGAAAATCGCTCACTGACAACTTGTTCAGAGCTAAGAATAAGTGTATTACCATCATAATCGACAATTTCATCTACTTCATCATAATTAAACCTTAATATATTTACTTGCACATTATTTTGATGTGCTGATTGATATAAATTAATTAAATGGCTTTCCTTACCCCAATCATAATAAATATTAGCCTCATTTATTATATAACCAGAAAAATGTTTTTTTGTTATTTCTTTCTCCTGTAAATAAAGATCTCTTAGATCGTTATAAAGTTCTTGGCCATCCTTAGTTAATGTCATTCCAAATTTTTCTCGTTTAAAAAGCCGTTTTCCTAGGCTTGTCTCAAAGTCTTTGATTGACTTCGCGATGGGAGGTGTCGTACGGTTCATCACTCTTGCAGCCTTGCTTAACGAGCCATTCTCAACAACCGCCATAAACGCCTCTAATTTTCTTGAAAAGAACATATCTATGACCCCATTCAGTTTATTAAAATATTAATCAACATACTTAACTTTCTCATTAATAATTATATTGATTAACCCAGAAATTAATTCACAAAATAAAAAATCAAACTTGATTTTTTATTGAATGATTAACAATATTTCATAAAAGTATTTTTATAATTTCCATCATTACAAAGCAATATATTATATTGTTTCGATTGATTATTTTTTATTCCCCCACTATTAAATCACATTAAAATATAAATAACCAATTGACTTTAAATGAAATTAAAACTAGTTAATAATGATATTATTAATTTAGCTTTAATAGAAAACTAAACTCTAGCACCCATAATAAATTTAATTAGCCATAATATTTTTTGATTAATTAAATTTATTATTATTTTTATATTAACCACTGAATTTTGATACTATACCAAGAATAAGTTAAGCCATGAGCATTTTTATCATAGCCATTATCGTCTTTAAAACAATCTAACCGTTGAAACATGCTACGCGGGGTTACAGTATTGCTACCATCTGGTAGAATAAGCATAATAATCATAAAACTAGGTGATAAAAAACCATGAAATTCATATCGTTCAATATTAATGGCCTTCGAGCTCGCCCTCACCAACTCGCTGCAATCATCGAAAAACATCAACCTGAGGTTATTGGCTTACAAGAAACCAAAGTCCATGATGATATGTTTCCTTATGAAGAAGTTAGTCAGCTCGGCTATCATGTTTTTTATCACGGTCAAAAAGCGCATTATGGCGTGGCTCTATTAACTAAAAATGAGCCTCTTGCTGTCCGTAAAGGTTTTCCAACTGACGATGACGATGCACAGCGTCGCATTATCATGGCTGATATCCAAACAGATCGCGGCCCATTGACGGTTGTAAATGGTTATTTTCCTCAAGGAGAAAGCCGTGACCACCCAACAAAATTTCCGGCAAAAGAAAAATTTTATCAAGATTTACAAAATTACATCACATCAACACAAACGGCAGAGTCACAGTTGCTCATTATGGGTGACATGAATATCAGCCCAACCGATCTTGATATTGGTATCGGTGATGCAAACCGTAAACGTTGGTTAAAAACCGGAAAATGCTCTTTTTTACCCGAAGAGCGTGAGTGGTTAGCTAAATTATTAGGCTGGGGTTTAGTCGATACATATCGTGCAAAAAACCCTGATATTTCTGATTGCTACTCATGGTTTGACTACCGTTCGAAAGGCTTCGATGATAACCGTGGCCTACGTATCGATTTATTACTGGCCTCCAATAAACTCGCTGAGCGTTGTATTGCAACGGGTATTGATTACGAAATCCGCGGGATGGAAAAGCCATCAGACCACGCACCTGTATGGTCTGAATTTGACCTCTCAAAGTAAACTTTCTTACTTGTCATAATGCAAAAAGGCGCCTTAAGCGCCTTTTATTGGTTTACCAGACTCAACTAATCCTGTTTCTTTTTTGTTTTCTTACCCGCTTTTACTGGTTTTTTTCCCGTTTTTACTGATGGAGCGGGGAGTTCTCGAAATGCCCTCAAATTTGTAAACTGACGTGCATGGTGAATTAATTGCATTAGCGTTTGGCTTAGTGGATGCATAAAATCATCATAACGTGATTGTTTTTCACTAATTTGGGTTAATACTGACTCCCAATGGGCTGTCATATCTGGTAATGTTGCCATATCGGGTAAAACATGAATTAGAGCCCTTCCCGCAGGCGAGGAATGAATATAACGCCCTTTTTTGTAGAGAAATTGGCGTTTGAATAGTAAGTCAATGATACCGGCTCTAGTCGCTTCTGTACCAAGCCCATCCGTTTCTCGCAATACTTTTTTTAATGCTTTATCTTGTACAAAACGAGCGATCCCAGTCATTGCTGATAATAACGTTGCATCCGTAAAAGGACGTGGAGGCTGCGTTTGCCGTTCAACCACTTCCCCTTTTTCACATAACAACTCATCATTCTTACTCACAACTGGCAGTGGCATACCATCGTTTTCAGCATCGCGCTCTTTATTGCCCAATACGACTCGCCAACCTGCTTCAGCAAGAAATCGAGCTTTTGCAATAAATTTACCCTTTTCAATTTCTAGATCAATTGTACACTTACGGTAAACCGCATCGGGCATAAACTGAATAATATATTGACGCGCAATCAATTGGTAAATTTTACTTTCATTCTCAGTTAACTTTACTGCTGCCGTTTTTGCTGTTGGGATAATGGCATGGTGAGCATCGACTTTTTTATCATCCCAACACCGGTTCTTTTTATCCAGCTCAGGCAATTCAAATTCAGTGAGGTCTGGTTGATGCACCGCAATTGCATTCAAGACACTGTGTCTCCCTGCAAAATGTTCATCCGGTAAATAACGGCTATCTGAACGTGGATAAGTAATCAACTTATGTGTTTCATATAAACGTTGGCAAATGTCCAATACTTCTTGAGCGCTCAACGCATATTTTTTGGCAGCTTCAATCTGCAAAGAAGATAAAGAGAAAGGCAACGGTGCAATTTCTGATTCGCGCTTGTCCTGATATTGCGTCACTATGGCAGGTTTGCCCTCAATACGCGATACCACATGCTCTGCAAGCGGCCGATGGAATAAACGCCCTTCTTCATCCTGATAGTCAATACAGGAGTCGCTTGGCTGCCATATCGCTACAAAGCGCTCATCCTTTGGCGTAACAATATGAGCTTTAACCTCAAAATAGTCTTTAGGTACAAAGTTTTCTATTTCTTCGTCGCGCCTAACAACTAACCCCAATACCGGAGTTTGTACCCGCCCTACAGAAAGAACGCCTTGATAGCCTCCTCGTTGCCCTAATAACGTATAAGCACGGGTCATATTGATGCCATACAACCAATCTGCCCGTGCTCTTGCTAAGGCAGAAACACAAAGAGGAATAAACTCACGATTTTCTCTCAAACGCTCAATTGCCCGCTCAACGGCTTGCGGGTTAAGGTCATTGATTAAACAACGTTTTACTTCTTTGCGTTTTTCAGGGTCGAGCTTCAAAAAGTCAAGCACTTCGTCCACCAGCAATTGACCTTCTCTATCGGGGTCTCCTGCATGGACAACTATTGAGGCTTGCTTCAGCAATGTTTCAATAGTTTTTAATTGTTTAGTTACTGCGGGACGGGGCTTCAATTGCCACTTATCAGGGATAATTGGCAAATCCTGAAGATTCCATCGTGCATACCGAGGTTCATAAGCATCGGGTTCCGCCTGCTCTAAAAGATGGCCAATACACCATGTTACAGTTTGGCCATCACCACATTGAATAAAACCATCACCTCGTTTATGGGGCTTTGGTAATACATCTGCAATGGCCCTTGCAAGGCTCGGTTTTTCCGCAATAAACAAACGCATAAATTAATCTATCACTTCAACTAAAGGAACATTATCCTGATGGGGTAATAATTTACCGATAGACTGTAACAAAACACCTTGCTGCTGTGCAATCTCTTTAATTTTAGAGACTTCGGAAGGTTTTACTGCAATAAGTAAGCCGCCAGAAGTTTGAGGATCACACAGTAGTTGACGCTGCATATCACTCATAGGGCCAATAAGGTGCCCATAACTGTCAAAGTTACGAGTGGTTCCCCCAGGAACACAACCTGCTTCAATATATTTTTCGACATTGGCTAATTTAGGAACTTTACTAAAGGAGATTTCAGCACGAACTTTAGACCCTTCGCAAATCTCACTTAAATGACCTAATAAACCGAAACCAGTCACGTCAGTCATTGCCGTCACACCATCTAAAGGCGCAACCACCGCACCTAGCTTATTCATTTGGCACATGGTTTCTGCCGCTAAGTGTTGATGTTCCGGCGCAAGTACCCCTTTTTTCTCTGCTGTTGTCAAAACACCAATTCCAAGCGGTTTCGTCAAAAACAATTCGCACCCCGCTGTTGCGGCACTATTTTTCTTCACATACTCCGTATTCACAACACCCGTAACTGCCAAACCAAAAATAGGCTCAGGTGCATCAATAGAATGGCCACCAGCTAACGAGATACCCGCATCAGCACAAGCTGCACGTCCACCTTCAATTACCTCACGAGCCACTTCCGGTGGTAACTTCGCAATTGGCCAGCCTAAAATAGCAATGGCCATAATTGGCTTACCACCCATTGCAAAAATATCGCTAATCGCGTTGGTTGCTGCAATCCGACCAAATTCAAATGGGGAGTCAACGATCGGCATGAAAAAGTCTGTTGTGCTGATGATGCCTATTCCATTACCTAAATCATAAACGGCCGCATCATCTTTAGTTTCATTACCAACTAACAAATGTGGATCATGAAATTTTGCTTGCTCTGTGTGCAGAATTTGCTCTAATACTTTCGGTGCAATTTTACAACCGCAACCAGCACCATGACTATATTGAGTTAATCTAATTTTTTCAGTCATTATTATTCTCTTTAGAAGTGAGATACATAGCCTGTCATATCAGGAGCTTGTACTTTTACTGGCGCTTTAAGCTCTGGAGTTCCTAAATAAAGGAACCCAACAATGCGGTCGTTATCTCCACAACCTAATCCGGCACGAACCACAGCATCTTCTGTCCATGAACCTGAGCGCCATATACCGCCAAAACCTTGAGCTACTGCTGCCATCTGCATTGCTTGAACCGTACAGCTCGCAGCAACTAATTGTTCCCATTGTGGTATTTTCGGATGATCTTTTAATTTAGCGATCACAGTAATAATTAATGGGGCACGAAAAGGGGCATTACGAGCTTTTTCTTGTACCTCTGCGCCTAATTGCCCTTCAATTGCTGCTTTTTCCAATAGCTCACTGAAGCGTTTAATCCCCTCATTTTGCATAACAACAAAATGCCACGGCTTCAAAGCACCGTGATCAGGTGCTCTCATCCCCGCAGCAAGTATATTGTCGAGTTCTTCGCCTTGCGGTGCTGGTGTTGTAAGTCTTGAAGCTGAACGGCGGTTCAACAAAAGGGTCAAAGCATCCATATTTGTCTCCGTTTAAGAGTAAACTGATATGATAATCATTCAATTAGATAATTATACCCACGCTATCTATTGTTTAAGCTTAAAGGAAAATCGCTTACACTAATACAACAATAACAGTTATTCGTTAGGTAAAATTACGTTATAAATTCATTGAATTGTATCATTTGTCACATGTGAAAAATATCATTGAAGCATTGTACCTTGCGTATCATAATTTTGTTATGCATAAAAATAGCCCGCTATTGCAACTAATTGTATTGATACAACTAAGATATCAAGTGTTCGATATGGTGATCGGGTAACAGATTTGCTTTTGAGTATATTGTTGTTAATTCGTGCTACAGGCTGAAGTAACCCAACTGTAGAAAGAACTATTTATGTAATATCCAAAAATAGTTTGTGCCATAAGTCAACGGCAAACAAATGAAGCCAACACCCTTGTGGTGCAGAATATGTAGGATAGGAGAAAACATGCGTCAACTATGGGACATCATCGCTACCATTTTTAGAATTAGCTGGCGAGCACTGAACTTTATTAGGGAATTCGTTTTCAACGCCATTTTCTTAGTATTATTTTTTGTTGTTATTGGGTCGATTGCTCTTTATCAAACAGAGGCTCAACCCGAAAAAAATTATTTTGGTGCTTTGTATGTGGATTTACAGGGGGTTATCGTAGACCAAGTCTCTACTCCGGACCCATTTGGTCGTATGAGCCGTGAATTACTTGGTACCTCAAACAGCCGAATGCAAGAAAATTCACTATTCGACATCGTTGATACCATCCGTACCGCTGCAAATGATGATCGCATTACAGGGATGGTATTACGCCTAGATGATTTAGCTGGAGCCGATCAGCCCTCTCTAGCTTATATCGGTAAAGCAATCAATGAATTTAAAAGTTCAGGGAAACAGGTTTACGCCATTGGTAACAGTTATAATCAGTCGCAATACTACCTCGCCAGTTACGCTGATGAAATTTACCTCACACCGCAAGGTGCGGTTGGGGTATATGGCTTTGCAACGAATGGACTCTACTACAAGTCACTGTTAGAAAAACTTAAAGTTAGTAGCCATATTTTCCGTGTTGGTACCTATAAATCAGCGGTTGAGCCATTAATGCGTGATGAGATGTCCCCTGAAGCACGTTTAGCCAATAAACAGTGGCTGGATGCCCTTTGGAACAATTACCTCACAGAAATCGCCAAAAACCGCAATACGACCAGCACACAAATTTTTCCTGGGGCTGATGCTATTTTAGAGAAATTACGCTCAGTCAAAGGCGATAGCGCACAATACGCGTTAAAACAAAAATTGGTTGATAAACTTTATACTAACGAACAAGTTGAAGATTTACTCAGTAAACACTTTGGCTGGAATAAAGAAGATAAACAATTCAATAATATTAGTATCTATGATTATTCCACTAAAATAGCAGATACCAATGCTAATCAAAGTGGCAATATCGCCGTGATTGTCGTTCAAGGTGCTATCATGGATGGCCCACAAACGGCTGGGATTGCAGGAGGCGATACCATCGCAGCACAAATTCGTGACGCTCGCCTTGATGATAATATTAAAGCGATAGTTTTGCGCGTTAACAGCCCAGGTGGTAGCGTAAGCGCTTCTGATTTGATCCGCAGTGAACTGGCTTCTGCTCATGCTGCAGGTAAACCTGTTGTTGTATCTATGGGGGGAATGGCTGCATCTGGGGGGTATTGGGTCTCAACTCCAGCGGACTATATCATTGCCAGTCCAAACACGCTGACTGGTTCGATTGGTATATTTGGCGTAATTAATACCTTTGAAAAATCTTTAGATTCTATAGGGGTATATACTGATGGCGTATCAACGTCGCCATTAGCCGATATTTCTTTGACTAAAGGGATCAGCCCACAATTTGCTGACATGATGCAAATTACCATTGAGAATGGCTATGAGACATTTATTGGCTTAGTGGCTAAATCTCGCCATAAAACACCGGCAGAGATAGACCAAATCGCTCAAGGCCGTGTATGGATTGGGCAAGACGCGCTTAAAAATGGTCTTGTAGACCAACTAGGTGATTTTGATAATGCCGTAGATAAAGCTGCTGAGCTCGCTAAACTCACTGACGTTAAGTTAGATTGGATGAAGCCTGAGTTGACCTTTATGGATCAATTGTTACTTGAATTAACGACAAACGTTCAAGCCGCCATGCCGGATGTGCTACACGTATTTTTACCACCAGCAGTCGCGACGGATATCCGCCAACAAGCGCAATTTTTCTTAAAAATGAATGACCCACAAAACCGCTATGCTTTTTGTTTAAATTGCGCGGAAATTAACTAATCGCTGAATCCCCTTCAGATTCAATGAAGGGGATTTCTCTCACAAACCCATCAATAACCTCATATCAATCTAACTATTCGCAAGTTAACGATAGTAATACGCTAACGAATACGTCAAAATCCTGATAATCACTCTCCTTCGATAAGTTGGATAAATTAGGTAATAAGATGCAGAAGAAATCAATTTATGTTGTTTACACTGGTGGAACAATTGGCATGCGCCATTCACCACAGGGATATATTCCTGTTTCCGGCCATTTGCAAGCTCAGTTAGCTCAGATGCCCGAGTTTCACCGCCCTGAAATGCCTGAGTTTACGATCCGTGAACATCAGCCTTTAATTGATTCATCTGATATCACTCCTGAAGACTGGCAACTTATCGCTGATGATATACGTGAGAACTATCCACTTTATGATGGGTTTGTCATATTACATGGCACTGACACGATGGCTTTCACCGCCTCAGCGTTATCTTTCATGTTTGAAAACTTGAAAAAACCCGTAATAGTGACAGGGTCACAAATCCCTTTAGAAGCATTACGTTCTGATGGGCAAACTAATCTACTAAATGCATTATATTTAGCAGCAAACTACCCCATTAATGAAGTGGGATTATTTTTCAATAATAAATTATATCGCGGTAACCGCACTGTTAAGGCCCATGCAGATGGCTTTGATGCTTTCAGTTCACCTAACTGTTCGCCATTAATGGAAGCTGGCATTCATATTCGCTCATTTAATACGTGCCCTGCGCCTATTGGTATAGGTGAATTTAAAAGTCACCGAATTACACCTCAACCTATCGGCGTTGTGACACTTTATCCAGGGCTATCAATTGAAATTGTACGCAACATTCTCCAACAACCCGTTAAAGCGCTAATATTGCGCTCTTACGGTGTCGGTAATGCCCCTCAGCAGCCTGAATTACTTCGCATACTCCGTGAAGCAACGAACCGAGGGATTATTGTGGTGAACCTGACACAATGTATTTCTGGCCGTGTTAATATGGAAGGCTACGCTACAGGACACGCACTTGCAGAAGCGGGTGTGATAAGTGGATATGACATGACTTTTGAAGCCGCCTTAAGTAAATTGCACTACTTACTGAGTCAAAATTATACCCCTGCGTTAATCCGTGAGTTAATGCAGAATAATTTACGCGGCGAGTTGAGCTATGCTGATGAATAACAGATAACATACTGAGGATATAATGAAAGCAGCATTACTGTTAGTCGATTTACAAAACGATTTTTGCACGGGTGGCACATTAGCAGTAAATGAAAGCGAACATGTTATTGATGTTGCTAATAAAGCGATGGATATTTGCCAACAAAAACAGATAGACATCATTGCAAGCCAAGATTGGCACCCTGCGACACACCTTAGTTTCGCGGCCAATTCAAATACTCAAATTGGCGAAGTCGGTGAGCTAAATGGTATTACACAAGTTTGGTGGCCTATTCATTGCGTACAAGGTGAACATGGCGCTGAATTACACAAAAATTTAAATCAATCGCTTATTAGTGCAATTTTTACCAAAGGGGAAAACCCCCAGGTTGATAGCTATAGTGCCTTTTTTGATAATGATAAAATTAGCCAAACGCGCCTACATACGTGGCTACAAGAACACCATATTTCGCATTTAATTATTATGGGAATTGCGACGGATTACTGTGTCAAATTTACCGTGTTAGATGCGTTAAAATTAGGATATACCGTAGATGTTTTAGTCGATGGGTGTAGAGGCGTCAATCTCGGGGCCAATGACAGCCAAGAAGCTTTAGTCGAAATGCAAAATCAAGGTGCGAGGTTAATTACATTAACCGACCTGCATTAGGACATGTTTTATGGACAAGTTTTCTCATGTAATAATTGAAAATCTAGTAATTGAGAAAACTTGTTTTAGTGACACTGTCACTATGCAGCATCATATTGAATCAACAAGCTATTCTCTAGAGCAACCGTTATTCATCATTATTTTGCGGTTTTAATGTTGCTAACATCTCACCTTGAAACAACGTTTTTAGCTCTTGCTTGCTCTTCATCGTAATTTCACCATTAGTCCCTACCGTCATATGCTCAGGGTCATGGTTATGCCGTGACTGCCACAATAATACCATTTGTAAGCTATGTTCTTTTTGTTCTGGCGTTAACATCACACCATCTGGCCATTTACCGAGCTCAACAGCGGTCACAAGGCGTTCATAAATTTCAGGGGTCATCACTGCTAATAATTGTTCAAGTTGCTCAGGACTGACTTCAACGCTCACGGTAAAGCTCCTTCAAATACATAATTCACTCATTATTTTATTATTCTTGATTTCAGCCAATAGCTGAATCGTTTTTGTCATTCTAAAAAAATGGCTTCAGCACGCTTCAGCTATTTATCCACGCGTCTTTTCACCGCTATCGTCATCAATAAAGCTTAATGATGCTGAATTAATGCAGTAACGCTGACCAGTAGGCTGAGGACCATCTGGAAACACATGCCCTAAATGCGCATTACAGTGTTGACAGCGAACTTCAATGCGGTGCATCCCATGAGAGAAATCCTCAATGTATTTGATTGCCTCTTCATTGACGGGTTGGTAAAAACTTGGCCACCCACAACCTGCATCAAATTTGGTCTCAGACATAAATAAAGGTGAACCACAGCATAAGCACTCGTACACACCTTCTTTACGGTTATGCAATAATTGGCCACTAAATGGCGGCTCGGTACCCGCTTGCTGTGTAACGTAACGCTGCATCTCATTTAATTCTGAAATATCAATAGGTTGTTTATCTTTACTTGACATGTCATACCTAAATATTTAAATAACTAAAGTGGTTGATGGTTATCATACATCAATTTCAATCAACAAAAAATTAACAACATTTTCTGTAAAACTATTCTAAACTAAGAAGCATCTTACTTTCCGTTTTGATTTGTGAACCGTATCACATATATCACTGATAGATGGTTTCATTATGCCGTACAATCCCGATAATACGTGCGGCTGTATTTGCCGCTGAAGTGGCTGACAAATAAGCAATTGGTGGTATCAGAATTGATTTTTTTCAATAATTGACACGATTCCGCTTGACGGCTGGCAAGGTTTTGGTAACTTTAACTACAACTTAATTCACGAATAAATAGCTGGTGGAAATACTATGACTATCAAAGTAGGTATTAATGGTTTTGGTCGTATTGGCCGTATCGTTTTCCGTGCTGCACAAGAGCGTTCTGACATCGAAATCGTTGCTATCAACGACCTGCTCGATGCAGAATACATGGCATACATGCTGAAATACGACTCAACTCATGGTCGTTTCAACGGTACTGTTGAAGTTAAAGATGGTCACCTAGTTGTAAACGGCAAAAAAATCCGTGTAACAGCAGAAAAAGATCCTGCAAACCTGAAATGGAACGAAGTCGGTGTTGACGTCGTTGCTGAAGCAACAGGTATCTTCTTAACTGATGAAACTGCACGTAAACACATCCAAGCTGGCGCTAAGAAAGTTGTTCTGACTGGCCCTTCTAAAGATGATACTCCTATGTTCGTTATGGGCGTTAACCACAAAGCTTACGCAGGTCAAGAAATCGTTTCTAACGCATCTTGTACAACTAACTGCTTAGCTCCACTGGCTAAAGTTATCAATGACAAGTTCGGTATCGTTGAAGGTCTGATGACAACAGTTCACGCAACAACTGCAACACAAAAAACTGTTGATGGTCCTTCACATAAAGACTGGCGTGGTGGTCGTGGTGCTGCTCAAAACATCATCCCTTCATCAACTGGTGCTGCTAAAGCCGTAGGTAAAGTTATCCCTGAGCTGAACGGTAAACTGACTGGTATGTCTTTCCGTGTACCTACTCCTAACGTATCAGTTGTTGATTTAACTGTTCGTTTAGAAAAACCAGCAACTTATGCTCAAATCTGTGATGCTATCAAAGAAGCAGCTGCAGGCGAACTGAAAGGCGTTCTGGGTTACACTGAAGATGACGTTGTATCAACTGACTTCAACGGTGAAAAACTGACTTCAGTATTTGATGCTAAAGCAGGTATCGCACTGAACGACAACTTTGTTAAATTAGTTTCTTGGTATGACAACGAAACGGGTTACTCTAACAAAGTTTTAGACCTGATCGCTCACATCTCTAAATAAGAGCTGTAATGTAATCTGTCTAACTGAGCCGCCAATTTGGCGGCTCTTTTGTATCGTATCCAATAACAAATTAACACTTCATATTTTCTGCAATATCGCTTATGGTTGATCATCTATTGGATACGCTATAAACATGACTTATTTTAGAACGAATACGATTCACTGCGGCTTTAAGTATGCCACACAGGAACTTCTAAATAATTTAAGTGAATGAACACAGGCCTAATACCATGCACGACAAACTTTTTGCACTACCAGTCATTAAACAAGTCTCTGCTTACATTACTCAACGCCAACTCGATGAGCTCCCACTTATTGTTATTTCACATCCCAAAGTACGTGGTGCTGTCAGTTTACAAGGCGCTCAACTTATTGATTGGCAACCCGCGGGGCAAAAACCTTGCTTATGGCTAAGTTCAGAAAGTGCCTTTAAAGAAGGCGTTGCTATTCGCGGTGGTATTCCTATTTGTTGGCCTTGGTTCGGTCCTGTTGCCAGTCCTAGTCATGGTTTTGCACGAATTTTACCTTGGCAATTCACCGCACATAATGAACATGAAGATGGTGTTATTTTAACCTTCACGTTAACGGATACCGACTATACCCGTAAATTATGGCCCCATGAGTTCACCCTGATCTTACGTATGAAACTTGGGGAAACATGTGAACTTGAATTAGAAAGTTATGGAGATTTCGAAACGACTGCCGCATTGCATAGTTATTTCAATATCAGTGATATCCAAAAAGCCACCGTCTATGGGTTAGGCGGCCACTACTTCGATAAAGTCGCAGATAAAGAAGCTTATGTGAATGAGCCACTCAAATTTAATAAGCACACCGATCGTATTTATTCAGAGCCGGAAGAATACAGCTTATTACGTGATGATGGCTGGGCACGTACAATAGAAATTCACCATTACCATAATAGTGATGTTGTCTGTTGGAACCCTTGGGCAGAATTATCATGTAGCATGGATGACATGCCAAATAATGGGTACAAACAAATGGTTTGTGTAGAAACGGCAAGGATCAACGTCCCGATGAAAAGTGAAGCACAACATCCTGCTCGTCTTTCATTAGTGATGGTCAGTCGCGATAATAAGCAGCAAGATTAATTATCCATTCTAAGAATATAAATTTTCTAGATAGATAACTAGATAGATAAAATTAGCCCCTGATAATTGTAAGAATATCAGGGGCTAATTAATTTAATTTTCTATCACAAACTTAGAATGTGTAAGTGACACCTGTCCACATAATGGCGGAAACATCTTTATTTACCATTGGGCTATCTTTCACTTCACTTGGTAGACGGTCAACACGGCCCATTGCGAATACAGTCCAATTTTCATCAAAGCGGTAATTTCCTGTCACTTCAATGTATGGTGTCCAACTTGAACCTGGGTTATAACGTTTTAAACCGCTATTACGTGATTCTTTTGAAGACACGCCATATTCATAACGGTTTTGGTTCTTACTATCCCATTTAATACCAAGGCCTGGAGTGATTGACCATTTATCACCTTCAAAGCCATACAGGTAGGCAAACTCACCACGAATACCATTACTGATACCTAAGATATCACCAGATATATTCGTTCTTAGTGTACCCCAATCAGCTTTATGACGATAAGTCAGACCGGTCATCACCGTATCACGACGACGGTCTAACTCACGCATTGCTTTATCATCATTGTCTTTAGGTTTAAAAAATTGTGGGTAATAATAAGCATCCAATGATAACTGGTCTTGTGTATCATTCCATAGATAATAACCAGCTGCTAATGTATGAAAATAGAAATTCTCACTATCATAATTAACTATAGGCACTGGCGTGACATAATCACGGCTCTTAATTCCTTTATAAGGTGTTGACTGTGCTAATACTGAACCACCAACTGACCAAGTTCCTGCAAAGGCGGCCCCAGATAACACACTCAAAGCCACCGCAAGTGTCGTTAATTTAATTGCTTTTGACATATATTCAACCTAAAAATAATGAGAAATAGATCACAGCTATATGTTATAACAATATAGCTATAATCCCAATATGCTTAATCGAAATCACATTTAAAGCTAAATTTTAACTGTTTTTAGCGTGACTGATTAATATTTATTCTACTTTATTTTCATAAGAAACAGGAACTCTTTTTGCTAGCGCACAAAGTAGCTCATAACCAATTGTCCCCGCAGCTTGTGCAACCTCATCAACCGGTAAGTTTTGCCCCCATAACTCCACTCGCTCACCAAGCTTAACATCGCCACAGTCACTGATATCAATTGTCAGCATATCCATTGAAACAGCCCCCAGTAGCGCACAACGCTTTCCTTTGCACCATACAGGCGTTCCATTGGCAGCATGTCTAGGGTAGCCATCTGCATAACCACACGCTACTGTCGCAATACGCATAGGTTTAGTCGATGTAAACCGGCTACCATAACCAATTGATTGACCTGCTGGAATTTCATGGATAGCGATCACTTCTGACTGTAAGGTCATCGCCGCCTTCAAGCCCAACCCAGATATATCAGTAGACTTTCCACTTGGAGAAGCGCCATACAGCAAAATACCTGTACGAATCCAATCATATTGTGTGTGTTTATGCCACAGTGTTGCCCCTGAATTTGCGATGCAGGTTTCTAAAGATAAGTGTTCAAATTGCTGGATTTGTTGAAAAGGTTCAGTAATGCCCGTTTTGGTATCTGAATTAGCAAAGTGACTCATTAACGTTAAACTGCGTACATTCGGCATTTTAGATAACCGTTGTACCACACTTTCGTATTCGCTCGGTGAAAAACCTAATCGATTCATGCCGCTATTTAGTTTTATATAGACTGAAATAGGTGATGATAATTGTGCATTTTCAATAGCAAACAATTGCCACTCACTATGAACGCTGGTTGTTAAATTATACCGGTCAATCAATTGTAAGTCTTGTGGCTGGAAGAAACCTTCTAACAACAGAATTGGCCCTTTCCACCCTTCTTTTCGCAATAAAATGGCCTCATCAAAATCCAATACCCCAAAACCATCCGTTTCTTTTAATGCAGGCCAAATCTGCTTGATACCGTGACCATAACCGTCTGCTTTCATGACTGACCAAATTTTCGAGTTTCCAACATGTTGCCGTACAATAGCCAAATTATGTTGTAAATTTTGTAGATGAATAACAGCACTTATAGGGCGCGGCATTTTAATTCCTTAGTACATTTAATTAATTCTAAAATTACAATGATGCCAAAACATCAAACGCTTAACGTGCTGGAGTTAAATCACCATGAGTAACCAGTTTGGTATTAAAGCCATCAAGGTACCTAAATACCGATAAATCATCAGACGCTATCTCTGGTGTGTTCCCTGAAATTAAATCTGCTAGCAGTTTTCCTGCACCACAAGCCATTGTCCAGCCCAGCGTCCCATGCCCTGTATTTAAATATAAATTACTGTATGCAGTCGGCCCAACTATTGGGGTACCATCCGGTGTCATTGGGCGCAGCCCCGTCCAAAATTGCGCTTGTGCAATATCACCACCGCCTTGATATAAATCTTGTACCACCATTTTTAATGTTTCGCAGCGTTTTTTCAGGATATTCAAATTAAACCCAACGACTTCAGCCATTCCACCGACACGAATGCGCTTGTCAAACCGCGTTACTGCAATTTTGTATGTTTCATCCAAGATAGTAGACATTGGGGCACGCTGTTCGTCAATAATTGGCATCGTCAATGAATAGCCTTTGAGTGGGTAAACCGGAATTTGAACCAGACGTTGCAGCATTGAGGTGGAATAAGAGCCCATCGCTACTACATATCGGTCCGCTTGCAAAATTTCACCATCAATTTTAACGCCGCTAACCTTGTTACCTTCGGTTAAAATCTGTTCAATCCGGCTACCAAATTTGAATTGGACTCCTGCATTTTTCGCCATTTTAGCCAGTTTTTTGGTGAATTGCTGGCAATCCCCTGTTTCATCATTGGGTAATCGCAACCCCCCAGTAAGCTTGTGCTTGACAAACTCTAACGCAGGTTCCGCTTTAACTAATTCATTAGACGTCAATAATTCGTATGGAACACCTTCTTGCTGTAAGACCGCAATATCATTCGCTGCATTATCAAACTGCTCTGCCGTACGAAAAAGCTGTAAGGTGCCACCTTGGCGAGCTTCATATTCAATGCCTGTATCCACTCTTAATTGGCGAATACAATCACGGCTATATTCTGCAATGCGCACCATACGACTTTTATTCATCGCATAATGTTGGATATCGCAGTTTTTTAGCATCTGCCACATCCAACGCAGTTGAAATAACGTACCATCTGGACGTATTGCCAAGGGCGCATGTTTTTCAAACATCCATTTCACGGCTTTAAGGGGGATACCAGGAGCCCCCCATGGAGTTGCATAGCCAGGGGATACTTGCCCTGCATTTGCTGCGCTTGTTTCCTCTGCTACATCATGTTGTCTATCCACCACCAGCACTTCGTGCCCTTCTTGTGCTAAATACCATGCTGTTGTTACACCGATCACTCCCGCACCTAACACTAGAATTTTCATAGCTTCCCCGCAAAATAAAAATATGCATCATTTATTTTAGGATAATATTCTAGAAATTATTTGCCAATGTGGTGGATTAACACTTTTAACAATAAAGTTAAAAAATTTAAATTTCATCACATTTGTTTTACATGTCGATATTAAATACTAGACTAAAATTTAAGCATAAATTTAAATTCTTATAATTCAATTGGATAAAATAATGGCAATTTATCTATTTTGTTAATTCAGAGTTTTCTGTCGATTCAAGTGATGCGCCCAATAAAATATGTTTATTTTATTAAACCAATTCGAGGGGTTTTGTCAGTATTAAATTTCAAAAAACCAATAAAAATTGGTTTTTCCGCTTCATTTGCGTATTCGGTGGCTATGTGACTAAAAACTGTCAATCATTAACGATAAAAAAAACCAGCATGCAGATTCAATGCAACATGCTGGCCTTAAGTGTATCACCGCTAATTAATTAGCGGCTTTGAGCTAAATCTGAAGGCATATTGCTTTGCATACTATGCCAAATTATTCCACTTTCTTTTCCATAATTACGCACACAATCCATAATACGGTCATAGGCTTGTTCACGACAAAGATGGCTTAATTGTTGATAGAAATTTAACGCTAAACGCCTAGCTTCTGGGTTCGAAAAATAATAGCGACCAACACGGGTATAAAGCCCTTTTAAGCCGTTAATAATCAAGCCATAGATCGGGTTACCGGATGCAAATGCAAGACCACGAAAAATGTTATAATCCAAATCACTAAATGCATCTGAATTATCTTCAACTTTTTCCCGCTCAGCTAATACTTCTATTGATTTCTCGGGGTTATTTCGAAAGGCTGTACGGATAAAAATAGCAGCGATATTGGTACGTACTGCCAATAAATTATCGATTAGCTGGGGCACCCTATCGTGATCTAGCCTAGCCAATGTCTCCAAAATATTTAGACCAGACGTTTCCCAATAGTTATTCACTTTAGTTGGTTTACCATGCTGAATGGTTAGCCAACCGTCCCGAGCCAAGCGCTGTAACACTTCACGTAAGGTTGTTCGTGTCACACCAATTAATTCCGAAAGCTCACGCTCTGCGGGTAAAATTGAACCTGGTGGAAAGCGGTTGTTCCATATGCTCTCAATAATATACTCTTCCGCGAAACCAGCCGGACTTTGAGCTTTAATAACCATATTTTTATTATTCCAAACATTTAGACGGATATTGGGCAAATCATACCAGATTGTCATCGTCTGATATAGTTAGACTAAAAATAAAGAGTGAGGCAAATCATAGAATTTCCATATAATTCATAAGCTCTCAATTAGCAAATAAGCTTAAAATCCGCAAAAGATAAGAGTAGTATGTATAGCACAATACACGACATCCGCATAAAAGAGGATAACGAATCATAATGGATTTTAGTTTAAAAACTGCTTTTTTGAAAAATTTCCTGGGAAATTCGCCTGATTGGTACAAATTAGCAATTATTGTATTTTTAATAATTAACCCTATTATCTTTTACTTCATCAGCCCCTTCGTCGCAGGCTGGCTATTAGTTGTTGAATTCATATTCACATTAGCAATGGCTCTTAAATGTTACCCATTGCAGCCAGGTGGTCTTTTAGCCATAGAAGCCGTTATTATTGGTATGACCACCCCTGCCCAAATTTCACATGAAATTAGCAATAACCTTGAAGTTATCCTGTTACTGATTTTTATGGTAGCTGGTATCTACTTCATGAAGCAATTACTGTTATTTGTTTTCACCAAACTGTTGATAAACGTGCGCTCTAAACGCATTCTTTCCCTTGCTTTTTGTATGGCAAGTGCATTTTTATCCGCATTTTTAGACGCATTAACCGTTATTGCCGTCGTCATTAGCGTCTCAATTGGCTTTTATTCTATCTATCACCAATATGCCTCTAACCAGCCCAGCAACACTGACCTACAAAATGATGGTTTCATTAATAGTGCGGAACAAAAGCAAACCCTTGAGCAATTTAGGGCATTTTTACGTAGCTTAATGATGCATGCCGGTATTGGTACCGCGCTTGGTGGTGTCATGACCATGGTTGGTGAACCACAAAACCTTATCATTGCAAAGCATGTTAATTGGGACTTCATTACTTTTTATATTCGTATGGCTCCTGTGACCATACCTGTTTTTATTTGTGGCTTGGTTGTCTGTTTTGTTGTTGAAAAGTTCAAGCTATTTGGTTACGGTGCTGAGCTTCCTGACTCTGTACGTCAAATTTTGACTGAGCACGATAAAAAACTGACGGCTAAACGTACCAAAAGAGATCTTGCACAGTTAGTCGTTCAGGGCTTAATTGGCGTGTGGCTAATCGTTGCTCTTGCTTTCCATTTAGCGGAAGTTGGCCTTATTGGTCTTTCTGTTATCGTGCTAACGACCGCATTTTGTGGTATCACAGAAGAACATGCGTTGGGGAAAGCCTTCGAGGAAGCGTTACCCTTTACCGCATTATTAACTGTCTTCTTTAGTATTGTAGCCGTAATCATTGACCAACAACTATTCACCCCATTTATTCAGTTTGTGCTGCAATCCTCTGAGTCGTCACAATTATCATTATTCTATCTATTTAATGGCCTACTCTCTGCCGTATCAGATAACGTATTCGTAGGGACTGTTTACATTACTGAAGCCTTAAAAGCAGCGAATGAAGGTTTGGTATCAATGGAACAATACCAATTCTTAGCCGTAGCAATTAATACAGGTACTAACCTGCCTTCTGTTGCAACACCTAATGGGCAAGCTGCTTTCTTATTCTTATTAACCTCAGCGTTATCTCCACTAATCCGTTTATCCTACGGTCGTATGGTTTGGATGGCTCTTCCATATACCATCGTAATGACTATTGTCGGGTTATTAGGGGTAGAGCTCTGGCTAGTACCAATCACTCACTGGATGGAAAGTATCGGTTTGATTACATTCGCCCAGTAACTATACTTTAAAACAATTAGCCATATACCAATATGGCTAATTGTAATGTTAGGTAAAGCCTTATCTGAAATTGCATTATTTCACTTTAATTGCTTTTTTTATCGAGCTGATAGAGGCAAAATGTGCGCATTACTCAATTAGGATACTAAGTATGTTCAGATTTTTTAACTACTGCTCGCAAGGGAGAGGCGCCTGGCTACTCATGGCCTTTATTGCCTTTATGCTCGAGTGTGCGGCCTTATATTTTCAACATGTGATGAAGCTACAACCCTGTGTTATGTGTGTCTATGAACGTGTTGCATTACTTGGCATTATGGTTGCTGGCTTAATTGGGGCAATAGCACCACGGAATATGGTAATACGCTGGGTAGCAATTCTTATTTGGGTTTACTCTGCTTGGCGTGGCTTAGACCTTGCATGGGAACATACCATGCTACAACTTTATCCTTCTCCATTTGCTTCTTGCGATTTTTTCGTTAATTTCCCTGATTGGTTACCATTACAAGAGTGGGTCCCTGCAGTGTTTGAAGCAACAGGTGACTGTGCCGTTAGGCAATGGGCATTCTTAGGGCTTGATATGCCACAATGGTTAATTGGTATCTTCGCGGCTTATCTCTTAGTTGCAATCATTGTTATCATCAGCCAATTCTTCCCAGCCAAAAAATAATCTTTAAAACCCCAAATGTTAAATTCAACATTTGGGGTTCCTAAACAATAACATCTATCTATTGAATGACTCTCTCTAATTTCACAGGGATATTTTTATACGCAGGAATACCACATTGCGGGTCGAAATTATCTAATGAAATTAAATTATTGGCTTCAGGGAAATAAGTGGCAACACTTCGGTCTGCCATATCATAGATCACCACAGTGAGGTTATCTAAACGGCGTTTTGTCGGTTTTTGTTCACGGTCTAATGCGATGAGATTCACTTTATCTCCCGCCTGTAACTTCTGTTTTTGGGCTTCTGCACCACTGATGAAAACAACATCTCGTTGCCCAAACACACCACGGTATCGGTCATTTAGCCCATAAATTGTAGTATTATACTGGTCATGGCTGCGTAATGTTGCCAAAATCAATTCACTGTTTACTGCTGAATTCGGGTCTTCAATAACGCCTTCTGTCGGTACAAAATTAGCTTTACCTGATTGAGTTAACCAACGACGCTCAGAAGCAGCGTTTGTCAGGTGAAATCCTCCCGGTATTTTAATACGTGCATTGTAATCATCAAAGCCAGGTAATACCGCCTCCATTGCATCACGGATCAAGTCATAGTTACCGATAAAATCATCCCATTCGACTTTACTCTGAGGTATTGCCGCTTTAGCTATTCCTGCGATTATCGCACACTCAGATTTAAGGTAAGGGCTACATGGTTTAAGTAAACCTTTTGATGCGTGAACCATCGACATTGAGTCTTCTACAGTAACACATTGCACACCACTGCTTTGTCTGTCTATTTCACTGCGACCCAATACGGGTAATAAGAATGTTTGCTTAGCTGTTAATAAATGGGAGCGATTTAGTTTAGTTGCAGTATGAACCGCTAAATCAAGCTTTTTCATACCAGCAAAACAAGCGTCTTTATCAGGCATTGCAACCGCTAAATTTCCTCCCATGCAAATTAAAGCATTCGCTTTTCCTTCAGAAATGGCTTGCATGCTCGCGACTGCAGCATGACCGAATTCGCTTGGTGGTTTAAAACCAAATCGTTGTTCAATTTTGTCTAAAAAGCTTTTTGACGGTTTTTCTGTAATGCCAACGGTTCTATCACCTTGCACATTTGAGTGGCCACGCAATGGGCAGATACCCGCACCTTCCCGACCAATATTACCCTTAAGTAGCAGCAAATTGACTAATTGCTGAACATTCTGCGTACCATGTTCGTGCTGAGTGATCCCCATGCCATAACAAATAATGGTGCTTTTTGCTTCAATATAAAGGTCTGCAATCTCTTCGATAGACTCGCGTGGCAAGCCAGAAACCCTTAAAATATCCTTCCAACTTGTTGTCAGTAAGTCATTTTTTAAAGCTTCATAACCCTGTGTATGAGTTGATATGAATTCAGTATCGAGAATAGGCTCTTTTCCTGCATCTACTGCGGCTTGGTGCTTTTCAATCAATAACTTCATAACCCCTTTAAGTAACGCAGTGTCTCCACCAACACGAACTTTATAATAGTGCCCCGCTAAAGGTGTAGATTCTAGCGTCAGCATTTCTAACACGTCTTGCGGATAGGTAAAACGCTCAAGACCACGCTCTCTTAAAGGGTTTATTGCAATGATCTTTGCGCCGCGTTTAGAAACTTCACGCAATGAGCTCAACATCCTTGGGTGGTTAGTCCCCGGGTTATGACCTATACAAATAACTAAATCCGCTTTATCAAAATCGTCTAATAATACCGTCGCCTTACCGACACCAATAGAGTTAGCAAGACCAACACTCGTTGGCTCATGGCACATATTTGAACAATCTGGAAAATTATTTGTTCCATATTCACGAGCCAGTAATTGATATAAGAATGCGGCTTCATTTGAAGTACGACCGGAGGTATAAAATTCAACGGTATTTGGGTCTGAATAACTTTGTAAACGCGTACCTATTTGCTGAAAGGCCTCTTCCCATTCGATAGGTTCATATTTGTCTGTTTGTGAATTATATTTCATGGGGTGAGTTAAACGCCCTTCATCTTCTAAATGAAAGTCATCCCATTCGAGTAATTCTGTTACAGTATATTTAGAAAAAAATTCCGGGGTTGTTTTTTTAGATGTTGCTTCCCAAGCAATTGCTTTTGCGCCATTTTCACAAATATCAAATGATGCTGTATGTACAGGATCAGGCCACGCACAGCCAGGGCAATCAAAGCCATCCACCTTATTCATTTCAAACATTGCAATGATATCGTGTCCTACTTTCATTTGGCCACGTAAAGCTTCTGCAACTGCTTTTACAGCCCCCCAACCCGCAGCGGGGCCATCATACTCTTCAATTTTCTTTTTCATTAGGCATTACTCTTTAATAAATGGAAATGTCTTTATATATGCTTTTATAATTATTTAAATTTTTCTTTATTATTTAATATTAGTAACTTCGCCGTTAAATATCAATAATTAAAATAAACACTTAAATAGATGTTCATAATTAGATGATTTATAAATGAATAATTAGAATATAATTAAAAAAAGAAATGATGAATATTAATTTAACATTCAGTTATAATAAATGCATGAAGTTAATTAACTTTCCATTAAAAGAAAATTAATTAACTTCATAAAAAGAAGAGTTATATACAAGAGCCAGATTGTATAATGTCAACAGCACAACGTTTACCATTCGCAAATTGGCATACTGCAGTTTGTGACCCATTTAATTCTAATGTGAGTGCGGGCAACCCACCCGCTGACATACAAGCTTCTTGTGCACCGGGGCCTAAATTGACCACTTGTTGAGCATACTGACTCGCAGAATGCTCCACAGATTTATCCACGTTTGAACTACCACACGCAGATAACATGACAGATATAACGCCAATAAGTGACATTGCTATTATTGACTGAAAAAAATGATTAACCCTATGCCTCATTCCCTGCTTCTCCTATCATGCTACCTGAACATTTTGCACCAACTGTTTAGTGCCCGCCGCTTTTTGAAAATAAATTGATGACTAAAACACCAATAATAATTAATAGCATACCAATAATTGCAGGTAAATCGAGTTTTTGGTTGTAAATATAAATTGCAGCGACGGAAACCAACACGATCCCTAAACCAGACCAAATTGCATAAGCAATACCCAATGGCATTGTTTTTACTACCTGCGAAAGCCCCCAAAAAGAGACAGCATAGCCAACAATAACAATCAAAGACGGCCAAAAACGACTAAAACCATCAGATGCTTTCAATGTTGTCGTCGCAATGACTTCTGCAATAATAGACATCAACAAAAAACCCAAACCCTTCATCGCCTTTCCTTATTATTAGAATTAGTAATAATGAAACTTATTATTTTCCTATATACAACAAAAAAGCTCTGTCTATCCTGAAAATGACACAGAGCTTTTATATCTACTTCATGGTGCTAAGACGAGTTAATGATTTGTAGCTACGTCTATTCTATCAGTAAGAGATTCACTATAGCGCTTGAATAGATAAACACATAAAGCAAAGGCTATCAGACCGATCGCACCACCAACATAACCAATTTGGGTCATCCCGAAATGAACAATAACTTGGTTACCTAACAGCGCACCAGCGCCAATACCAATATTAAAAATTCCAGAAAAAATTGACATTGCCAAGTCAGTGGCATCAGGAGATAAATCAATCACCTTAACTTGCATCCCTAAGCCAATGCACATCATCGCCATTCCCCAGAACACTGATAACATCACCAAAGACCAAACATCTCTACCTAATGGCATCAGCAATAATAAACAAATTGTCATAAATGCGATTGCTGCAGGTAAAAATGATAATGAAAACTTGCTGCTGTAACGACTAAATATTACGCTTCCGAAAATACCGGCACCACCAAAAATCAGTAGTAGTAAAGTAGCAAAATTTTGGCTTTGCAATGCAACCTCTCGAACAAAAGGTTCAATATAGCTGTAAGCTGTAAAATGTGCGGTAACAGCTAAAACAGTTAATGCGAACATTCCTACGAGTGCAGGCCGTTGGAATAGCATAGGAACACTTTTTAACGAACCAGAATGTTCACTTGGTAAACGAGGTAAAAAACGGATCAACACAACCATAGTAAACAATGCAATGATACCAATACCTAAAAACGTCGCCCGCCAGCCTAAAAACTGCCCAACCACTCGACCAAGGGGAAGCCCTAATACTGTCGCTAAAGCGGTCCCCGTTGCTAATAACCCAAGAGCTTGGGCTTTTTTACCTGCAGGAGCAACCCGAATAGCTAAAGATGCAGTAATTGACCAAAATACCGCATGGGATAATGCAACGCCAATACGCCCTGCTATTAGAATATCAAAACTCCACGCAAACCCTGAAATAATGTGGCTAATAACAAAAATAACGAATAAAAAAGCTAATAATTTGCGACGCTCTATTTTACTGGTTAATAGCATTAAAGGTAACGACATCAAAGCCACAACCCACGCGTAGATTGTTATCATCAATCCAGTATGTGCGACCGTCATATCAAAGCTTTTTGCAATATCACTGAGTAATGCTACAGGCACAAACTCTGTTGTGTTAAAAACAAATGCAGCGACCGCTAGTGCTATTACACGGATCCAAGCTGTTTTTCTAGAAACTTGCGTCATATTTCTCTTAGCCTTTACTTTCCCACAAATAACATACACAACGGTTTAATTGTGCGTAAAAATTGCTGCGAAAGGATATTGGTATTTCATACAGGATTGAGTTGTCACTAAGCAAGCTAGGTTGCTAATAACTCTTTTTATGTGAATTGTATCACATTTTTTCATTACTCATAAAGGCTCCTCTTTGCCTAATTGGCAAGAACAATATCATGTCTGCTTATTTTTATTCTCTCGACTATTCTGTTTCATTATTCGTTCAAATTTAAGTCATTTATCTGAATATTTATTACATTCAGTTATCTGAAAATACATCGCATTACTTTCTATGCTACAATCTCACTATTATTTTTTATGCTTAAAGGACCGCTTTAATGAAAAACCATTTTCCTACTGAACCTAACGTTAATACCTTAGCAGATGAAGTTACTTGCCTAAAAAACTTATTAACGCATATGCTAAAAGCTATCGGCCAAGCTGATGCAGGTAAGATTTTGGTCAAGATGCAACGTGAAGTTGCACAAATGGAAGACGAAAAACAGGCAGAAACCTATAAAAATACGTTAGAACAGATAAAAACAGCGTATCGCCAATAGATTATTTAGCGATAAATGCTATTTTAAGGATATACATGCTATAAAGTGGTTTAAACTGCACAAATAACTAAGTTTTAATCATGAAAATCATCTATCTTTGTTCATGAATTAAACCATTCTTTATTCATTTAGCTCCCCCTTCAGAACCCTATGAAGGGGGCTTTTTTTTTCTACAACTTATGTATTATTCCGTTTATAAATATCTTGGCAATGCTGAATATATTCATCAACTGTTGTATCGTCAGTTTGCTTATCCCAACTTTTCTGTTCTTCAAAAGCCCACACTTCAAACGTTTGCCCAAAGTTAGCGCCAGACATACCAACTTGCTTATAAATCCGATGGTAAAAACCTTGCTCAGAACGGTAGATTTCAAATTTAAACGGAACTAACCTAGCGGGATTTGTCGTTGTCAAAAAATCATTACCAAACAATAACGTTTTCTCCAGAATATCCATTCTATCCCCTTGTTTAATTTATAAAATACGCATGGTATACAACTTCTCTTCTAAGCATAGCGCATTTAACGCCATACCGTAATTTTACCTATAAAAATAGATGATTTATATATTGCCCATCGATAGGCCTGATGAATGAGAGGAGAGATATTGATGAAATAATAAGCTTCACTATTAAAATGAAGCTTATTATCAATAGATTATGATTTATTGTCGTACAACTGTTTTGCCATATCAATGCTGTCTGCGTTCACATCTTTTATATGGTCACGTGTTAACCGATAAACAACAGGGCTTAAAAGTAACAAGGCAATCAAATTAGGGATCGCCATCATGGCATTTAGTGTATCTGCCAACAACCAAACAAAATCAAGTGATTGTGTTGCGCCGATAGGTAAAGCAATCAGCCATAAAACTCTGTACGGCTTTATTGCTCGCAACCCAAATAAATATTGCACACATTTTTCGCCATAAAAGCTCCAACCCAGAATAGTGGTAAATGCAAACACAGCTAATGCGATAGCAACAATATAATTTCCACCGGGAATTGCCGTTTGGAATGATGATGCGGTTAATGTCGCGCCTGTTTCACTGGTCAGCCAACCACCAGTAATAATGATAGTTAACCCTGTGACAGAGCACACAATGATAGTGTCAATAAATGTCCCTAACATCGCAATGAGTCCTTGGCGAATAGGGTTTTGTGTTTTTGCAGCGGCATGGGCGATAGGTGCACTCCCCAAACCTGCTTCATTGGAAAATACGCCTCGTGCAACCCCAAAGCGTATTGCAGCCCATACAGCAGCCCCCGCAAACCCACCTTGTGCAGCAACAGGGTTAAAAGCCGAGGTAACAACCAGAGAAAGTGCCGCAGGGATCTCAGTAAAATAAATACCAAGCACAATGACCCCCGCGCCAAAATAGGCAACAGTCATAAATGGGACAAGTTTTCCTGCAACATCAGAAATACGTCGCAGCCCACCAATCAATACCGCACCAACTAATAAAACTAAAGCCCCTGCGGTCAACCATTTATGCACACCAAAGTTACTTTCTAGCACATCTGCCACTGAGTTCGCTTGTACCGTATTGCCGATACCAAAACTGGCACATGCACCGAAGAAGGCAAACAGTGTTCCCAGCCAAATCCATTTAGGGCCTAATCCATTTTTAATGTAGTACATTGGGCCACCAATATATTGGCCATATTTATCGACTTCACGAAAACGGACAGCTAACACCGCCTCAGAGTATTTTGTTGCCATTCCTACCAATGCCGTCATCCACATCCAGAATAACGCTCCCGGCCCTCCCATGACCACTGCGGTTGCAACTCCGGCAATATTCCCTGTACCAATCGTTGCCGATAACGCTGTCATTAATGCATTAAAAGGTGATATTTGTCCCTCACCGCGTGATTCATTCTTTTGAAACAATAACTTAAAACCTGTCCCAATTTTTCTTATCGGTAAAAATGCAAGCCGGATTTGCATATAAATACCAACGCCTAAGATCCCAACCAGCATTGGTACTCCCCAAACCACTCCATTTAGTTCACTTAACCACGTAGTTATCAAATCCATCCTACCCCCAATTAATTCATATTAATTAACAAAACAATCGAATCCATAACAATTCCTTATCAATCTAATAAAGATTAAAAGTAAAATAAAAGCGAACAAATTTTCAGTAATTCTTCATTTAAAATAGAAGATTGTGAGTAAGCTCACTTGTGATTTATCGATTACAGTTATTAATACAATTAATTGAGAGTCAGAATTAGAATTGAGTTTGTTAGCTATGAATGGGTATTTTGAGGGAGCATATTTACCATATTGTATAGATAAAAATGCCCAGTAATTAAATTATTACTGGGCAGATACTAAAATCGTTGTCAACTTAAAGCTAACTTTAGACTATTATTTAGGCTATTTTAAATATTCACCTGAGCGCAATGCTTCGATACGTTTGTCTAATGGTGGGTGTGATAAAAATAATTCACTGAATGCTTTACCACGACCATTGATGCAAAACGCCATCAAACGGCCTTCTTCTTGTGGCTCATAGCTCGTTTTCAACCGTTGCAATGCAGCTATCATCTTTTCACGGCCGACTAATTTTGCAGAACCCGCGTCCGCATGGAACTCACGATAACGAGAGAACCACATAGTAATGATGCTTGCCAAAATACCGAAGACGATTTCAAGTACCATAGAAACCGCAAAATAAACCATTGGGTTACCATTACTACTTTCACTTTCGTTATCACTGTTGGACATAAAGCCTGCCGCAACCTGTGCGATAATACGTGAAATAAAGATGACGAACGTGTTCACCACACCTTGTAATAAGGTCATCGTCACCATGTCACCATTCGCGATGTGGCTAATTTCATGAGCGATAACAGCTTCCGCCTCATCACGGCTCATATTTTCTAATAGCCCAGTACTTACTGCAACAAGCGAAGCATCACGGCGAGCCCCTGTTGCAAACGCATTAATATCTGGAGCATGATAAATAGCCACTTGCGGCATCTGAATACCAACTTGTTTTGCTTGGCGCTCAACAGTTGATACTAACCACTGTTCTGTTTGGTTACGTGGAGTTTCAATAACCTCACCACCCACTGATTTTAAAGCCATCCATTTGGACATCAATAGTGAAATGAAAGCACCACCAAAGCCAAATAGGCCAGCCATGATCATGAGGCCTTGGACACTACTACCTCTGATCCCAGTTAAGCTTAGGATTATCCCAAACACAAACATAACCGCTAAGTTTGTGAGTAAGAATAAAGCAATTCTCATCATTTTTTATGTATTCCTTGGTAAAAACAAATATACGTAGAATTTACTTTATAAATAAGGTTTTTTCACACTTTTTCAAGTGCATTAACGCGAAAACCCTAAAAAATAACATAACTTTACATAGCTACGTTCAAAACTCATCATTATGCTCTAAATAAATGATAACTTCTTTAGTAAGAATTTAACCATTTGTTTTTAAAGGCTCATTTTGTAACCATTTAAATTCAAAGCTATTTGTAATTGAAACGATAAAGCTAGTTAGTCAATCACCAAAAACAATTTAGTGTATTTATCTATATTATCACTCACATTGTTTGCCAAATGAATGAATATTTACTTTTACTTCCATTCTATTAAAAAATAATGCCACATTAAGTGGCACTATTCTGTTCTATCGCTGTCTGTTGTTTTGTTCTCACGCTAATTAGTTTTCTCTTTAGTCGATTTTGTTGATTTCTCTTTTACTGTCTTAGCTGTTTCTTTATCTTTGGCTTTAGACGCTTTTTCTTTCACCGCTTTTGCTGGCTCTTTATCTGCCGCTTTGCTAGCTTTCTCTTTCACCGCTTTTGCTGGCTCTTTATCTGTCGCTTTGCTAGCTTTTTCTTTCACCGCTTTTGCTGATTCTTTATCTGTCGTTTTGCTAGCTTTTTCTTTCACCGCTTTTGCTGATTCTTTATCTGTCGTTTTAGCGGCTTTTTCTTTTACTGTCTTAGCTGTATCTGATGCTTTATCACTAGCTTTGCTTGCTTTATCAGAGGCTGTTTTACTGGCTTTATCACTCGTGCTCTTTATTGAGTCAGAAACCGATGGTTTACTTGATTGCTTAGCAACACCTGCACCAATCGAAGCACCAGCCGCTTTCGCTTTGCTGTTAATATCATTTTTTAATTCTATGGTACACACTTGCTCTGAGCGACTTGTTGAACCATCATTACAAATAAATTTACCATCTTCACAGCGATCTATTCCCCCTTTACTTCCAGAACATGGGTAATTTCTTGCATTCGCTGTATTTATAGATGCAATCATCATTACACTAACTGCCATTAATCCTACAAATAATTTACGCATGGTATTGTCTCGTTGTTAAGGAAAGCTATACCAAAAGTTTAGGATAAATTAAGTAAAGGTAAAGAAACCTATAATTAATCATCAATTTCAGTCAGTCATTTGGGGAAATAAAATAAATAAAGAATAAAACTTCACCAATTTAATAGTCGCTGACTAAAAACACCAAAATTAATAATAAATTAACATTTGATTTTCTATTTTCTAAGCGGATTAAGATAGCGTTAAAGAAACTCAAAAAATTAAGCCAGCTTTCGCTGGCTTAATTCTGTTAAACACTAAGAGAATATTATTTATTATTTGATAATAGCTTAGTATGTTGATTAGCTAAGTCGATCGCCATTTTCACCGTTTCATCGAGGTATGGGTCTGGCCCTTCGTAATCTTTAGGCAAATCATCAATTGATTTCAATAGTGGTTTACCTTCCCGAGTATTACGTTCATTTATACGTTTCAATTTTGTCGCTTCAAGTTCTGAATCTTCTTTTTGGCGCTCTGCATAGTTGAGCGAAATAAGATTCTTACTCTCTTTGTTTACTTTATAGCGAGCAATATCTTCATCAATATAGTTGAATTCAGGGTCTTTGCTAATACGTGCCAAATGCTGAGTTTTTATTGGTGATAAATCAGAAGACACATTACCAACAGGTGTATATTTTGCCGGTGGAATACTATCCCATGGTAATGCATTGTCCTCAAAGCTTTCTCCAGTTTCAGCTGGGTCTTGGCCTGTAGGCATTATCACATCAGGGGTTACACCTTCACGTTGTGTGCTACCACCATTAACTCGGTAAAACTTCTGAATGGTATATTGGACAGAACCTAATGAAGGCCATTCTGGTTTTAGCATTTGATCGTAAACACGGCTCAAACTACGGTGCTGCTGAACAGTTCCTTTACCAAAGGTCGGTTCCCCAACAATCATCGCTCTGCCATAATCTTGCATTGCTGCAGCAAAAATCTCAGATGCGGATGCACTAAAGCGGTCGACTAAAACAACAAGAGGCCCCTTATAATAAATAACATCGTCATCATCAATATCTTGGCGAACTTGACCGTTGTTATCACGAACTTGAACAATTGGCCCTTTCGGAATAAACAAACCTGATAAAGAGACCGCTTCGGTTAATGCTCCACCACCATTACCGCGTAAATCAATAACCAATGCGGAAACATTATCTTTAGCCAAGTTTTGCAATTGAGTTTTAACATCATTGGTTAAACCAACATAAAAACCAGGAATATCTAAAACAGCAACTTTATCTTTACCTTGCTGTTTAATCGTCAGTTTGACCGCTCGGTCTTCCAGTCGGATCTGCTCCCGAACTATGGTGACAATATGAGGTTTCGCCCCTTTAGTATCAGAAACGACTTCTAACCGAACTTTACTTCCTTTCGGGCCTTTAATTAAAGCAACCACATCATCAAGGCGCCAGCCAACCACATCAACAATAGGTTTACCCGTTTGGCCAACACCGATAATTTTATCGCCGACTTTTAGCTCTTTACTTTTAGCAGCTGGCCCCCCAGCAACTAATGAGTTAATAACCGTATTTTCGTCATCTTGCTGTAATACCGCACCAATTCCTTCTAATGATAAGCTCATTTCTGAATTAAATTGTTCAGTATTACGAGGCGACAGATAACTTGTGTGTGGATCGATTTCACGAGCGAAAGAGTTAACTATCAATTGAAAAACGTCTTCACTTTGCGCTTGCGTTAAACGCCGCAACGCAAAATTATAGCGTTTTGTCAGTTTCTCTTTGATTTCTTTATCATCTTTACCTGATAGTTTTAAATTCAACCAATCATAACGCACTTTTTGGTCCCATAGACGATCAAGCTCTTGCTTATCTTTAGGCCATGGTGATTTTGAACGGTCAACTTCAATAGAATCAGTCGCATTTAAATCGATGGGTTGCTCTAAACGAGCCAATGCATATTTAAAGCGCTCGAAACGTCTTTCCTGAGACAGGTTATACAGGTCATAGAACGTATCTAATTTGCCATCCTCAAGCCACTGACCCACTTTGCCTTTATCTTTGGCGTATTGGTCAATATCGGATTGAAGTAAAACATTATGACCGAAATCTAACATATTGAGATAACGATCAAATATCTTCCCAGAAAACGCATTGTCTAAATCGAATTGGCGATAATGTGAGCGAGTAAACCGAGAGGTGACCCTTTCACTCACAGTACCGTGCTGTGCACTCTGTTTTAAGACAGGTAACTGAGCCGCAGTGACCGGAGCCACTGCTTGAGTATTAGCTATTGCACTGCCAAAAGTCGCTAGACTTACCACCAATGCAATTTTAAGAAGTTTGTTCATGACCTGATTGACCTCCGTATCAGAACTTTAAATGTTCCGCGCGTACAATCATTGCCAGCCCTGTTGGCAATTGAACCCTAACACCATCTTTCGCAATTTCCAGCACAGAGGCGTCCATCACACTGGTACCGACTTTCACTTTCAAAGTTTGACCAATTTGAAGGGTATTGATATCAGTGACTGATTTCAGATTTTGCTCTGGCGCAGGTGTATTACGACGAGGGGCTTTAGCAGATGTATTTTGCGAGCGTTCTTTATTATCTGACGGACGGCGACGAGGCGTTTTTTCTTTAGCTGCATCTTGATTACGAGGGGTTTTCTCACTCGCTTTTTTCGCTGCTGGACGTTTTTGTGCTTTTTGTTCAGCACGTTGTGCTTGAACGCGAGCTTTAGCCTCGGCTAATTGTTGGCGCGCATGAGCAATATGTTCTGCATCTAATTCACCACAATCTTCACCATTTAAGTCAACGCGTTTAGCGCCCTCTTTAACACCGTAAAGATAGCGCCAGCTAGAAGTGTACATGCGTAACGCAGAACGCAATTGCGTTTTGCTAATACCATCTTCTTCTTTTAAGCATCCTACGATATCTTGAAAAATTCCGACTTTTAACGGACGTGCTTCGCCTTCAGCGATAAAACAGCGAGGAAAACGCTCTGCTAGAAATGCGATAACTTCTTTACTACTATTCAACTTAGGTTGATTTTCCATGAAATTTCCTGATAACAACGATTTTGCCAACCTCACGGGCATGAACAAGCCGACATTATAATCGTGTTGCTGACAATTGCCACGTTACTATTAATTTAACTGACCATTATTTAGTGATATTTAGGCATAGAACACATTGCCAGATGTTGGCACAACTGGTTTACAAGGTGTTGTAGCCCTTTTTCGTCTTCTTGGTCGAATTGGCTAATATTTGGGCTATCAATATCTAAAACCCCGATAATTTGCCCACTAACTACCAAAGGGAACACAATTTCAGCGTTACTTGCTGCATCACAGGCAATATGACCTGGGAAGGCATGAACATCTTCTATACGCTGAACTTGGTTATTACTAAAAGCTGTACCACAAACGCCTTTACCAAAAGGAATTCGAACACACGCAACTTTACCTTGGAAAGGACCCAGAACTAATTCTTGCCCATTACTGAGATAAAAACCAGCCCAGTTAATCCCTTCTAAATATTCATATAATAATGCACTGGTATTTGCTAAAGTTGCAATTAAATCATACTCACCTGCAAGTAATGCAGAGAGATTGTCCGAAAGTTCAAGATAATACTTCTTTTTATCCATAATTATTTCTTGTAATAATCAAGCAATTAATCGAATGTTTGTAAGCGTAGTCCTAAGGTTACCAATTTGTCACTTTGAGGTAAATTTTTTTACACTAGATTACATCTAGGTAACCACCTAAAATGAGTCAATATGAACTACATTAACCACACTGATTTGCTTTTTCAACGTTGTAATCATTGCAATCAGAAGCTACTAACCCCACGAGCCAACGTACGACAAGTCGTTGTTTGCCCTCGCTGTTTTAGTCAACTTAATGATGGACGTTCTTGGTCACTCAACCGTTTATCAATACTGGCTATCACATTACTGATGCTTGCTCCCATTGCTTTTTGGCAACCCCTTATTTCTATTCATTTATTAGGAAGCCAAATTAATGCAAATGTCATTGAAGGTATACGCTTAATTAATCAACAAGGGGATCCATTTACTGCCAGTATAGTGGCTTTTTGTGCTATTGCAGCCCCCTTATTATTACCAATTTTAATTTTATTGTTATCTATTGGTCAGCATATCAATTTGAATCTCCGGCCTATTCTTTTAGTGTTAAGCCACATCAAAGAATGGGTTATGTTAGATGTTTACCTAATAGCATTGGGTATTGCCGCCATTAAAATGCAAGATTACGCAAGTGTATTCATTGGGCATGGCTTAGTGGCTTTTATTACTATGTCTATTCTCAGTTTATTAATTCTCATCCACATAAACCTAGATGAGTTATGGCAAAAATTTTATCCCATCAATAATAAAAAAGTACAAGATAACTCGCTAACTTGCACGGCTTGCCATTACACTGGGCCCGCAAATTGGAATGGGAAATGCAAACGATGTCATCGCCCTCTTCATTATCGGGAACCTTATAGCTTACAAAAAACTTGGGCCGCACTAATTGCTGCCATGGTGTTATTGTTTCCTGCTAATTTAATGCCAATCTCTATTTTTTATCTCAATGGACAGCGCTTAGAAGACACCATTTATTCTGGGGTTGTCTCTTTAATTGATTCAGGTAACTGGCCAATCGCAGTTATTGTATTCATCGCCAGTATACTGGTTCCATTTATTAAGATTATTATTATGATATTGCTACTGTTTTCTATCCATTTAAAAAGCAATACTGACCCTATTTTACGTATGAAATTACTTAGGTTTGTTTCGTGGATTGGTCGTTGGTCAATGCTAGATTTATTTGTCATCGCCTTGATGATGACACTCGTTAACCGTGATCAACTCATGTCTTTTACTATGGGGCCAGCCGCACTGTATTTTGGTTCAGCCGTTATTTTAACAATTTTGGCTGTTGAGTGGTTAGATAGCCGTTTAATTTGGGATTCTTATGGAAAATCAAAACCTGCAAAATGAACCCTCTGAAGAAATATCAGAAGCCATATTACGCAAACGCAGGCAAATTTCGCCTTTCTGGCTATTGCCTTTAGTCGCTATTTTCATTGCAGGCTGGCTTTTGTTTCAACATTGGGCTGAACGAGGAACGGATATCACTATTGAGTTTACATCCGCACCTGGAGTCGTCGCCAATAGAACGCCTATCCGGTATCAAGGGGTTGAAGTAGGTTTAGTACAATCCGTTGCTATCAGTAAAAATATGAAAACCATCATTGTCACTGCTAGTGTGAATAAAGATATGCGGCCAGCCTTAAATTCAGGGACTAAATTTTGGTTAGTGACCCCCAAAGCATCGTTAGCGGGTGTTTCTGGTCTTGATGCTTTAGTTGGTGGAAATTACATTGGTATGTTACCAAGCACAGGAACAGAACAGTTTTCTTTTGTTGCACAAGACACACCACCGCAGCTAGACATTGATAAAGGTGAATTACTTATTCACCTGACTGCTCCAGATTTAGGCTCACTGAATGAAAACTCGCCTATTTATTACCGGAAAGTCCCTGTTGGTTATATTTCAGACTACACCATTTTGCCTGATAACCAAGGGGTTTCCATTTCTGCCGTTGTCAAAAAACCTTATGTTCACTTGGTCCGTAAAGAGAGCCAGTTTTGGAATGTGTCAGGGCTACAAGGCAGCTTTGACCTTAAATCTGGCGCTAGCGTAAAAATGGAAAGCCTTTCTGCTGTTATAAATGGCGCCATTGCTTTTGATTCACCACAAGACAGCCCACAAGCAGAAGAAGGGCAAAAATTTGTCCTACAAGACAGTAAAAAAATAGCCCAAACCGCAGAACAAGATGGTAAAGACCCCCTGTTACTAACACTTTGGGCACATGACACTTATGGCGTCGATAAAGGCCAACCTATTGTTTATAAGGGCATTCAAATTGGTGAGGTGTTACAGCGTCACTTAGCAACTGAGAAAGTAAATTTTAATATCCTGATATATGATGAGTTCCAACATCTTGTTCGAGAAGACAGCAAGTTTGTTGCTAATAGCCGAGTGGATATCCAATTAGGTCTTAATGGATTACAATTCCAAGGAGCTACTCCCCAAGAGTGGTTAGATGGTGGTATTCATCTGATAGCAGGACAAAGCCAAGAAAAACTCCCCGAAAATTTTCCTTTATATCGTAGTGATGATAATGCAAAAGCGGGTATTTTAGGGGCTTTACCACCCACAACTATCACTCTCAATACCACAACATTACCAGACATTCAGGCAGGCTCTGTTGTTCTTTATCGCCAATTTGCAGTCGGTAAAATAATTGCCATTAAACCGACCAAGGCTGGGTTTGCGATCAATGTAAATATCTCAAATGAATATCTTCATTTACTCACTGAAAACAGTGTATTTTGGGCTGAAGGCGGTGCAAAAGTTCAACTTAATGGTAATGGTTTAACCGTTCAAGCGGCACCGCTGAGCCGAGCTATTAGCGGTGCTATTAGCTTTGATAACCTGGATGGAGGTGTTGCCAATACCGCTCGCCAACACACACTTTATCCAAATGAAACCTCAGCTAAAGCGATAGGAAGCATCATTACATTAACAACATTTGATGCATCAAAACTCTCAGAAGGTATGCCTATCCGTTATTTGGGCATCAATATTGGCCAAATTGAATCATTAAAATTGTCATCTGATAAACGTGAAGTACAAGCAAAAGCCATTCTATACCCTGAATATGTCAGTGCTTTTACCCGGTTAGGAAGCCGTTTCGCAGTTGTAACACCTGAATTATCCCCTGCGGGTTTAAATAATTTAGATAGCATATTACAACCCTATATTAGTGCTGAGCCAGGACGTAATAATAAAAGCCGTTATCAATTTGAATTACAAGCTGCAAATATTACAGACTCGCGTTATCTAGACGGTTTAACTATTTACCTTGATGCGAGTGATGTCGGCTCCGTTCAAGTTGGCACGCCTATTTTATTCAGAGGCCTAGAAGTCGGTGTTGTTACAGGTCTATATTTGGGAGAGCTTTCCGATCGCGTATATGTTGCCACACGCATTGGCAAGGAATACCAATATCTCATTCGCAATAATACAGAATTTTGGCAATCTTCCGGTTTTAATTTCTCATTTGGTTTAACTGGTGGTGTCGCCAAGAGTGGGACTTTCAAACAATTTGTACGCGGTGGCATTTCCTTCGCAACCCCGCCGTCAGTACCTTTAGCACCAAAAGCCAAGCCTGAACAGCATTTCATCCTGAAGTTGGAACCCCCTAAAGATTACATGGACTGGGGAACTTCTATTCCTAAAAAATAACCACTATTAGGGTGTATATTAACCACATATTGCACCCTAACCCTTCATACGCCATAAAAATTATTTTGGAAATTAATTCCATTTATACTATGCTTAATTTCATTGAGCTGTTTATATATAGTTAAAATCAATGAATGAGGTGCAGTTATGTGTATTGTAAAATTGAAAATATCTTCCTATGAAATTAATGATGCAGTTATGGCTTCCCATAAAAGCGACACAGTGAGTATTCCATGTGATTCTGATACCGATTTTTGCATGCAGCTTGATGGCTGGGACGAGCATACAAGTATTCCTGCAACTTTAGATGAAAAACCAGTCCTGCTCTATCGTGATCGTTATGATAAAGAAAATCACCATTGGGTGATGAAACTTGCTTAAGAATTTTGTTAGTACACTTAGGCTATTGACTAAGCATATAAGTAGGTAGGAACTGAGAAGCTGATATGAAATGAGAGCTAACAAAATAATAGGCAAAAAAAGAGGCCTGGTAGATTCCGATTACCGGGCCTTGGGAAATGGCTCTGGCAGAGCCGTGCGCTAAAATTGCCATTGAGACGTAACAAAGTACACTCTAATACTAGCTTTCAATGCACGTTCTTACCATGTTTATTATCAATATTTTCACATATTATTAACACAATTTATTTCTTGATTTTATAATATTGAACTATTTGTTTAATAGGTTAAACCTATTCACCTAATCATTCAAACCTTTCAATCAATCAACTAATTGAATAACAATGATAATTTATTAATTCACCACTTCCTTTATGCTCTAATGGTTTTACTTTGCTATCAGCTTAGTTGCTAACACACAACTTTTCAGCGGCTTCTTTTATAGGTAATATTCTTTCCACAACTGTCTTGGTGCTATCGATAGGCTTAAGCAGCACATCAATAGGCTGTGCTTTAATTTCTTTTTTATTCATCAATTCAGTTGCAATATCATTTAATGGATATTGCATTAATGTCGCAGGGTTAATAACGACCAAAGCCCCATTATGACGGCACTCTAACATGACCTCCTCACGAGTAAATGGCCAATCATCTCCAAATTGTTTCTTACTCACGGATGTTAACGGTGCAGAAAAAGCAGTACTTACGGTACCAGCCAATAACAGTGTGCAAATAATGAGTTTAAATTTCATGGTAGTGCCTTATCAAACATTAAAGATATCTTCGCGTTATTATCAATTAAATATAAAAGTTTAGCTAGATTGGCTGGTAGCTTGCAAAAATCGCCACCGAAAGGATAGCCATAGTCCCTAACAGTAACTCAACCCAACTGTTAATAATTAGGGTGTTGACCCGCCCTTTTTGTTTAATAATCGGTACGATGTAATAGCGATTGATAATAGCCAATAGAAGCATTCCCCCCACTAAAATGATCTTAAACCAAAGTAGTGATTGGTATTCTGACCCTGAATAGTTTAATGGCCAGCCAGGTAAGAGCGTTATTGCACTAATGACTCCAGTAATAATAACCAGTGCAACAGCGATGTGACCATAACGCGAAAAACGCATCATGGTATTCACAATGTGTTTATCCATCCCTTCGACCATTTCTTTTTTATTGCGTAAAAATTGAATGCAAATTAAAAATGGCCACAAACCGCCAAACCAATAGGCTGAACTAATAAGATGAATGAATTGATTGATGCGGTGGAGGGTTCCGAGTAAGCCATCATGCATAGCCGCGTGCCCAATAAAAGCATGCAAACCAAGTAGGATCACTGAAAAAACCAATATGAGTTTCAATCGCAATTGGATTGGTTTTACAAATAAAACCAATAACAATAATACAGATGACAAAAGTTCCCAACGCCATACTTGACCGAATGACGTCTCTAAAACCCCTTGCCATATATCCAAATCGATACTATCTTGCCAACCATCTCCCATCAGGCCTGCTTGTGCAAGCATCCAACCAAAAGTTGTTAACACGGTAACGATGGCACAGAAGAAAATACCTTTATTCAAATAGCGGCTGAGCAAATAATTAAATGGCTCACGACTAAGTACCACTGCAAATATTGACATTCCACACATCAATATTGCAGCGATAAAATGAATAAAGCGAATAAGGGTATAAAAAGCTTCTAGTGACATATTATTTCACTGTAAAGCTATACGTTCCTTTTGTTTTGTGTCCATCGACAGAAACGACGCTCCAATTAACGTCATATTTCCCAGCAGCGAGCTTGTCTTCCACAGGGACAATCACTTTTGTATCGTTACTTGGGTCTAACGTTGCTTTACCGGTTTTCACTATTTTATTTTCAGGACCGATAATACTGACCTTAGTGAAATTAACTTCAATGCCTTCAGAAAAGCTTAATGAGATAGACTCAGGGGCTTGTTCTACTGCCGTACCTTCAGCAGGAAGTTGGTCTTTTAAGTGCGCATGTGCAAATGCCTGTTGGAACGACATACCTAAAAAAAGAACGGCGACAGCGCTAAGTTTGCGCCATGAAGATTTAATAGGGTTAATTGGCATAGTAACCTCTTAATTTGCAGGTGAATTTAGAATAATTACCAATCATTATACGGAAAACAAACCATTTTACTGCTTAAAAATAGGTTTTATCGGCCTATCCTGTGAGTTTTCACACAAAATGAAAAGAAAAAGACTTATGAACATTGAATTGCAGGATTCATGCCCATAAGCCTAGAGAGGTCTTTATGTTTTACATGGAGATAAAACGATATTTCTATCTACTCACTGGCGTGTAGATTAAACATGTGTTGCCGCTGACATGTTTTTCAAATCTTTATCTAACAAGAATAGTGCCTTACCAGACTCACCCACCATATCCAGTTTATCCAGTACTGATTTAAATAATTTCTCTTCTTCGTGTTGCTCTGCAACATACCATTGTAAGAAATTAAATGTAGAATAATCTTGTGTTGTCATTGCTAAATGAGCCAATTTATTAATTTCACGAGTAATTAATTGCTCATGCTCATAAGTTTGATGAAATACATCGCTAATTGATTTGAAATCAACTGGTGGCGCTGCAATTTGCCCTAACAGGGGTAATGCCCCAGTGTCACTAAGGTAATCAAATAAACGCTGCATATGTTCCATTTCTTCTTGTGAGTGTGCTTTTAAGAACGCTGCAGCACCTTCATAGCCTTTGTCACTACACCAAGCGCTCATTTGCAAATAAAGATTTGCAGAATAAAATTCAAGGTTTAATTGTTCGTTTAATTTTTTGACCATATCTGTAGTTAACATATTTATGCCTTATCGATTAATTATTCATGAGTATATTATGCACAGTATTAAAACAATTAAAACCCTAAAACAATCTTAAAACAAAAAAATCCAATTTACTGATAATTAATAACTTTTGTTAAAAACAATAATAATCAATCTCATTATCTTTCCCTACTTTTTCCCTTAATTACTAATATATAAATAGAGAAATTTAACTATTGTTTTTCATTATTCCAATTAAGGTATTGAGATTTTTTCTCATTATCCAGTTACAATAATGGCGTATGAATTTAACAGTAGAGATCAAATATGAGCCATAATCTTGCTTTATTGCCTAAAGATGAAATGGATAAGGTCAATGTCGACCTTTTAGCTTCCGGTGTTGCATTTAAAGAACGCTATAACATTGCCATCATTGCTGAAGCTGTTGAGCGAGAACAACCCGAGCACTTAAGGGAGTATTTCAGGGAGCGATTAGTCTACTACCGACAACTGTCGCAAAACTTTGCACGTATGCCTTATGAACCACGAAATCGCTAGTCTCACGAAGACACAAAAGAAATGATACAAAAAAGGGATAACCTTAATGGTTACCCCTTGATTCTGAAGATTAAAAAATTTATTTCGCCGTATTATATGTCACTGTATTATTTTGGCAGTCTACCGCGACTGAATAATGTAAATCAGATTTTGCACCACGAACAACTAACGGTACCCTGTAGCCTGTTTCGGTTTTAGTGACTTCACTATCATTGACCCATGCAACCGCTTTCTTGCCTAAAGCCGCTTTTTCATCTGTCCAGCGAGGTAAACGATTATGCATAAAATCGCTTTTCACTTGTGCTGCAATTTGTGGCTCAGTTAACGTACCACAACTGACGAAAGGCGCTGCTTTACCTTCTTCATTATTTTCGCTTAACGCAAAAGAGCTAAAAACCAGCGCACAAGTACCTAAAACTACAGCAATTTTTTGATTCGCTTCCATACCATCCTCCGATACCTATTACTAGGTAAAGATTTTTGATTAGTTTAGCGGCATATTTCAGCCTATCAGATACCAGTTATCTTCTGGTTATTATCTAGTCTTCATTGATAAATAGAATGACTTAACTAATATTAATCTATCAGGTTTATGCATGGATGTTAATAGTATGTTTACAGATTATTAATTTTCATCATCAAAACGAACATGGATTTGCTCTTTACCTTGGTGCTTTTCCCTAATTTCTTGAGCAACTAATGCAATTGCCTCACCACTACTCATACCTTCCGCCATCAATTGATGAATTTTTTCAACTGCTTCTTGCTGTTCTTGGTGATTAAGTGCTGGCATACCAGAAAACATGGTTTAAACCTCATGAATAAAAGACTAAAATCAACAGTTAACATTTTAACATCTCTTCGATTATTAAGATAAGAATATATGTTAATCTGTATTGATTCACTTGCGGAAATTTAGACTCATCATTATGGTTATCAAAAAAAATGGTTATCAAAAAAATCCAATTACCTTATAGCCCAAACACAGCCATTAATTATTTTACCCCACTGGCACACCAGCCATGGGCGATGTTACTGCATTCAGGTAATGCAAAACACTCACATAATCGCTTTGATATTATCGTTGCTGACCCTATTGCTACACTAACGACTTATCAGCTTGAAACAACCATCTCAGAGCAAAATCAGGCCCCTATCGTTTCTGAATCAGATCCTTTTGAACTTATTCAAGGGTTGCTTGATAAATACCAACCGAAATACCAGGAAGAGACCGAATGTCCCTTCAACGGCGGTGCCCTCGGCCTTTGGAGTTATGATTTAGGCCGGCGCATTGAAAAATTACCTGAAATTTCAACCACAGAACTACAATTTCCAGACATGGCGGTTGGCATCTACTTGTGGGCACTTATCGTTGATCACCATAATAAAACAACTACATTAATTAGTTATGATGATGTTGATGCTCGGTTAGCTTGGCTACATAGTCAAAAAAAGGGCCGTAAAAACAAATTCCAATTAACCTCGGCATGGCAATCTAATATGTCTGAAGAGACATATCATCATAATATTGCGCGCATCCATGAATATTTACGTAATGGTGATTGTTATCAAATTAATTTAGCACAACGATTTAAAGCTAAGTATAAAGGAGATGAATGGAATGCGTTTTTAGCGCTACTTGAGCGCAATGGAGCTCCCTTCTCTTCTTTTATACGTCTCCCCGAAAATGCGGTTATCAGTATTTCACCGGAACGTTTTATCTTTCTGCAAGATGGGGATATTCAAACCCGCCCAATAAAAGGAACGCTTCCGCGCCTAGATAATGAACAAGATGATCTTGCACAAGCTGAAAAACTGGCTAATTCAGTTAAAGACCGCGCAGAAAACTTGATGATTGTTGACTTGCTACGCAATGATATTGGTCGTGTTGCCAAACCGGGCACGGTCAGTGTTCCTGAATTATTTGCTGTTGAAGCTTTCCCGGCAGTACATCATCTGGTTAGTACCGTCACGGCAAAGTTAGATAGCCAATACCGTGCAACTGATTTATTACGAGCGTGTTTTCCTGGGGGTTCAATAACCGGCGCACCTAAAGTCCGTGCAATGGAGATTATTGAAGAATTAGAGCCCCATCGCCGTCATGGCTATTGTGGAGCAATCGGCTATATTAGTTTCAATGGTAATATGGACAGCAATATTACTATTCGTACTTTACTGACATATAAAAAGCAGGTTTATTGTTGGGCTGGCGGTGGTATCGTTGCAGATAGCCAAGCAGACAAAGAGTACCAAGAAACCTTTGATAAATTAAGCCTGATTTTACCTTTATTAGGAGCGCTCAATAACGATGACTGAACTGAATAACTTTATCAATCGTTTTCAGTTTACTTTGCCGGCTACCCGCCAGTCTGGACCTAAGGCGGGTAAATCGGCAGCCGTTCTTTTGCCCATTATCAATAAACCCAATCCGACATTACTTCTCACACAACGCTCTCCTTTTTTACGCTCCCATGCAGGTCAGGTCGCATTTCCAGGAGGGGCAAGTGACCCGGAGGATGGTACGCTTGTGAATACCGCACTGCGTGAAGCATATGAAGAAGTGGCCATCCCTCCTGAAAAAGTCACGGTACTGGGTCAGTTAAGCCCCTTGCAAAGTTATGGTGGCTATGAAGTTACGCCAATCGTCGGTTTGGTACCAAATAACATTCAATATCAAGCCAACCCTAGTGAAGTCGCTGCTATCTTTGAAGTTCCCTTATTTGATGCCCTTTCATTACAACGCCATAAATATGTCGATATTAACCGTTCAGGGCGGCATAACCGCATCTTTTTTTATTGGTATAAGGGGCATTTAGTTTGGGGGTTAACCGCTTCAATTATTCACCAACTTGCTTTGCAATTGGATTAACGTTTAACACAACTTTTCACCATACAATGTTACTATTGCAGTAAAATCTATTTAAGATGACAAAATATCACGTCATATATGACAAAATATACCTCTACTACCTGTCGCTTTTTTAGCCACATCACAGACATTTTGTGCTATTTACAATCAATTACCCTTCAGCAACTACCTTATTTCAAAAAATACTTTAAACTTACTGGTTAACACTACTAAATAACAGTAAAGTAGCGCCTTTTAAAATAATGCACTACATTTTCATCTTTTTTTTAAGGAGTCCTGCGTGATAAGCGTTTTCGACATGTTTAAAGTGGGCATAGGCCCTTCAAGCTCTCATACCGTTGGTCCAATGAAAGCTGGGAAAGAATTTGTCGATGATTTAGTAAGCAAAAATTTATTACCTAACGTCACTCGTATTTCTGTGGATGTTTATGGGTCATTATCGCTTACTGGAAAAGGGCACCATACTGATATCGCCATTATTATGGGGCTAGCAGGTAACTTACCTGCCACTGTCGACATTGAATCCATCCCAACTTTTATCAAAAATGTAGAAGAAACAGAAAAGTTATCATTAGCGAATGGTCTTCAGGTCGTTGACTTCCCTAATGAAGGTGGCATGAATTTTCGTCAAGACAACCTGCCATTGCATGAAAATGGCATGACAATTCATGCTTTTGCAGGTAATGAAGAAATTTACACCAAAACTTATTATTCCATTGGTGGTGGTTTCATTGTCGATGCAGAGCATTTTGGCGAATCTACTCTTGATAGCAAACCGGTCTCTTATCCGTTTAACTCTGCGGAAGAGCTACTACTAAATTGTAAAAAATCAGGCCTTTCGATTTCTAGCTTAATGATGAAAAATGAGTTAGATCTTCATTCTAAAGAAGAGATCGAAGCCTATTTCGCTGATGTATGGCAGACAATGCAAGCCTGTATTGAGCGTGGTTTAAGCACCGAAGGTGTATTGCCGGGCCCATTGCGTGTTCCTCGCCGTGCACCGGCACTAAACCGAATGGTCACTTCATCAAGTAAGCTATCTAATGACCCTATGAATGTGGTTGACCTGATCAATATGTATGCCTTAGCAGTGAATGAGGAAAATGCAGCAGGCGGCCGTGTTGTAACAGCACCGACTAACGGTGCGTGTGGTATCGTACCTGCCGTTTTAGCGTATTATAATCATTGCATAGAACCGGTAACGCCAGAGCTGTATATGCGTTATTTCTTAGCTTCAGGCGCCATTGGTATTTTATACAAAATGAATGCTTCCATTTCAGGAGCTGAAGTTGGCTGCCAAGGGGAGGTCGGTGTGGCATGCTCTATGGCTGCAGCTGGTCTGGCCGAATTATTTGGCGGTAGCCCTGAGCAAGTTTGTATCGCTGCTGAAATCGGCATGGAACACAATTTAGGTCTAACTTGTGACCCGGTTGCTGGTCAAGTGCAAGTTCCTTGTATTGAGCGTAATGCAATCGCATCTGTTAAAGCGGTGAATGCCACACGTATGGCCCTACGCAGAACAAGTGAGCCACGGGTTTCACTTGATAAAGTCATTGAAACTATGTACGAAACCGGGAAAGACATGAATGCGAAATATCGTGAGACATCCCGAGGCGGGCTAGCCATCAAAGTACAATGTGACTAATTTTATTCTCAATTAATTTAAGCCTTAAGCACCCTTTCCTATACTGTTATGTCTTTGAACAGTATTTTGAGGGTGCTTTTTTAATCTGCATTAAAAAGTTTTCTTTATTTTTTAGTCACCTTTCTCTTCCTAAACGCTCCAATTCACCTAATCAATTACCCATAATTTTTTCATTGAATTAACTCAATTTTCTTATACTCAACACATCACATCAAAACGAAATTCATACTATTTTGTGCTAAAGATTGTTTTGAGCTGAACAAGAGATAACTAATTTCCACTAAAAATTGATTACTTTTCACTCTAAAAATCAATATGGCACTATTTTATTTACTTTTTTTGTTACCGATAACACAAAAAGAAACCAGCAAAAACAAAATAATCAGATTATTAATTTTATTTAATTAAAATGAATAGCAGAAAAATGCAATTCGATATCAATTTTTAGGTGTATTCTTATTTTTCTGACGCGAAACAAGTTTTTAGGATAATGCAAGATGATATGCTAATAATGTAATTGATACTAACAGTGCCATAAATGAGTTTATGGCTATTATAAGACGTTTGTAATTATTCAGCTAAAATTATCATACAGGGGAAACTGATAAAAAGGAGTCTAACTTAAGTGTCCATTTTATCGACAGATAATGTTTTGTTTTATCTATCTATGAGGGAAAAATAGTGAGTATAGCTATTATGATTGGTACACACGGAGTCGCTGCAGAGCAGCTTCTTCGAACAACCGAAATGTTAATAGGCGAACAAGATAATGTGTCGTTTATTGATTTTATCCCTGGGGAAAACGCAGATACCCTATTTGATAAGTACACCCAAAAGCTAACTGATTTAGATACATCAAAGGGTGTCTTATTCCTTGTTGATACATGGGGAGGCAGTCCATTTAACGCGGCTAGTCGCATTGTTAATGAACATGATAATTATGACATTATCACGGGTGTAAATGTTCCAATGTTAGTTGAAACATTCATGTGCCGTGACGATAACCCATCAATGAATGAACTTATCACTGTCGCCCTAGAAACGGGTCGTGGTGGTGTTCGTTCATTTAAATTCAAAGAAGTTGAAGCTGAACCTGCTCCTGTAGTCTCGAGTACTCCTGCCCCTGCACCAGTGAAAGCCGGCCCCGGTGAACATATGGTGATCGCACTTGCTCGTATTGATGACAGATTAATTCACGGGCAAGTCGCAACACGCTGGACGAAAGAAACCCAAGTTAAGCGCATTATTGTGGTCAGTGATGACGTAGCAAAAGACCAAGTTCGCTCTACATTGTTAAAACAAGTCGCACCACCAGGTGTCACTGCACATGTTGTCGATGTTGCTAAATGTATTCGCGTTTACAATAACCCGAAATACGCTGGTGAGCGCGTTATGTTGCTTTTCACTAATCCAACTGATGTTAAGCGTATCGTCGAAGAAGGTGTTGACGTCAAGTCCGTTAATATTGGTGGAATGGCATACCATGATGGCAAAACAATGGTCACAAATGCCGTTTCTATCAACCAAGAAGACATTGATGCATTTAATTATTTGAACGACAAAAAGATTGAACTTGAAGTTAGGAAAGTCTCATCAGATAGCAAAGTTTATATGATGGACTTGATTAATAAGCTCAAAAAATAATTTTTATAGCCATTTTTTATATTAATTTTAATCCATTACTCAAAACAGATTTTAAAACTTTTGGTTACAGGAGATTAAACAATGGAACTTACCGTTGTTCAAATAGTAATGGTCTTCATCGTCGCGTGTATCGCGGGGATGGGATCAATCCTTGATGAATTCCAATTTCACCGTCCTCTCATTGCCTGTACGCTTATAGGTATTGTTTTGGGAGATATGAAAACGGGTATCATCATCGGCGGTACATTAGAAATGATCGCACTTGGGTGGATGAATATCGGTGCTGCCGTTGCACCTGATGCCGCTTTAGCTTCTATCATTTCAACGATTCTCGTTATTGCTGGTGGTCAAAGCATTGGTGCAGGTATTGCCATCGCCATCCCACTCGCAGCAGCGGGACAAGTATTAACCATTATTGTTCGTACTGTAACGGTTGCATTCCAACATGCTGCTGATAAAGCCGCCCTCAATGGTAATCTAACTGCAATTGGCTTTATCCATATCTCAGCTTTATTACTGCAAGCCATGCGTATCGCAATACCTGCGTTAATTGTCGCCATTTCTGTTGGTACATCAGAAGTACAACAAATGTTGGATTCTATCCCGCAAGTTGTTACTGACGGCCTGAATATTGCTGGTGGTATGATTGTTGTTGTCGGTTATGCGATGGTTATCAATATGATGCGTGCAGGCTACTTAATGCCGTTCTTCTACTTAGGCTTTGTTACCGCGGCATTTACTGACTTCAACCTGGTTGCTCTTGGGGTTATCGGTACTGTTATGGCTATTTTATATATCCAACTCAGTCCAAAATACAATAAATCGCAAACTGTTGTTACCCAAGGAAATAGTAGCAATAACAACCTTGATAATGAGCTAGACTAGGAGGAACGTATAATGGTAGATATCACTAAGCCAACGGCTAAAAAGCTTACACAAAGCGATATTCGCGGCGTATTCTTACGGTCTAACCTATTGCAAGGTTCTTGGAACTTTGAACGTATGCAAGCCCTAGGCTTCTGCTATTCAATGGTTCCCGTTATTCGTCGTCTTTATCCTGAAAATAATGATGATAGAAAACAAGCCATTAAGCGCCATCTTGAATTCTTTAATACACACCCGTATGTTGCAGCGCCTGTTCTAGGTGTCACAATGGCAATGGAAGAGCAACGTGCCAATGGTGCAGACATTGATGACGGTGCAATAAATGGTATCAAAGTCGGTCTAATGGGGCCATTAGCCGGTGTTGGTGACCCAATTTTCTGGGGAACTGTTCGCCCAGTATTTGCGGCTCTCGGTGCAGGTATCGCAATGACGGGTAGCTTACTTGGCCCTCTTCTGTTTTTTGTTTTGTTTAATCTTGTCCGTTTGTTAACCCTTTATTATGGTGTTTCATATGGCTACAAAAAAGGGATTGATATTGTTCAAGACATTGGTGGCGGTTTCCTACAAAAACTAACTGAAGGAGCATCAATTCTCGGTTTATTTGTTATGGGGGCCTTGGTCAATAAATGGACACATGTCAATATTCCACTTGAAGTGTCGCGGATCAAAAACCCAACAACAGGTGCTGAAGATATTACCACCGTCCAAATGATCCTTGATCAACTCATGCCAGGTTTAGTACCACTATTGCTAACCTTCGCCTGTATGTGGCTGTTACGTCGTAAAGTTAACGCATTGTGGATTATTATCGGCTTCTTTGGTTTGGGTATCCTTGGTGCTTGGTTAAACTTCTTAGCACCATAATTTTCCACCATTATTTGAATTGGGAGGTTGCAGCCTCCCTTTTTTAATTTTAAGCTCTGCATTATGTTCACTTATCCAAGGGTTCACAAATGACCTTCAATGATGCCATTCTTGCTATAATCATTTTGATCATGCTTGTTTATGCAATTTATGATGAATTCATTCAGCATTTGCTAAAGGGTAAAACATTATTAAAAATTAATCTAAAACGAAAACATCGGGCCGATGCTATTATTTTTATTGTTCTAATTTGTATCGTTATTTATACAAATATTGTACGCCATGGTAATTTATTAACCACTTACTTATTATTGATTACTATTTTTATGTCAATCTATTTGGCGTTTATAAGAACACCTAAGCTATTCTTTAAACAGAATGGTTTTTATTTTGCCAATGCATTTATATTATATGACAGAATAAAAACAATGAACTTATCCGAAGACGGTGTATTAATAATAGGTTTGGAAAAAAAGAAAATTAACATCCAAGTTTCACATCTTGATGATTTACAAAGAATTTATGAATTCCTTATTAATCATAAGTAAATAAGTTTTATATTATCACTAAAAACAAGGTTAATTATAAATTTAATTAACCTTGTTTTTGCCAATATCCTTATTGATAATAATTCTCAATAACATTTAATATCCACAATTAATTAAGTGTTGCCTTTAATATAAAATATGGTATCTTTCTTTCCACGTCATTGGGGAGTAGCCTGTTCTGGTTTCATATATAAGACCAGAAAGTCCGTATCAACATACTCGTTTGGTTTCAAACGTGGTGCGGACACCAAAATTCGGTTGGCAAGACCATAGACACATAAATAAGCCTTTTGGTTGGGGGTAATTTATGTGTATATGGAATCACCCAACCGAGGTTCTATTATGAGTTTCTATGCTACCCTTATCTTAGCCCTTGCCCTATCAATGGACGCCTTCGCTGTTGCTATTTGTAAAGGCGCCGTACTTCATAAACCCCGCTTTAGAGAAATTCTCCGTACTGGTTTTATTTTTGGTTTTATTGAAGCCATTACACCGATTATTGGTTGGGGTATCGGGATCCTAGCTAGCCAATATGTTATCCGTTGGGATCATTGGATTGCATTTGGTTTATTGTTTGTTTTAGGTGCTAGAATGATCTGGCAGAGTATTAAAACAAAAGATGAAGAATGCTGTTCTAAACCTTCTAGTCATAGCTCAACAAGCCTTATCTTTTCTGCGATAGCCACCAGCCTTGATGCAATGGCTATCGGTCTAGGTTTAGCTTTCTTGCAAGTGGATATCGTTCATACTGCAATGACTATCGGCTTAATGACAATGATTATGGCAACTATTGGTATGATGATTGGCCGCTATGTTGGCCCATTACTCGGAAAAAAAGCAGAAATTATCGGTGGGTTGGTTCTAATAGGTATTGGTTTTAATATTTTATTTGAGCACCTCGAATTATTTATGTATGCCCATTAGTTTTTGTGCCCCCTTATATGGGGGCAATAACCTTACTCTGCATCAGATTGATAAACGCGAATTAAAAAATCAGCCGTATATTCTTTCACTTCAGCTTGTTGCAGATTCTCTTTGACCTGTTCTGATGCACGCCAAGCAAATGGGGTCATCATCAACAATTCATAAGCTTCTTGCCCTGTCAGTGCCATTTTATAATTTAATTGGCAACTATCTATTAGCGAAAAATTTGGTAAATCTTCATCTTTAGTTGGATGTAACTTAACCTCATCGTAAATTAACGCTTTTAATTCTTGCAGATGCTCTGCCGCAGGCGTAACAGTAATTAACATACCTTTAGAAACTAATACACGGCTTAATTCTTGTGCTTTGCAGGGTGCGTAAATTCGGACAACTCCACCTAAGCTGTTATTTGAGAATGGCAAGCGATGGCTTGTACCGACGCAAAAACGAACGGATTTATACCGTTTCGCCGCATAGCGAACCGCCACTTTCGAAACATCTAAGCCCAGAACCGTATATTTTTCAAAATGTTTTGCAAGTTCCCGAGAGAAATAGTCTGTGTAATACCCTTCCCCACAACCAATGTCTAACAAACTAGTATTAGATGGTGGAATAAACTGAATAATTTTTTCTGCCACCTTTTCACGCATCGGGTGGTAATGTCCTGCATCAAGAAATTGTCTACGTGCTTGCATCATTTCAGCATTATCACCGGGGTCTTTAGACCGTTTATGTTGTACGGGCAACAAATTAACGTAACCCTCTTTCGCACAATCGAACTGGTGATTTTCTGCGCAGCGATAGCTGTTATGCATAAAGTTAAGTGGTGTAAAGCAGAGGGGGCATTGATAATTCATAAAAGTCACTGATTTAAAAATAAGGGTGAGTATACCATATTCAAATTAGTTTTCTTTCTGTTATATATATTGCTTTTTAACTGTACTTTTTGTTCTATGAAAGAAATAAAAAAACATTAGCAGGTGTATCATGATGAAAATTAGGTTAGCAACTCCCGATGAAGCTGAACATCTTTGGTTTATACGCAACCAAGCCATTCGCCATGGTTGTACAACGAGTTTTGACGCAAAAACGATCAGCGCCTGGACACCTGATGAAATGCCAGTAAGTTATATACGTATTGTGAAGAATAACCCATTCTTTGTCGCGGTAAATAAAAATGATGAACCCGTTGCAACTGGCTATCTTAATCTAGAGGCTAACAGTGTTGATGCCATATTTACTTTACCACAGTACACTGGCTGCGGAGCTGCGGGCTTAATATTAGATGCTATTAAAGCTGAAGCCAAAAAGCGAAATATTAAAAAATTGGTATTAGATTCATCACCGAATGCGGAACGCTTTTATCAGAAACATGGATTTACTTCGATTAAGCATGCTAGCTACTACTCTTCTCTTGCTCAAGTTGAGTTAAATTGTGTTCAAATGGAAATTGAATTATAACTTTCAATATAACTTGAATTAAAAGCCACTAACCTTTTGTGGCTTTATTATACCTAATATTGACTGTCTTTAAGAACGCAATGTTGAATAACTGAATAACTATTAAAAATCAGCAAATTCAGGGATAGGCTTACGCCCATGGGACTCTAAAAAATCCAATACACGGCGTGGAGTAACATTTAAAATTTGTGATTGCGGAAAATCAATTGATTCCAACATTTCAACTACGCTGTCAAAACGGCCGAGATACCCAGCAAAATGCGAGTCCGAACCTAATGCTACCCACCCGCCAGTTTCTTTAACGGCCTTTGCTATTTCTAAACAATTCTTTTGACTACCCACTCTTGAATGCAAGAATGAGGAGTTATTCATTTCCAAAGCCACATTACAATCTTTCGCAGCTTGTGCTACCGCTTTAATATCAATGGGATATTTGGGATTTCCCGGATGGGTAATTATTTGCACTTTACCGCTACGGATCGTGGCAATCATAGCTTCTGTATTATCAGCTAAACTTTGGGGTTCAAGAACCGGTTCATGGAAACCAGCTAAAATAATATCCAAATGACGAGCAATCTTTTCATTGCAGTCTGTCTCACCCAACTTGTTTTTTATATTCGCTTCAATACCGTACAATAAACCAACGCCATCAACAATTCTCGGTAAGATAGGCATATTACCAAAGTGCCATTCATGTGGAGCATCTTGCATTTCAGGGCCGTGGTCGGTAATCGCAAAGAGTTTCACACCTCGACTTGCGGCTTCAGCAAAATATTCATTAACAGTGCTATATGCATGGGTGCTGGCAATGGTATGCGCATGTAAATCAACTTGATACATAAATGATATCCTTCTAATTCTTTTATTTTCCTTCTGAGTCAATCCGCTCAAAAAAGACTCTACCAACCTAACATATCAGCTTATAAGTTTCGATAGTCATTCCCCTAAACCGCATTTTATCGACATATTGGATAAAATCCGAAGAGACATTTAGGATAAAAAAACCCGCAATTATTGCGGGTTAAAATATACGGAATTAAAAATTAACCTAATCAACTAAGATACGTTTATTGGTTGCACCCCACAAAATTGACATTTCGGTAAATAATGCACCGCTGATGTCTTCAACCTCTTCGGCCGTAATTTCAGCATGACCTTGTTTGCCAAAAAATACAACTTCATCTCCCGGACTAACGTATTTTAAATCAGTAACATCAACCATGACCGTATTCATTGATGTTTTTCCTAAAACAGGAACTGTCTGGCCATTAATTAATGCATGTCCCGCATTGCTAAATACACGGCGATAGCCATCTGCATAACCTACAGGGATATTGGCTAATACAGAATCACGCTTCAAGGTATAAGTTCTATCATAACCCACTGTATTACCTTTCGGATAATGATTGACAGAGGCGATGTTCGATTTCAGCGTCATCACGCGTTTATAGTCATTTGTCGCAACGGTATCACCGTAGAAAATACCACCTACACGTACCATATCCAACCATGATTCTGGTACGGTAATAGTTGCATAAGTATTCGCGACATGTAATGTAATGTCTTCACGTTTTAACCCTGTCACATTCAAGACTTGTTGAGACTCTTTCTTGAATTTCGCAAGGTCTTTACGGATCTGAGCTTCATCCTCTTCTGGATAATGAGACATAATGCCCACGATTTTTAATTGCGATAACTCCGCGATCTGTTTTGCTTCATCTAAGCCAGATGCACTACTGACGTCTAGCCCATTACGGGACATCCCTGCCGAGTTTAGCGCAAGATGGATAGGGATCACTTTATTTTGTTTTTTCGCAATCGCATTCAAGCGCTGCGCCATTGCTAAATTACCAATTAACTCTTCTGTCTCATATTGTGTAGCCTGAGCCATTTCTTGTTCTGTCGCACTTCTCACTCGCATTAAGCGGCCTTTAAAACCTAAGTCTCTCACGGTTTTAAGCTCTTGGTTATTTGTTACTCCAATACATTGCACATTATTTTCAATCATTATTGGCGTAACTAAAGAAAGGTCATGTCCATAGGCATCCCCTTTCAAAACAGCGCACAGAGAAGACTTATCCCCCAGCAAGTTTTGTACTTTTTTGATATTAAAATCTAATGCACCACGTGATATTTCAATCCATGCGTTATTAACCACCGCAGGTTGGTTTTGTGTCGCATAAGTTTCTACTGGTGTTTTGATATTATTTGGTTGCTGACAAGCTGTCGCAGCAACTAATAAAGGGAGTAATGCCAGATACTTCAAACGTAAAGCCACTTATTATTCCTTATATCTAGTGATTTCTACCAAGATATTATTTTTAGGGTTCTGGGTTGATATAGACAAAATTTGTATAGGTTTTAAATAATACCAACCTTAGCATTTCAAACAAGTAATAATTCACGATTTATGCATAAAAAATCACTTATACATAAACATAACTCTTTCATCACATTGATTTTGATTTTCTAAAAATAAAACATTTGGTTGAAATCACCATAAATTAAATTATTTTTATTATTTAATAAGTTAGCCGTATTGTTTCACTAATATTTAATTTTGTTACATTTTTTATTTGGCGAATTAAAATGCTTAAATGATAATAACTATCAATTAGGAACTATTGCTAAATATCACTCAATCCATAAGGCTATGTTATGAAGTACAAATTACTCGCACTCATTATTCCAACACTACTTACTGCTAATGTTGCTAACTCCGCTGAAATGTACAATAAAGATGGTAATAAGCTTGATGTGTATGGGCAAATCGATGTTCGCCATCATATTGCCAAAAGCCGTAGTGGCGAAGATGGTGATGACTCACGTGTCAGACTGGGGCTAAAAGGTGACACACAAATCACCGACCAACTCATTGGTTTTGGACGTTTTGAATGGGAAACTAAAACTAACCAATCAGAATCAACTGAAGAAAATAGTAATCGTTTAGCTTATGCAGGCTTAAAATTTGCAGATTACGGCTCCCTTGATTATGGCCGCAATTATGGTGTTATTTATGATACCAATGCTTGGACAGACGTATTACCTCTCTGGGGAGCGGATACGATGGATCAAGAAGATAACTACATGCTAAGCCGTAACCGTAATTTACTCACTTATCGCAATAATAATGCCTTTGGTTACATTGATGGTTTAAGCTTTGCATTACAATATCAGGGGAAAAATGGCGAACAAAACCTGTCATCCGGTGATGAATTAACCGATAACGGCGATGGTTTTGGTTTATCTACAGCTTATGAATTAGGTTATGGTATTTCCCTCGGTGGTGGTTACTCCTCATCTTCCCGTACACCAAAGCAAAAAGATGCCACAACTAGCAGTGCGACTGGTAAACGCGCTGAAGCTTGGAACGTAGGGGGAAAATTTGAATACGAAGATCTCTATTTCGCAGTCATGTATGGCCAAACGCTTAATATGAGCCGTTTTGGTAATGATAATATGGAGTCAGTAGCAAATAAAACTCAGAACTTGGAAGTGGTTGCCCTATATTCTTTTGACTTCGGTTTAACCCCATCAATTGGCTATAACTATTCCAAAGGTAAAAACTTAGGCAGCTTTGGAGATAAAGAATTAGTAAATTATATCGCCATCGGCTCAGCTTATGACTTTAATAAAAACCTAAGTGCTGTCATCGACTATAAAATCAACTTGTTAAACGATAATGATTTTACTGACCACTACAAAGTGAATACCGATAACGTACTTGGTTTAGGGTTAGTGTATCAGTTCTAATTTTAGAATTGAGTGAAAAGCAAAAGCGTCTGTAAATTACAGGCGCTTTTTTACGGGTAAGCTTTGACAATAAAAATATCTCTCATCATCTTCATGACCTATTCCCTAGGAACGGGAAGCTCTGTTGCTTTACCCTCGATAAAGCAGTTGTAAGATACAAAAGTATCTAACCCCATACATAGAGGCCCCTTTTCCTAAATAAATTCCTATAATGGTATACCTATTTTTTCTAACGTCTTTGGTACTAATAAAAAAAGGCACCAGTAAAAAACTGATACCTCAATTATTGTTGCCAAATAACATTCACAGAATATGACAGCACAGGGCAACTCTATTACTCTACAAAATGATGCTTACCTTACACATTAACACCTTTCATTCCTTCAGCAGTATAACGGGAACCCACAGGTTGAAAGCTTTCTAGCGCTTGTGTTATTTGCAGTAAATCCTCCGATGTTAGGTCAATATCAGCGGCAGCAAAGTTATCTTCAAGGTGTTTAACTTTATTCGTTCCTGGTATTGGTACAATGTTATCTCCTTGAGCTAGCAACCAGGCCAGTGAAATTTGAGCAGGTGAACATGACTTGTTACTTGCCATCTGCACGATAAAGTCAGCTAATGTGCGATTAGCTCTAAGGTTCTCTGATGTGAAACGCGGTAGCGTATTACGTGCATCATCGCTCTCGAACCTACTTTCGGCATTAAAGCGCCCTGTTAAGAATCCACGTCCTAACGGGGAATAAGGTACAAAACCAATCCCTAATTCTTGGCAAGTTGGCAATATTTCCGTTTCAACATCACGCGTCCAAAGCGAATACTCAGTTTGGATTGCAGTAACAGGATAAACTGCGTGTGCCCTTCTAAGGGTTGCCGCACTCACCTCAGACAACCCAATGTGAGCAATTTTCCCTTCAGCAACTAACCCCGCCAGCGTGTGCATTGTCGTCTCTATTGATGCAGAGGGATCTAGACGATGGATATAATACAAATCAATACATTCAACACCTAATCGACGAAGAGAGCTTTCACAGGCGCTGCGTATATATTCTGGACTATTATCAATCCTTCTCTCATATTCACCTGGTCGGCGAACAATACCGCACTTTGTCGCGATTTTAACATCAGAACCGACTTGTTTAAGAAAATGCCCAATCAACTCTTCGTTATGAAAATTGCCATAAGTATCCGCAGTATCCAGCATCGTACAGCCTAGTTCGATAGCTTTTTGTAGCACAACCATGGCAGCCTGATCATCTTGCGGCCCATAGAACTCGCTCATCCCCATACAACCGAGTCCAATTGCCGAGACTTCAAGTCCATTACCCAAAATACGTTTTTTCATTATCGCTCTCCCTTGGTTTATTTTATGTTTTTCAGTATATTTTCCATAAATGGAGATTTATATGACTAATGAAAGCAATCTATTTTCCAATAATGGAAAACAAAACGATAGACAGCATTCAAATTGGGATGATGTCAGAGTATTTTTAGCGATTGCTCGAGAAGGCACGCTAAGTGCTGCATCTAAAGCATTGAAACTTGGAATTGCAACCACATCTCGGCGTTTAGAACGCCTAGAAGAGGCATTACATGTTCGGCTATTCACTCGAGACCAGCTTGGTTACAAGCTTACCGATGAAGGAAATGCATTAATTTCTCAGGCTGAAGCCTTAGAACAGGCGGGTTATGCATTTGGCAATGCCGCACGGAGAAAAAGCGAAAGCGTGATGGGCCATGTTTGTTTAGCTACCGCTCAAGGCTTAGCCGATCATCTAATCATCCCTGCTCTGCCTTCACTAACCAACGTGAACCCTAATCTCACAATTGAAATTGTAACTGGGGTGTCGACAGTGAATTTACACAGGCGTGATGCGGATATTGCACTGCGTATGGTTAGGCCTGAACGCGGTAATGTGCGTATTCGTAAATTAGGCACATTGGGGTTTGGCCTTTACGCCTCAGAGAGTTATTTACAGCGTAGACCAAATCCAAACAGATTGAGCTCTCTAGAACAAGATGATTTTATCGGTTGGTCGGAAGCACAGCAGCACCTCCAATCAGCACAATGGTTAGAAAGAACGCTAAGAGGAAGAGCTTGCCGGCTCACTACCAGTACGATGTCAGCACAATTTAGCGCAGTCCAAGCGGGTATTGGCATGGCTGTTTTGCCGCATTTCATTGCCCAAAAGATGGGACTTATTTGCCTACAAGATAATATAGGCTGTGACCAACCTATTTGGCTAGTCATTCACTCTGATCTCGCTCACTCACGAAGGATCAGGGTTGTCGCTGATTTTTTGAATGAGTTAGTTGCAAAGGAACATGAGAGGTTGCTGATGCCATAAGCTCCCTCCACTTTGACACGGGCTGATACCATTATTTAGCCAGCGAATGTTTATAGCGGGATTAAAGCAAAGGGCTAATATCTAATATTTCAATCAATGGGAGAACAGCCAGTATGTTGTTTTTACCTTTAAAATTTGCCAAGATAGCCAGGTAAAAGACTTCAGACCTACCACACAATCAGCGGCTATATTGGCTTATGTCGATTAGCTCTATTCTAAGGATCCTACTATGGCCCCCTTTCATCAATTAGCAGCGACAAGTCTCGGCGGGCAACTTATCTCTATGAAAGACTACGCTGATAAGGTGGTTCTCGTCGTTAATACCGCCAGTCATTGTGGTTTTACACCACAATACAACGGTTTAGAATCACTCTACAAGAAATATGCTCCTCAGGGCTTTGTGGTGCTTGGTTTCCCCTGTAATCAGTTTGGCAAACAAGAACCCGGTAGCGCTGAGGAAATCGCGCAGACCTGCTTTATTAACTACGAAGTGAGCTTTCCAATATTCGAAAAAGTCGACGTTAATGGGAGCTCTGCTCACCCGATATTCCGTTACCTGAAAAACGAGCTACCAGGTCTAATGGGTGGGCGGATCAAGTGGAACTTTACTAAATTCTTGGTCGGGCGTGACGGTAAACCGCTCAAACGCTTCGCACCATTCACTACCCCTGAAAAAATGGAAGCAATAATCCTTTCTGCACTTCAAATTTAAGTGTTCACTAATTTGCTCAATTAAATCGAATGCTATTAAAGACTAAAAAACAAAAAAGCCCACTTTTACATGGGCTTAAGTTGTTATTTTGCCAGCCAGTGCCAGCTAATTCTTATTGGGGGATTATTCCCACTCAATAGTCGCAGGTGGTTTGCCGCTGATATCATAAACGACGCGGGAAATACCATCGACTTCATTAATGATGCGGTTTGAAACGCGGCCTAAGAAGTCATAAGGTAAATGTGCCCAATGAGCGGTCATAAAGTCGATGGTTTCAACTGCACGCAGTGAAACAACCCAGTCATATTTACGGCCATCACCCATGACGCCAACAGAGCGGACAGGTAAGAATACGGTAAATGCTTGGCTAACTTTATGATATAAATCTGCTTTGTGCAGTTCTTCAATAAAGATAGCATCTGCACGACGTAATAAGTCACAGTACTCTTTCTTCACTTCACCTAACACACGAACCCCTAAACCTGGGCCTGGGAATGGGTGGCGATACAGCATATCGTACGGGAGGCCTAATTCGAGACCAATTTTACGGACTTCATCTTTAAACAATTCTTTTAATGGCTCAACTAAACCAAGTTTCATGTCATCCGGCAGACCACCTACGTTATGGTGAGACTTGATAACGTGCGCTTTGCCAGTTGCTGATGCTGCTGATTCGATAACGTCTGGGTAAATCGTCCCTTGAGCCAACCATTTAATATTAGGCAGCTTAGATGACTCTTCATCAAATACTTCGATAAATACGTGGCCAATTTTCTTACGTTTAGCTTCTGGATCGCTGATCCCAGCTAATGCATTTAAGAAGCGATCTTCAGCTTTTGCATGGATGATGTTCAGGTCAAATTTACCTGCGAACATTTCCATTACTTGGTCTGCTTCGTTTAAACGCAATAAACCGTTATCAACGAACACACAGGTTAAACGTTTACCAATTGCACGGTTTAATAGCAATGCCGTAACCGATGAATCAACACCACCCGATAATGCGAGCAGTACATGGTCATCACCAATTTGCTCTTTTAAACGCGCTACTGTGTCTTCGATAATTGCCGCTGGTGTCCACAGGGCTTCACATTGGCAAATATCTTTCACAAAACGCGTTAAAATATTTAGGCCTTGGTGAGTGTGAGTCACTTCTGGGTGGAATTGAACACCGTAGAATTTCTTCTCTTCATTTGCCATGATGGCATATGGGCAGCTTGGCGTGCTGGCGATAGTTTTAAAATCAGCAGGGATAGCTGTAACTTTATCACCATGGCTCATCCAGACATCAAGTACTGGTTTGCCAGCTTCGTTCAGAGAGTCATGAATATCACGGAATAATTCACATTGCTCAGTGATTTCGACATTGGCATAACCGAACTCACGTTCACCAGAGACTTCAACTGCACCACCCAACTGCATTGACATGGTTTGCATGCCATAACAAATACCTAATACAGGAACACCTGCATTAAATACGTAATCAGGAGCTCGTGGGCTATCTGACTCAGTCGTACTTTCTGGCCCGCCAGAAAGTATAATACCGTTTGGATTAAATCCTCGAATTTGTTCTTCTGTAACGTCCCACGCCCAGAGTTCACAGTAAACGCCAATTTCACGAATACGACGGGCGATCAGCTGTGTATATTGCGAGCCGAAATCAAGAATAAGAATGCGATGTTTATGGATATTTGTTGTCATTTGAGGAGAATTCCAAAAATTCAAGTCAAAAATAAGAATCGGTGACGCAATCAAATGAATGCGCCACCCTGAGAAACTTTATCGATTATTGCCCCAAACGGTAGTTTGGAGATTCTTTCGTGATAGTAACATCATGAACGTGGCTTTCTTGGATACCGGCTCCACTGATGCGAACAAATTCTGCTTTTGTTCTTAATGTATCAATAGTACCACAGCCCGTCAGGCCCATACAGGAGCGTAAGCCCCCCATTTGTTGATGAATGATTTCTTTTAGGCGACCTTTGTATGCTACGCGGCCTTCAATACCTTCTGGCACTAATTTGTCTGCTGCATTATCAGATTGGAAGTAACGATCTGACGAACCTTTAGACATCGCACCCAGTGAGCCCATGCCACGATATGCTTTGTAAGTACGGCCTTGGAATAAAATAGTTTCTCCCGGAGACTCTTCAGTTCCTGCGAACATTGAGCCAACCATCACACAGGCTGCGCCTGCCGCGATAGCTTTAGAGATATCACCTGAGAAGCGAATACCCCCATCCGCGATAACAGGAATACCCGTACCTTCCAGAGCTTCTGCCGCTTCTGCAATAGCCGTAATTTGTGGTACACCCACACCAGTTACGATACGAGTTGTACAAATTGAACCAGGGCCAATACCGACTTTAACGGCGCTAACACCTGCATCAGCCAGCGCTTTCGCCCCTTCCGCGGTTGCAACGTTACCGCCAATGATTTGTAAATCAGGGTATTTTTGGCGGGTTTCACGAATACGTTGTAATACGCCTTCTGAATGACCATGTGATGAATCAATTAATAAAACGTCAACACCAGCAGCCACCAGCGCGTCAACACGCTCTTCATTTCCTGCACCAGCACCAACAGCAGCACCAACACGCAAACGGCCTTGCTCGTCTTTACACGCGTTTGGCTTACGTTCTGCTTTTTGGAAGTCTTTAACGGTGATCATCCCCAACAAATGAAAGTTATCGTCGATTACTAAGGCTTTTTCTACACGTTTTTCATGCATTTTTTGTAAAACAATTTCACGTGCTTCGCCTTCTTTCACGGTGACTAAACGTTCTTTTGGCGTCATCACAGCAGTAACAGGCTGGTCTAAATCCGTCACGAAACGAACATCGCGGCCAGTAATAATACCAACTAATGAGTTGTCGTTTGCAACTACTGGGTAACCTGCAAAACCATTGCGCTCAGCCATTTCTTGCACTTCACGAATGGTAGTATCAGGCGTTACTGTCACAGGGTCAGTGACGACACCACTTTCATGCTTTTTCACGCGGCGAACTTCTTCCGCTTGGCGCTCAATAGTCATGTTTTTATGGATGAAACCAATGCCACCTTCTTGTGCTAATGCAATAGCAAGGTCAGATTCAGTGACAGTATCCATGGCTGCAGAAAGCATAGGAATGTTCAGGCGGATGTTTGCAGTCAGTTGAGTTGATAAATCTGCGGTATTCGGTAATACGGTTGAGTGTGCAGGAACGAGTAAAACGTCGTCGAAAGTAAGTGCTTCTTTTTTAATGCGTAACATAGGCAATATCCCACCAGGCAGCGTTATGGAAAGGTATAAAATATTGCCGCGGCATTATACACACCGAAAACGGTTGCTTCCAGCGTTTTTTTGAAAAAAAACTTGATAACTCCTATAACTGCGTTAGTATCTATCGATTAAGTCATTGTTTTAAAATTTGATCTGGCTCACATGTCGACTTCACAAAATAACGCAATTTACTCGGTTAGCAAGCTTAACCAGACTGTTCGAGAACTTCTTGATAACCAAATGGGCCGTATTTGGTTAACCGCTGAAATTTCCAATTTTTCACAACCAAGTTCAGGTCATTGGTACTTAACCTTAAAAGATGACCGGGCTCAAGTGCGTGCGGCAATGTTCCGTGGGCAAAATGCACGAGTCACTTTTCGCCCACAAAATGGCCAGCAAGTTTTAGTTCGAGCGACAGTGACCTTATATGAGCCTCGAGGTGACTACCAATTAATTCTTGAAAGTATGCAGCCAGCCGGTGAGGGCTTACTGCAACAGCGTTTTGAGCTATTAAAACAAACGCTAAGCGCACAAGGCTTATTTGATATTATTCATAAAAAACCGCTGCCTAGCCCTGCTAAATCTGTCGGTATCATTACATCAGCAACCGGTGCAGCCCTACATGATATTTTAAATATTTTACGCCGCCGGGACCCTTCTCTACCTATCATTATCTACCCAACGGCAGTTCAAGGTGAATTGGCACCAGCGCAAATTGCTCGAATGATTGAGCTAGCAAATTTGCGTCAAGAATGTGATGTGTTAATTGTCGGTCGCGGTGGGGGCTCCCTTGAAGATTTGTGGGCATTTAATGAAGAAATCGTTGCTAGAGCTATTTTTGCTAGTCAACTGCCTATAATTAGTGCTGTTGGTCATGAAACCGATGTGACGATTGCGGACTATGTAGCGGACGTAAGAGCACCAACCCCATCTGCGGCAGCCGAGCTTGTTAGCCGTAACCAGCTAGAAATGCTGCGGCAGTTAAAATCTGCACAGCAACACCTTGAAATGGCAATGGATTATTACGTGGCAGGCCAACAACAAAGATTTGCTCGTTTGCATCACCGTTTACAACAACAGCACCCGCAATTACGTTTGGCACGGCAATATAATCAACTTAATTTATTGCAACAAAAGCTAGCACAGTCGATGACTCGGCAACTACAAAATTCGACGGCTAAATTCGAAAGAGTTAATCGCCGTTTGCTACAAAATGATTTACGCCCTCAGTTGCAAAAACAACAACGTCAGTTGCAACAAACACAATATCATTTGCAAAATATGATCACGAGTTTGGTCAATAGCTATCGTCAACGTTTTGCTGTCGCGTGTTCGAAAATGGAAGCTGTCAGCCCATTGGCAACACTTGCTCGCGGCTTTAGTATTAGTGAGACAGCAGAAGGCACCGTGTTGAAAAAAACCAGCCAAGTAAAATTAGGGCAACCACTGAAAACACGCCTTAATGATGGCTGGGTTGAAAGCCAAATTACCCACATTGAGAAAGTTAAAACCAAAAGAGTATCGAAGTGATTATTTTAACCACTTATCTCGATTAAAATAACGGGATAAGTGGTTGTAAATTTATATACTGGTTAGAAACGTACCTGCCCACCAATCATATAAGTACGCCCTCTACCAGTTTCATTATTCCGTCCTCTCTCTTGCATAATTGCACCTGAATTTGCGCGATTTAATGCATCGGTATAGTTTTTATTCGTCACATTGTTAATAGTCATCATCAATTTAACGTTTTTATTAATTTCATAATCTGCATATACATCAATAATGGTTGGTTGTTTCTCATATTTCTCCGTCATAGCATCACCATTTTGGTCGCCATCTGGAACTGGGCTAATCCGTTTGGAGGGGCCAGTCCATGTGATCGTTGAACCGAGTGTCAGTTTTTCATCAAAGAAGCGTACGCCTGAGTCTAATGTTAGGTAATAGTCAGGTAATTGAGTGAAATCCCCTGCACTAAATAAGGAGGTGCTATTAATAGAAACCGGCTGTTTTCCTGACTCTTTGGTATATGAAACCATTGAATAAAATACACCTGCATCATAGTTGGCTTGCAATTCATACCCTCGTAAATTTACATCTCGATGGTCATTCACATACATTTCTGCTCGCTGATATATTGGCGGATTCTCTTTATCCCATACATCATCATTAACTAAACACCAATCAAATTCATCCTGTGGATTGGAACGACAAAGTACAAAAGCTTTACTCGTGATATAATCTTTAACTTGGGTATGAAACCACAATGCTTTCAGATTGAATTGGTCACCATCTACCACTAAATCAGGTTTTAAGCTATTAAACCCAACCTGCCAAGTTTTTGATTTTTCACCCTTAAGAAATGGATTCATCGTCTGGCCACCATTTGAGGAGAAAAAAGCTTCTTGTGAATTCGGTGCACGCATGGAATGTGCGTAACTAACAAAGGGCTGGAATTCAGGAATGATTTGAGCGGATAACAATATACCTGGGTTAATCCCACTATCTTTAATGTTCAGATTACTGGCTTCTTGGGGGAAACATTTTTCGGTTTCATCACACGCAGGCTTATAACCTTTCACGCTATAATTGAGGTAATTAAGGTCAAATATCGCTGTATAGATATCGTACTTCGCTTCAAACTGAGTATATACGCTGGCAATATCTTGTGTTCCGCTTGGTGAAAATGGATTGTTTATCTGGGTATTTGGGTCTTCAACCGATTGCGCTTCCTTACTGTATTTGGTTTTCATTAATTTCGAACCTACTTGCCATTTATAATCCACATCTCCATAAGAAAAATGGCTAGTATTGGATAAATTTATACTATCAGATTTATTTTTAGATATGGCATTTTTAAAGGCTCCACCAATAGGATCACCTTGAAATTTTTGTTCATTATTGCCATGGCTTGCCAGTATTTCTACGTCAATTAATTCATTTAATGGAGTGTATTTATATTTTAGATAATAGTCCTCACTATTAATCTTTCTGCTGGTAAGTTTATTTTGCAAAAAACGCCCACTGAATTCCAATTCATGACGATCATTAGGTTTATATTTCAACTTTGCCAATTGAGATTGTGGCTTTTGTTTGAATGAGGGATCTGTGGCAAATTCATCACTGTCAAAGCCGTCTCCATTCTTATAACTTCCGGGAATATTATGACCACTAATTGCAATTAAACCACCAAAGTAACCATCATCCTGTAATTGCGTTTTACCCGCAACGGCAACCATTCCGTTATAACCGAGACCATTATCCCCCCAGTTAGCTTTACTACGCAGTCCGTATAAATTGTCGTTAAAAATGACGTCATCAATTCCGATAGTGCGGAAATTCGCACTTCCGGCTAAAGCATTAATGCTATTACTGCCATTCAACTGCCCTTTCTCCACTTCCACTGAGACAATAAAGTTTGGATCAATTAATGAACCAAAATCATTACTCGGCTGCATACCGTGGGTATATTTGCTCGGTGAGATACCATAATAACTTTGTGTAATACCATCAACCATCATATTCACGCGACCAAAACCACTCAGCCCACGAATATTGACGTTAACCGTACCTTGGCTGGCATCCATTTGAGTATAGGTACCGGGCATGGTGCGAATAATTTTATCCATCGACTGCAATTTATTTTCTGTACCAACCGCACTATAAGCACCTGGTTTTTCTAATGCTTTGACTAGTGGGGTTTGTTTCTGCGCACCTGAAACTTTTAATTGGCTAAAATTAACCACACCTTCTTTCTGCTTATTTTGCTGCTGTGTATTTTCAGCCAAAGCGATCCCTTGGTAGCTAGTGGCAATAATGCCAGCTACCATAATTATTGTTTTATTATTCATTAAACCATTCCTGTAAACGTACTGAGTGTCATACGCTCACACCGCTAGCACAGGCCAAATAGTGCCTGTGAAAAGGCTCAGCAACAATGTGATTAATCTTGTTGCTGGCCTAAAATCACCTAAATTTTATAGGTTAATTATTATTTTAAATATGGAAAATATTTGTCTTTATTTTCAAGCATAAGAATAAAGCTATATTCTTGGGCAATATCATCGAGTGCATTAAAACGCCCTGATTTACCGCCATGGCCCGCATTCATATTCGTTTCTAATAATAATAATGAATTACCTTGTTTAATATCTCGCAATTTAGCCACCCATTTTGCAGGTTCCCAGTATTGAACTTGGGAATCATGTAACCCTGTCGTCACTAAAATATGTGGGTAATGTTGTGCTTTGATATTGTCATAAGGGCTATACGCTTTAATTCGCCAGTAATCCTCTTCATTTTCAGGGTTACCCCACTCGTCGTATTCCCCAGTAGTCAGAGGAATTGATGGGTCTAACATTGTGGTTACCACATCTACAAATGGAACAGCGGAAACAACACCCTCGTATAAGTCAGGCGCCATATTCACCACCGCTCCCATTAATAAGCCACCCGCACTGCCCCCCATGGCATACACATGCCCTGCTTTACCATAACCTTCTGATAATAACCCTTTGGTTGCATCAATAAAGTCAGTAAATGTATTCATTTTGTGGATTGTTTTGCCTTGTATGTACCAATTTTTACCTAAGTCACCACCACCACGAATATGTGCAATCGCGTAAATAAAACCGCGATCCAATAAAGACAAACGAGATGAACTAAAAGAAGGGTCTATGCCATATCCATAAGCGCCATAACCATAGACTAACAATGGATTTTGACCATGTTTGAAAAGATCTTTACGGTAAACTAAGGAAACAGGGACTTTTACCCCATCTTGTGCAGTGACCCAAATACGCTCACTTTGGTAATTTTGCTTATTAAAATCTTTAACTTCTTCTTGTTTTAAAAGCTGTTTTTCTTGAGTCAGCATATTAATTTCATATACTGAAGACGGTGTGGTCATTGATGAGTAGCCGTAGCGTAATGTGTCCGTATCAGGCTCAGGGTTATTCCCAATCCACGCCATGTAAGTTGGGTCATCAAAGCTCACTTGGTTTTCTTTATGCGTTAACCAACTGATTTGGCGTATATTTATTAAGCCGTTTTGGCGCTCTTCTACCACTAACCAGTTATTAAATAACGCAAAACCTTCAAGATCAACCCCATCACGTGGTGCAATAAAGCTTACCCACGGCGCTGAAATATTGTCTGCAATATATAAACCAAATAATGGGTGCTGGTGATTAGAGCGAATGTAAAATTTACCATTGAAATGATCAGGATAGTACTCAACCCCAACTTGACGTGGTTTTAAGATTTTAGCATCATTTTGTGGCTGATTTGCATCAATTAACCGATATTCAGAAGTTTCAGTACTCGTGATACCTATTAAAATAAAATCTTTTGACGTCGATTTCGCTAAACTAACGTAAAAAGTATCATCCTTTTCTTCATACACCAGTTTGTCTTGAGTTTGCTGTGTACCGTATTGGTGCCTAACCACTTGATAAGGAAGCAATGTTTGCTTGTCCTTATTCACATAGAATAGCGTTTGGTTATCATTAGCCCAAACAATATTCCCTGATGTATTGGTTAATACATTCTCTTGCCACTCGCTCTCATCAATTTTTCGAAATGACACTGCAAATTCATTACGCCCTTGACGATCTTCGGCAATGGCAAGCGTGGTATTATCTGGCGAAATAGCTAACGCGCCCATACGATAATATTCTGTGCCTTCGGCACGTTCATTACCGTCAACTAATACAACCCATTCACCCTGACTATTTACCGGACGTCTTTCATAGATAGAATAATTTTTTCCCGCAACCACTCGTGAGCGGTAAGTATAACCATTATAATTATAGGGAACTGACTCATCGTCCTGCTTCATACGCGAAAAGAGTTCATCGTAAATCTCTTTTTTTAACGACTCACCTTTCTCTAATTGTTGCTTTGTATAGTCATTTTCTTGCGTTAAGTATTCGATAATTTCTGGAGACTCACGTTGGTCATCCCTTAACCAATAATAGTTATCAACACGGACATCTCCGTGAGTAGTCATTGTATGTGGTTGTTTTTTGGCTATTGGTGCTGACATTCTATCCTCCGCAGCACTGGTTGCTGCATATAAACCAAGTAATGTAATAAGACAAAACTCAGTAAGTTTATTACGCATAATTCATCCAATCTATTTTTCATTAAGAGTAAAATCAATAGGGATCCTGACTGTTACCCGCCCGTTGATTAAAATTTCAGTAGGTGGTTCAGGTAAAGGTGCCGCTCTTGATAAAACCTGCAAGGCTTCTCTATCCAACGATCGCGTTCCAGATGAACTCACCAGCTCGCTATCAAGTAAAAAACCTTGTGGGTCAACCGTAAATGTTACTGCTGATTGACCAACTCGCCCTCGCCTTACGGCATCTTCAGGGAAACGCTTGTATTTATTTAATTTCCCCAATACTTGTGCTTCCCACAGCCTTTTCGCGTTCTCTATCGATTGTGATTGGCTATTAAATTCTGCGGCAATTTTCTGAGTCTGTAATGGCGCTGCTGCATCACTGGTGACAGGGGCATCATTGGCTTTTGAATCAGTCGCTTGTTTTTGTTCAACCACCTGCTTTTCATGTTTTTGTTTTTTTACTTCAACATTTCGCTTTGTACTCACCGTATTAGCCACTTGCACTTCTGCCTGCTCATTGATGGCTAATGGTGGGATAATTTTCTCTTCTGATGGAGCCTCATGTGCCTGACTTGCCACCGCTAACTCTTGTAATTGACCAATGTTAACTTCTGTCAATTGTTCGGCTTGCGACTCTATCGAAATTTCCATCACCACTGATGGTGGAGGCAATAGCTCTTCCCATTGTTGATTATAAGTTACCCATATATAGCCCCCAACCACAGCGACATGAAGAGCAATTGCCAATGCGAACCACCCACTCATCTTCGTCGTTCGCTTTAAATACTCATTTTCAAATGTTGTTATACTCATTTTTATCTTATGTACTTATGTATCTTCACACAAACGCAAATGATAATTAATAACAAATGAAAATGGAAATCATTTCTTAATGAAAATAAAGAATACTTCACAAAATTAACTTTTTTGAAATCATTAGGTTGCTATTATTTAGTCATCATTTAGGTGTATACCAAACAAAATCAGCATGTAAATGGTCTATTTCTTCCCCTCTCTCTGAAATAATTAACACTTTGACTGATTCGTCAGGTGCGAGGTCTTGTACATGTAAAGGTACCCCAATAGCTCTTGTTGCATGATAGCCACCTGCAAATAAGAGCGCGGGTGTAGGTGCATTTAATAACGACTCTGCCATACGGCGGTCACGCAACTGCTGTATAAAGGTCATTTTTACCACTTGTTCCGCTGTAAGTTCCCCACCATGAGAGCTTTCAATCGTTTTACTGATGAGTTCTTGAACAATAGGCTGAGTCGAATACTGCCCCATTATTGATGATGGGTTAGCGTAGGCGGAAAGCACCTCTTCTTTATCTAGGTTTGCAGAAAGTAATGGATAAGGTGAGCTTAGCAAATGACGGATTAAAGCCCCATACTGTTCCCAAGGCCAACCACTGTTCCATTTTATGGCGGACTGTAACTTTTCGTCACGAATATAAGGATTACTCTGCATCTGTGCCTGTACCCGACTCACACCTTTTTGCTGTGACGGTGTCAGCATTTCGAGTAAAACCGCACCTTGAGGCCGTATTTTTGGCATCTCTTGTACAAGCCATTGCTCAATTTGGTGATGATAGTGGTTATCATGCTTTTCTCCAACAATCACACGTGGAGATTGAGCAAGCTGCTCAACTAATTGCTGAGGTGTTAAAGACTTACCTGTTGCTAAGTCAATAATTTGGTCGCTTGCTGTTAGCTGGCTATCCAATTGTACGTTTGTTGGCTCAATTTTTTGTGTACAACCAATAAGAAAAAATAACCCAACCATTAAAGTGGCTATTCGAGAGGTCAATCTAATTGAAATCATTATGCTTTCCATCTTATGTAGTCAAGCTCACAAGATACAGATAATGAGAATCATTTTCAACAAAAAGGCTCCTATGAAACCATAGAAGCCTTTAACACAAATTAATTAATATTAACCCTTAGAGTGGATTTGTTTGTGCTTCAACCACTGCCAATGCCACCATATTCACGATACGACGTACCGAAGCAATTGGTGTTAATATATGCACAGGTTTCGCAACCCCCATTAACACAGGCCCTACAGTCACACCATCAGAGCTTGTGACACGCAGTAAATTATAACTAATACGTGCTGCTTCCATATTTGGCATAATTAATAAATTTGCTGAACCTTTTAATGGGCTATCAGGCATCACATCTTTACGGATAGATTCAATTAATGCGGCATCCGCATGCATTTCACCATCAATTTCCAAATGTGGGTCACGTGCTTTGATCATCGTTAGCGTATCACGCATTTTTTGTGCAGATGCGCAATCTGAAGAACCAAAGCTAGAACGCGATAACAGAGCCACTTTTGGCTCAATACCAAAGCGTCTTACTGTATCCGCTGCCATTAACGTGATTTCAGTTAGCTCTTCCGGTGAAGGGTCTTCATTGACATAAGTGTCTGCGATAAACGTATTACCCGTTGGTAATAACAATGCATTCATTGCACCTGCTGCATGAACACCCTCGCGGAAACCAAATAAATCTTTAACAACTTCATAGTGTTCGCCATAACTGCCCACCGTACCACAAATCATCCCGTCGGCTTCGCCACGCAACACCATGATCCCACCAATTAAGGTTGGGTTATTAATCACCGCACGGCGCGCCATTTCTTGGGAAATACCACGACGTTTCATGATTTGGTAGTATTCTTGCCAATATTCTTTATAACGCGGGTCGTTTTCGTTATTAACCACTTCAAAATCTTTACCTAACTCAATATGTAGGCCGAGTTTTTGAATACGCATTTCAATCACACTTGGGCGCCCAACTAAAATTGGGAAAGCTAAACCTAAAGACACTAGTTCTTGAGTCGCATGCAATACACGCTCTTCTTCCCCTTCTGCTAATACAATGCGTTTTTTCGCCGTCTTAGCTTGAGAGAAAATAGGTTTCATGAATAAATTTGTTTTATAAACAAATTGATTTAATTTTTCGATATAGGCATCAAAGTCTTCAATTGGACGCGTTGCTACCCCTGAATCCATAGCTGCTTTTGCCACTGCTGGCGCAATTTTCACAATCAAACGCGGGTCAAATGGTTTCGGAATAATATATTCAGGGCCAAAGAATAAATCTTGGTTGCCATACGCAGAAGCCACTTCTTCGCTTTGCTCAGCCAATGCAAGGTCTGCAATGGCATATACACAAGCCAGTTTCATTTCTTCATTAATCGTTGTTGCGCCAACATCTAGCGCACCACGGAAAATGAATGGGAAACATAATACGTTATTAACCTGATTTGGGTAATCAGAACGACCAGTACAGATGATGGCATCAGGGCGAACTTCTTTTGCCAAAGGTGGTAAAATTTCGGGTTCAGGATTAGCCAATGCTAAGATTAGAGGATCTTTTGCCATGGTTTTCACCATTTCTGGCGTTAAAAGACGTGGACCTGAACAGCCTAAGAAAATATCTGCATTAGGAATCGCATCAGCCAAAGTACGTTGGCCGTTATCTTCAATTGCATACGCGGCTTTGGTGACATCCATGCGTTCGTCACGGCCTTTGTAAATCACTCCTTTTGAATCACAAACGGTGATATGTTCGCGTTTCAACCCCAACGCGACTAATAAATTCATACAAGCGATTGATGCCGCCCCTGCGCCAGAAACCACCAGACGCACATCACCAATATCTTTTTTAACAATACGTAAGCCATTGATAACAGCGGCAGTACAGATGATTGCGGTACCGTGTTGGTCATCATGGAATACAGGGATTTTCATCCGCTCACGAAGTTTTTGTTCAATATAAAAGCATTCTGGTGCTTTGATATCTTCTAAATTAATACCGCCAAAAGTCGGCTCAAGAGACGCAATGATATCAACTAACTTGTCTGGGTCTGTTTCATCAACTTCAATATCAAAGACATCAACACCAGAAAACTTTTTAAATAGTACACCTTTTCCTTCCATGACAGGTTTACCAGCTAAAGCACCGATATTACCTAACCCAAGGACAGCCGTACCATTAGACACGACCCCGACAAGGTTACCTTTAGCGGTGTAACGATAAGCTTTAAGTGGGTCATCTGCAATTTCAAGACATGGCACTGCAACACCTGGTGAGTATGCTAATGCGAGATCTCTCTGGGTTGTTAGTGGTTTAGTTGGGGTAACCGTAATTTTCCCAGGATGTGGAAACTCATGAAAATCAAGAGCACTTTGTTTTAATTTGTCATCCATCGTCAAGTCCTTTCAAAATAAGTAAGGTAAGAGCGATAACAGTATAAACACATCTCTCTAGCAAATCATGATCATACTGGCAATTTCCAGAAAAATCTTTCAGTTACAATAGAGTTAGGTCACCGCTAGAGTAAAACGTAATCACATTGATTATATTTTACTATATCGAAACACCTCTCTAATTTTTAAGATATTAACTAAAAATAATTTATTATTAGTTTTATGAGGTTAATATATATAAAAAATTAATCACATTATGAACCCTATCTTAAATACCTTCTCCGTTTAATATTGATTTAAATATTAGATATGAATTTTCTAATTTTAATGTATTATCAACAAGTATCTTATTATTATTAGCGAGGGATATAATATATTAAGCAAAGAAGTAACATTAAGAATTCCCCATACTGATTTTACAATTATTAATACTCCAATTAAATATAATAAATATATCAAAATTAAACTGTCTATTTTATGGAAAGTATCAAACTAGACCTTGAATTTTAAGACATGAAAAAGGAACCCTCTATGTCTAAATATACCGTAATGATTGTTGATGAGCACCCTCTTATACGCTTGGGATTGCGCCAGCTCATAAATACCGATACGCACTTTATTGTCACAGCAGAGTCCTCTTGTTGTTACGAGGCCTTAAGCATTGCAAGGCAGCTACAGCCTAATCTAATTATTATAGATACCAATATTCAAGGTATTAAAACATTTGAAACGATACGATTACTTCGTAAGCACTGCAATAATAGCTACTTATTAGTGTTATCTGCTTCAACAATTAAAACAGATATATATGGCGCTATTGATGCAGGAGCACAAGGGTATTTATTAAAAAGCAGTGAGCTTGACATGTTATTTTATAGTATGAAGAAAGCCTCTAGAGGGCAATTAGTTTTCAGTGAAAAAATATATCAGCATCTTATTTCTCGTCATAATTATAATGACCCACTCTCATCACTGACACGGCGAGAATCTGAAATTTTACATGAAATGGCTGTGGGTTTAAAAAACCGTGAAATATCTAATTTACTTTTTATTTCTGAAGAAACGGTTAAAGTTCACATTAGAAATATTCTTAAAAAATTACGTGTTCGCTCTCGTCTTGAAGCTAGCTTAATTTATATGCGTTCAAGATAATTTTTTCTAATTATATTAATTAACAAAGCTAAATTACGAATAATTTAATTATAAGTTTATTATATATTTCTCACATTTGGGCTAGATCCTAAGCGATTTTTGCCTCATTATGTATGGATTATCGCTAGTTTTTTGAGGAAAATCATATGCCCAATACATCTAACTCTCCTTATATCATGTACGGAATTAAAAACTGTGACACCATTAAAAAAGCACGCCGTTACTTAGAAGACAATGGAGTTAACTATCAGTTTCATGATTATCGTGCTGATGGTATTAGCGATGAATTACTTTCTACCTTTATGGAACATATTGATTGGGAAGTGTTAGTAAATAAACGAGGAACAACTTGGCGTAAACTGACTGATGATGAAAAAAATGCAGTGGTTGACTCAAATAGCGCGAAAAAAGTGCTAATTGCAGAGCCCGCCATGGTCAAAAGACCCGTACTTGTTTCTCCAGACAACCGTTACTTAGTTGGGTTTAGCGCAAATGACTACCAAAACTTCATTCGATAATCAGGCGGTTATGATGGATTGCCCAGTTATTCAACTTGCCAAAGAACTGATCTCACGCCCTTCTATCAGCCCTGATGACCAAGGTTGCCAAGCGATACTGACTGAGCGTTTAAACCAACTCGGTTTTACCGTTGAACCAATGCATTTTGGTAACACATTAAATTTTTGGGCACATCGAGGTACTCAAGGCCCAACCCTCGCATTTGCAGGCCATACCGATGTCGTACCAGCAGGCAATAGTGAAAATTGGCAAACACCCCCTTTTAACCCGACAATTATCAATCAACATTTGTATGGTCGCGGTGCTGCTGATATGAAAGGCTCAGTCGCAGCAATGGTTGTCGCCGCAGAGCGCTTTGTCAAAAAGCACCCTCAACATCAAGGGCGTTTGGCCTTTTTAATCACATCAGATGAAGAAGCCGATGCGCTAGATGGCACGGTCAAAGTGGTCGAAACATTGATGGCACGTAATGAACGCGTTGATTACTGTTTAGTCGGTGAGCCGTCAAGCCAATCACAATTAGGCGACATCATAAAGAATGGTCGAAGAGGCTCTATTACAGCGAATTTAACTATTTTGGGTACACAAGGACACGTTGCTTATCCCCATTTAGCGGACAACCCGGTGCACCGTTCAACCGCTTTTTTACAAGAGCTCACTTCAACTATCTGGGATAACGGCAATGAGTTCTTCCCTGCCACCACCATGCAAATTGCTAATATCCATGCAGGTACTGGGGCAAGTAATGTGATCCCTGGTGAGTTATTTGTTCAATTTAATTTTCGTTTTAGCACCGAATTGACCGACACACAAATACGTGACAGGGTCACTAGCATGCTAGAACGCCATGGCTTAACATATAAAATAGAGTGGTCATTATCTGGGCAACCATTTTTAACTGAAAAACAAGAACTTGTCACTGCAACTTTGCAAGCAATTCATGAATTAACTGGTCTTAATGCAGAGTTATCCACAAGCGGTGGAACCTCCGATGGCCGTTTTATCGCCCAAATGGGGACTCAAGTTATTGAGCTCGGCCCACTGAATGCCACCATACATAAAGTTGACGAATGCGTTAGCGTCAAAGACTTGCAACAGCTGGCCTTAATTTATGAACGGGTCATGGGGTTATTGTTATTATGATCACTATTGCCATGTTAACAGGCCGCTCAACTGACCATTTAGTGACACTTGGCGGTTCTCATCGCCTACAGTTCAATGCCACCAAAGCATTTTTAGCCATGCAACAAGTGGCTGTAAAGTCAGGGTTCAAGTTACAATCGGCAAGTGCATTTCGTGATTTTTCACGTCAACAGTTAATTTGGAATGAAAAATTTACCGGTCTCCGCCCTGTTCTTGATGCACAAAGCCAACCTTTAGATATTACAACGCTTTCTGAAGGCGAGCTTTGTGAAGCTATTTTACATTGGTCTGCATTACCCGGTGCAAGCCGCCACCATTGGGGAACCGAAATAGATGTTTATGACCCATTACGTATTCCTTCAGGGCAAACGTTACAGTTAGAGCCTTGGGAATATGAAACTGGTGGCTATTTTGCTGAACTGAACCACTGGCTGACGGATAACATGGCGACATTTGATTTTTATCGCCCTTTCACTGCAAAAAATGCAGGGGTTGCCTATGAACCTTGGCATATTAGCTACTGGCCTTTATCCCATGAAGCTGAACAGCTTTTAACGCCAGAAGTCATTAAACAAGTTCTCCTACAAGAGGATATTTGCGGAAAAAACTGGCTAAACAGTAACTTAGATTATGTATTCGAACGCTATATTAAAGCTCCTGAATAATTTCTAAGCTAACAGAGCAACTTCTATCACGCCTCATAGATTACGCTACATAATTTATGGGGCTTTTTTCTTTTTCGTGGCAATTTGTTCATCAACAACTGGAAGCCGATACATAAAAATAAGCAGCCAACACAACAGTGCCAATAAACCAATTTTTAACCATAAATAGCTAACAACCCAGATTGATAGTGAAAAAGTGAGTATTATCAATACAATTGCTTTTGGTTTTGCCCCTTTCGGTAGTCCTTTATGCTTTTGCCAGTGACGGATATATCCCCCAAACCAAGAGCGATATAATAACCAATGGTGAAAGCGTGGAGATGAACGAGAAAAACACCATGCCGCTAATAACAAGAAAGGCGTAGTCGGCAAAACAGGAAGAATAACGCCAGCAAAAGCCAGCGCAACAGCTAACCATCCAATAACTATGAGGAACAATTTTTTCAAAATTACTCCCCCTCCCTAATAAATAAATCAAATGGTAAAAGCCGCATAAAATCTGTGGTAACTCATAATAATATCAATGGTATACTCTAATGGTAAACACGCTTAATGAAAAGTCGCTTTTGCCGATTGGAATGATTATTGTTCCCATAGCTTTCTTTCTCAGGAATCTTTGAGGTTTCAATGATAGATATTTATTTTTCTTTATATCATTTAGTTTCGATGAAAAGATGCAAAAAAACACAATAGAGGCATACACTAGTATGTACTAGGGTAACTGAGCGATATCAACGCACAGACAGCTCAAAGAATGACGAATGGAAGGTGAATATGCAATGGTTAGCCGACTACTGGTGGATAATTTTACTCTTATTGGTAGGTATTATCTGGAATTCAGTCAAAGAAATGATGAAATTGGACCCCAAAAAATTTTTAGATAACAAGCCTGAAATCCCTCCGCATCAGGATAATAACCATCTTTGGGATGATGAAGACGATTGGCCTAAAGACAAGAAGAAGTAATTTTCTGCTTTATTTCAGCTAAAAGTGCTGGTTGGTATTGTTTTACCTGTATACCAACCTCTTCTCTTACTCGTTTTAACCATTGCTTTTGCCCTGTAATACCGACATCCGCGCAAATCTTGGAGATAGGTTCACATAATACAAAATGCCGTCTGAGGAGAGGAAGCCCGTTTGTTTCTTCCCTCAATAAACGCATAATTGCACTTGTACTCGCCGAAATTGGGCGCTTAAACTCACTAAAACCGATCAGTTCTATCCAATCATCTGTCACTAGTTGCTGCTGTGGATCCGTTTCGAACGCAAACTCTTGTAAATCACTGCGCCAATATAGGTCACGTTTTAATCGGGATTCGCTTTGTTCACAAAGTTGGTATGCACGGTTTGAAATAGGTAAAATAGCCATCGCGGTAAAACAGCCACTACTGGCTTCTTTATGCGAACCTATTCGTATTAACCGAAAGCCCGCTTTTTGCCAAAATGCGACTAAGTCTGGTGTTAATCCAAAACTAACAGATAAAAAATCTAACCCTTGCTCTGTAGCAATTGCTTTCTGTTTTTCTAAAAGCGTTAAACCAATTTGGCGCCTACGGTAGTTCGCATCAACGGCAATACGCATCACTCGGCGAGATAGCCATTGTGCCGCAATGGGGAAATAACTATGAGCTGCTAAAGATTGGACAACTAAATTTCCTCTTGGTCGACGAAGCCCAGCCCATATTTGCCAGCTCAATGATTCGGTTAACTGTCCTTCATCTACCATCCATAATGCACCTAAATAGGTACAATCATCAGACTCGGCTTTTGCCACCATAAAATGTTGTTGCTGGGCATCCAATAGTCGTCGTAAATCTAATGGTGACGTTCGATAATGTGCACTCATCAATAAGCCATAAAACGCTTTTAATTGCTCATTATTTTCCGCTAATGATGCCTGAGTTAACGCTTTATATTCAGTATTTCCAGCAAGAACCGTTTGAGTGGTGGGTTCTTGCAGCAATAAAGCCTCATTGACCCACAATTCTAAGGGATCATTAGCCGCATAGCGCATTGGGTTATCAAGTTGCAGTAAAGTGAAATGAGCTAAACTTGCACAAAATTTTAACGTAAAACCGCGCCCAGTACCTTCATAACCATCGACTGTCGTAGTTAATAGAACTCGAGGAAAATACCCCACCAGCTCACGTAATATATAATTAGGAATAGCAGAAGCTTCATCGATGACTAGCCAATCTGCTGTTATTTTTTCATTGCTGCGGCAGTACGCTAATAGGCTATCAGGGGACCAAAAATTAATCTTTTGTCCTGCATGCCGACTTAAAACTTCCGTCGCCACTTTGGCGGGAGCACAACACCAACACTCTCCCATAAATTGTTTTATTAACATCCCAGCTATTGCAGATTTTCCGCGCCCTCTCGGGGCTATCAAGCCCCAAATGCCATGTTTTGCTTTTAATAATTGGCTAATTATTTGTTGCTGCTGTTCTGTTGGCTGGCCTGTCGGTGCTTGCCATAATGGTTTGTTATTTAGTAATGAAAAATCAGGCTCATCTCCTTGTTTATAAAATAAAATATCGGAAGATGTTTGGAAAGTCCGTTGCAGATGGTGAACAAAATTCGGTGTTGGAATGAGCCCCAATTGTTCATTCCAACGTAGGCTGTCTAGATCAGCATTTGTCGCCCACTCAGTTTGAGGTGCAGTACATAAAACTAACAAGCTCCCTGCTTTTAACGTGCCAGCAAGCATGGCTAGGGCTTCACTATGAAAACCTTTACGCGCATCAAAGATGCCATGTAAAAATTCACGCCCCAATAATAGATGTGCATTCTCTGGGGAAACCCCTTGTGGCAAATTCGCTGAAATGGTTAACCAGTCGCCATCAATGGCTGTCTGAAATTCGTTGAGTTGCTGTTCCACCCACGCACTGTCACCAGAAAGAACCATAAGACGACGCATGCCAACCATATGTAGCTGTTCGATAATAACAGGAAGCAATTTCACCATCGTAATACTATGATTTACCAATTAATAGTGACAAGATCCCGGCAGCAATTAAAGGCCCTACAGGAACACCACGGAATAAAGCAACACCAATAACAGTTCCAACAAGTAAGCCTGCAACAGTAGAAGGTTGATGGGACATTAATGTGACACCTCGGCTACCTAACCAAGAAACGGCGATCCCGATGACAATTGCAAGAATCGATTTCCAATTCAAAAATGAGCTCAATACTTCATTTGCCGTTATTTTACCGCTCGCAATTGGCGCCATAACACCGATAGTTAAGATAAGTATCCCAATGGTTAAGCCATATTTTTCAACCCATGGAAAATAATTATTCAATGGTGTTATTCTGACCACCAATAAAAATAACATCGCAAGAGTGACTGTCATATTATGACTAATGATACCTAACCCGGCTAATACCAGTAAAATGATTAATGTTGGATCAACATGACTCATAGATTTATCCCTGTAAAACGCATAATTATAATTTATTAGCAGCAAATAGACTGATTTAAAAACATGTTATTGGCTCATCATCAAAGAAGCAAATATTAACGCCAACTCTTTTTATTTTTACGGTAACGATATTTTCATTAATAAAAAGCCTTACTATTTCCGCACAATTTATTAACTCAAGTGCGACATTTTAGCTGTTCTTTATTATCTATTTAATACTTTTCAAAAGAGGTCTTCTTAGCATATTTCACGGTGACAAGCCGAATTGTACATAAAATTAGCATGGCAATACAGATAACTTCCATCGCCACCAAAACTTAAGCTAAATATTCGGAATATTCATCACTGTTTATTTTTTTATTTCTGCATTTTTTTTATATTTATCATCATAAAAACCAACTTGTGGTGCCTTTTGCTGAAGATAGTCCTAAATACCTTTACAACCAGACAATCCATCTCAATTACGTATAATAATCACCAATAATTAATACAGAAAAATCATAACTTAGCATTATTTATAATTTTAATGATTTACATGGTTGTGCGACGCTCTGCGCAAGCACAATGATTAGGATTAACAATATGAACCAATCTTTATCCCCCTTTTCAAACGCTCGTTTTATTGCTATCCGCTTAGTGCCTGGAGAAGATGCGCTTTTAGCATTAAAACGAAAAATTGAGCAACACAGCCTACAAGCTGCATTTATTGCCAGTAGCGTCGGCAGCTTAACTCATGTCGCACTGCGTTTTGCAGGACAAGAGAACACGTTTCACACAACAGGCAAATTCGAAATTGTTTCATTAATTGGCACTTTAGATGCTAACGGCGAACACCTGCATTTGTCTGTCTCTGATGAAGAAGGGAAAGTTCTCGGTGGCCATATGATGCCGGGTTGTACTGTTAGAACAACATTAGAGCTGATTATTGGGGAACTTGAAAAAGTTAATTTCACTCGTGAACCTTGCCCTTTGTCTGGTTATGAAGAGCTTATCATCACTTCTCGCTAATTTTATTATTCCATTTCTGTAAGGAATGACTTTGTCATGAGTAAAACGTCGATTATTTCTAGTCGTACACTGACTTTAATTGTTTTTTCTATTGCTATTAATATGGTTATTGGCCAATTAAGCTCAATGTTAAAACTGCCGATATTCCTAGATTCTATAGGAACATTAATTTGTGCATTATTAGCAGGCCCTTGGGTTGCACTATTGAGTGGATTATTAACAAATCTATTATGGGGTTTACTCAGCGGCCCAATTGCAGCGGCTTTCGCCCCTGTCGCGATGATGATTGGCCTGAGTGCTGGGTTATTAGCTCGCGCAGGTGGTTTTCGCACCTTACCAAGAGTGATTTTATCCGGTGTTGTCATTACTTTTGCGTTGATGATCGTTGCTGTTCCCATTCGCACTTACTTGTTTGCAGGAACAACCGGTAGCGGCGCTGACTTTTTTGTCGCGTATTTTCATGCTGTTGGCGATAACTTATTAGAATCGGTGGCAATTACAGTATTAGGCGCCAATATTGCAGATAAAGTCGCATCAGCCATTATTGCTTGGTTATTGGTTCGACAATTACCAGAACGTGTCCAACGTAATTATCCAAATATGGCTAAGGTCCGTTAAATGCATCCATTTACCTCGCTGACAATTTGGTTTTGGCTCAGTGTAAGCTCGCTTTTCTTACCATTGAGCTGGCCATTAATTCTGCTAGGTTGCAGCACATTTGGTGTTTTATTATTTTGGCGGCCCGCACGCCACCGATGGAAAATAGTTGCGTGGATTATGCTTCCCATGGCGGCAGGGCTTTGGTTAATTCATGGTGGCTGGCTAGCTCAGCTATTAACCGGAGCCACATTAAAAAATAGCCGCCCTGAATTTGCGTTGGCATTGTGGTTTAAGTTATTAACGATTATTAGCGCTTCTCAACTTTGGCTGCAGTATGTACCGACTGAACGTTTCATTCGTGCTTTGTTTGCAAGCCGTTTACCTGCAAGTTTTGCATACCTACTCGCGGGCCCGTTATTACTTGCAGAACAATTTCGCCAGCAATTGAACACTATCCGTGAAGCACAATTAGCGAGAGGCGTTCCTCTTGATGGGCGCTTTTGGCAACGTGTTATATCGTTACCTGCCCTATTATTTCCACTTGCCAGTAATACCTTAAGTGAACTAAGCATTCGTGGAGCCGCGTTAGATATGCGTGGTTTTCGTTATTGTGCCAAACGCACCACATTAAACCCGCCTAGAGATAGCTCACTCCAAGCAGTACTTAGATATGGGTTAGTTCTGTTAATTTTCATTGAAGGTGGTCTCTCTCTGTGGTGGTAAATCTACAACAAATGCGCTTCATTCCACAAGGTGCGGAGCAGTCCCTATTAGGGCCGATTGATCTTCAGCTAAACGCAGGCCAATGGCTATGCATATTTGGCGGTAACGGCAGCGGAAAAAGCACATTAGCGCAAATACTCGCCGGTTGGCACAATGACCTCATTCAGGGGAAAATCGAAGGAACCGCAGAGATATTACGAGCGCCCTTAGCTGACAACTCCGTGGTTCAGGTGTCTATATCACGCCAACTAGTTCAGCAATCCCCCCAATTACAACTTTCAGGCTGCGCGTTTACCGTTGAACAGGAAATTGCGTTCGGGCCTGAGAACCTCGGTTTAACACCCGACGAAATTAGTGAGCGAGTTGAGCTTGCCATTGAACTGACGTTTTGTGGGGCACTGCGAACGCGCCATCCTGCAACCTTGTCAGGCGGTGAAGCGCAACGAGTGGTGTTAGCAAGCGCATTAGCGATGCAACCCAAACTCCTGTTACTTGATGAAGCCTTTAGTCGGCTCACACCGAGTGCAACACAACGCATCTTAACGCAATTACAACGCTATACAGAACAAACAAGCTGTAGCATTATTTTTTTTGAGCGCAACTTATTACCAGCCACCAGTTTCTGTGACTCATTCCTTTTGCTGAGTACGGGTAAAACCTTTTTAGAGGCTGGGAAAATGGTCGCAACAGGTGGTTTAAATGATGTTTTTCTTGATGCCATTGAAACAATCAATATGCCAGATGCTTGGCGTGCGGTAGGTGAACTGCTCAAATTAGGGTATTGGCAAGGAAATATTCCCCACGATGAAGCACAATTGCTACAGATGTTTAAGGAGCGATATGTTACAGCTTGAAAACCTGAGTTATCGTTGGCCAAGTTCAACTATTGATAACATACAATCTTTATCTCTATCTATTCGCCCTGGTGAATGGGTCGCTGTAGTTGGGGATAATGGTGCAGGTAAATCAACGCTATTGCGCCTTTTAGCGGGGTTATTGCGCCCAACACAAGGTGATATTCGGCTTGATCGCCTCCCGCTTAATCTTCTTTCCTCCCCACAAAGAGCTAACCATATTGGGATCTTATTCCAAGAAGCTGAGAAACAAATTTTTCATAGTTGTGTACGTGATGAAATTGCTTTTGGTTTAAAACGCCAAAAACATCATAAACGTGATATTCAAGCGCGAGTACAGCAAGCACTTGAAATTTGCCACTTATCCGATGTGGCGGATAAACACCCTTTAGATTTACATGCAGGCCAACGCAGGATGGTTGCTGTTGCCTGCTTAGAGGCTGTTTCACCTAAACTATTGCTACTTGATGAGCCAAGCCGTGACTTCGACGCTTTTTGGCTGCGCAAATTTGAACATTGGCTAACCTTGCAACGCGAAAAAGGGGTAAGCGTCGTTTCTATTAGCCACGATCTTGATTTTGTCGCCCGCCATTTTCAACGTGTAATACATCTATCAAATGGTAATCTAATCGCTGATGGTCAACCACTGGAAGTATTAGGTCATCCAGAGTTACAAGTTGAAAGCCCACTTCCCGCACCGACATTGATATCACTTAGTCAGCAACTACAAATAAATACTACTGATACCACTCTTTCATCATGGATCACACATTTTATTAACCAACAGTCACGCCCGATTAATAACTAAAAAAATAGCCTGCAATGCAGGCTAAAATCTCATTCAAATTATAGGAAATTAATTAATCTAACTGCACGCCAATACGGCGGGCGACCTCTTCGTAAGCTTCAATTAAACCACCAAGGCTCTGACGAAAACGGTCTTTATCCATTTTATTCAGTGTTTCTTTGTCCCATAAACGGCTACCGTCTGGGGAAAACTCATCACCTAAGACAACCTGGCCTTTATACAAGCCGAACTCCAGTTTAAAATCGACTAAAATTAACCCTGCATCTGCAAAAATTTTACTGAGCACTTCATTGGCTTTGTAGCTTAGCTCACGCATTTTAGCCAAATTTTCTTTACTCACCCAACCAAAAGTCTCACAGTACGATTCATTCACCATCGGGTCGTGCTTGGCATCGTCCTTTAAGAATAAGTCAAATAAAGGCGGGTTTAACACCATGCCTTCTTCAACACCTAAGCGTTTTACCAGTGAACCCGCTGCACGGTTGCGGATCACACACTCAACCGGCACCATATCTAACTTTTTCACTAGAGCTTCTGTGTCAGACAATAATGCTTCCATTTGCGTTGGAATACCGGCTGCTTCTAATTTGCTCATAATGAAATGGTTAAACTTGTTATTTACCATACCTTTACGGTCAAACTGCTCGATACGCTCACCATCGAGTGCTGATGTATCATTACGGAACTCCAGAACCAGTAGATCAGGATCCTCTGTGGTATAGACTGTTTTTGCCTTACCACGATACAACTCAGCTTTCTTTTGCATCTTACACACTCCAGGGATGTGATTAAACTAAACAAAAATCAACCTGCACAGCAGATTCAGATAAGTAACAGAAGAACAAAAACCATTCAAATGGCCTATTCATTGTTAATTTTCTGCTCTGTTTCAGTCAGTTACTGAAATTCACCATATAAAACGCTAACTAGCTGATATTCAATATTTTATAATTGACTGCTAATCATGATAATAAAATTCCGGAGCGGACGCAAACGATTACTTAACCATAAATACTGATTTTTTGTCCATTTGTTTTAAGTGAAAACATGAAAGATAAAATTAGCCTTCCAGAGAAGGAAAATTGAAACTGATGGAATGCTAATTAATAATTAACTAAGCATATAGGTTACGATAAGCATTAAATAAACAAAATACAGAGCTGATAACCACCAGCCTATGCGTATGAAGCTTAATATCTTTACCCCAATACAAACCCATCCAATTTAAATAAAAAAAACCGCAGCTTGTATTTAAGCTACGGTTTAATTCGTCATCTAAAAATGTTGAATTATTGCTTTTTGGCTGGTGCTTTACTAAACGCCGCTTTCAGTGCAGCAACCATTTCATCATTTTGTTTTTGTGTTAAAGGAACACCTTTGGTGGTGATAAATTGCAGTGTACTACGGTTATTTAAATCACCGACCTGCACTTTATAATCCGCTTCTGGCACAGTTGGGTCATCAATGCCCAACGCCTGCCATTCTGAACTGCTTAAACCTTTATAAGTCACCATCACAGAACCACTTGAACGTGTACGGTCACCCACTTTCATGCCAACACTTTCTAAGGTGTGTGGTAAGCGTTCCCATACTGCATCAAATGGCGCACGAACAACAACTAAAGGTAAGCCAGTATCATCACTACCTGTTTGAACATCAATGATACCATAAGCATTTTGGATGCTATTTTTGTTTGAAGTATCACGCAACGTATATAAGTTATCGGTTAATTCATTCAATAACAGTTTGTTATAACGTTGAGTTTCGACAACATCGGTAATGGTCTCACCACCTTGACGTAAGCCTAAGCTGGTTACCGTTAACGCCATCATACCATTTTCTGGTTGCACTGTTACTTTATGGCGACTCTCAATCGGTACGTTTTCATCTGCACGATCCCATTTGATCCAATCGGTTTCAATTGAGCGAGAACCATCATCTTTAGATGAAACTGGAATACCTCTTTGCTCTAAGATCATCGTAACTTGTGACCAAAGTGCACTATTTTCAGGTGTATTTTCTAGCAACAAACGACTTGCTTGAGCGCTATCCTCTGTACGAGAACCCGCTAATTGCGAAATTGTCAGTACTGGCGGACGAATGTCTAACGCTTTCCCTATTGCCCCTGTTGATGTGGCTTTAGGGATATCATACTCACCATTTTGTTCTGGTAATGTCAGCCCTTGTGGCACATTCAACACTTTCAATGGCGCAGCATTGAGATATTCCTCATCACCACTGACCTGACGTTTATAGCGCTGATCGCTGGAGCAGGCTGCCAGTAACACGACAAGTGACAGGCCAGCAACCTTCATAACCTTCGATTTTTGCAATAATGTTGCCATTAAAATTCCCTAAATTTTACAGTAACCCAGCGAGTTTCAAGGCTTCCTCAACTTTTTGCTGGCCCGAGGTGGTTAACGGTGTCATTGGCAACCGTAATGTACCATCTGCAATCAGGCCTAAGCGATGACAGCCCCATTTCGCTGGAATTGGATTTGGTTCAACAAATAACTGAAGATGAAGCCCCATCAGTTTTTTATTTAATTCACGCGCCTCAGTATATTTGCCTGCAAGCGCTAAGTCACACATTTTTACCATCTGTGGTGCCGCAACGTTGGATGTGACTGAAATAACGCCTTGACCACCCAGTTGCATGAAATCAAGTGCTGTTGCGTCATCACCTGTTAACAGTACAAAATTATCATCAACCAGTTCTTTGATTTGATGAACCCTAGCTAAGTTCCCTGTTGCTTCTTTAATTGCAACAATATTCGCCAGTTTTGCTAAACGCCCAACGGTTTCAGGCAACATATCACAGCCAGTCCGTGATGGTACATTATAAAGAATCTGTGGCAAGCTCGTGTTTTCTGAAATTGCTTTAAAGTGTTGATATAACCCTTCCTGAGAAGGTCTATTATAATAAGGTGTTACCGTCAGGCAAGCAACTACACCACTGTTTTCAAACTCATTTGTCAGCGAAATAGCTTCAGCTGTCGCATTTGCGCCTGCTCCTGCAATAATAGGAATACGGCCATCCGCTAATTCAAGTGTCGCTTTTACGACATCCACATGTTCTTTGTGCGTTAAGGTTGCTGATTCGCCAGTTGTACCAACAGAAACAATCGCAGTTGTTCCGCTTTCAACATGATAATCCACCAATTTTTTTAAGCTGGCTTTATCTAAACGCCCCGCCGAATCCATTGGTGTGATAACTGCAACAATGCTTCCCGTTAAAAAATCTTTATAATTTGCGTTTCCATTAGCCATAGCGATACCCCCTCAATAATTGAACTACCATGTTACTTTTTCATTTCAAAGAAGAAAACCACCCAACAGCAAGAATTTAATGAATTTTGTTAATGCCGAGCACATTAACTTAAATAGAAGTAATAATTCACTGATATTTCTCGCAAGAGTCTATTTCCCCTCTTGGCAGATTGTCTTTTTTATGGTTTCCTTACCTTCATAGTCAGTCAGTTTTTAGTGCTAGAATTTTACTGCTATATTCTAATCAAATGTTTAACTGACATAATTAAAATACTAAGGAATAGACTTTGCCTAAGACTGAACAGCAATTTCTTGTCATTACTGCGCTGGGAACAGATCGTCCGGGCATTGTGAATACTATTACACGGCTAGTCAGCGAGTGTGATTGTAATATTGAAGATAGTCGCTTAGCGATGTTTGGCAAGGAATTTACCTTCATTATGATGCTTTCAGGCAGTTGGAATGCTATCACCCTTTTAGAGGCGACATTGCCACCTAAGGGCGCCGAGCTCGATTTGCTCATCGTAATGAAAAGAACCCAGAGTGTTCAAACAACCTATTACCCATCGACAGTAACAGTGAATGTTGTTGTTGACGATGCACCCCGTATTGTCGAGCAATTCACAAATTTATTCACAACCTCGCAGTGTAATATCGCAGAGCTTGTTTCTAAAACACAACCAGCCAATAATGATATGCCCGCTCAACTGGAGATTCAGATTACTGCACACGACCCGTTGGACGATAATGGCATAATCATAAAAAATAAATTTCAACAACTGTGTACAATGCTAAATGCTAAAGGCAACATAAGTATTGTTAACAACCCCAACATGCAAAGTTAACGGAGATATATGTAATGAACCCATTGAAAGCCGGTGATAAGGCGCCTCAATTTAGCCTTCCTGACCAAGATGGTGAGCTCATCAATCTTTCTGATTATCAGGGTCAGCGCGTATTAGTTTACTTTTATCCTAAAGCGATGACCCCTGGTTGTACTGTTCAAGCGTGTGGTCTACGTGATGAAATGGATACACTTAAAGCGAAAGGTGTCGAAGTATTAGGTATTAGCACAGACAAACCAGAGAAACTGTCTCGTTTCGCTGAAAAAGAGATGTTGAACTTCACTTTATTATCAGATGAAGACCACCAAGTATGTGAGCAATTTGGGGTTTGGGGTGAAAAACAATTCATGGGGAAAACCTATGATGGGATTCATCGTATTAGCTTCCTCGTTGACCCTACTGGGAAAATAGAACACGTCTTTGACAATTTTAAAACCAGTAACCACCACGAAATCGTGCTTGATTACATTAATACACACGCTTAATCGCCACATCTTAGTGCTGTATGCCCCCATACAGCACTATTCCTAACCTAGTTTTGTGATTCCGTTGGCTCTTCCGGCCATACGTGAATGACCGCTTTAATCAGTGTTGCTAATGGGATTGCAAAAAATACGCCCCAAAAGCCCCATAACCCACCAAATATCACAACAGATAAAATAATCACTAGTGGATGCAAATTTACCGCTTCAGAAAACAATAAAGGCACAACAACGTTGCTATCCAAACCTTGGATCACTAAGTAAACTAACATTAGGTACCAAAATTCACTGCCGATACCGAACTGAAAGAGCGCAACAATAACCACTGGGATCGTGGCCGCTACCGCACCAATATAAGGGATTAATACCGCTACTCCGACAAGCACCGATAACAATACGGAATAGCGCAAGTCAAAATAAGCAAAACATAAATAGGTCGCCACCCCAACAATCACCATTTCTGTTACTTTCCCTCGTAAGTAGTTGGTGATTTGTTCATTCATTTCGACCCAAACTTTGCCCACTAACAAACGATTTTTGGGTAATAACTTAAGAAAGCTTTTGCTGATACGTTCTTTATCTTTTAAAAGAAAAAATGTCATCAAAGGCACTAGAACTAAGTAAACCGCCAAAGTAAAAATACCAATTAATGATGCAACTGACGCTTTAACCACTGAGTCCGCAATACCCGACATGCGGCTACGAAGGTTATCTGCCATCATATCAATAATGCCAACATCCACTAATGCGGGGTATTGCTCTGGTAATTTCTGTGCGAATTCATTGAAACGGTTAACCATATTTGGTAGATCGGCCATCAAATTAATCCCTTGCTGCCATGCCGTCGGCGCAATAATTAAAATAACCATGGCACTTATTCCAGCGAATAAGGTCAAAATAATACCGACAGCAACTGAACGAGATAACCCTATACGCTGTAATAAATTGGTTGGCCATTCAAGTAAATAAGCTAAAGCAATTGCCGCCAGCAATGGAGCCAGTATACTGCTGAAAAAGAAGATGATCACAAACCCCGATACGAGTAATGTAAAGAGGGCTATGGCTTGTGGATCAGCAAAACGCCGACGATACCACTGTAAAAACAATTCCAGCATTTATTGCTCCTGGGGGAATTAGTGCAAAGGACAGTTCCTAAAGTAACGAAAATTATACCGAAGAACAGATTTTACGATAGCTTTTGCTATCATGTGTTTTAAACTTTTCGCGTTTTTAGGTGCCTTACTTAAACATACCCGAAATAAAGTCGGTACTTACCCTAAATTTAAATGTTGTATGGGATACTCACGTTTCATGAAGAAAACTTTAAAATATCCATTATTGGCTTTCATGATCGCTGCGCTAATGAACGGTGCAGTTTTACCTGCTTATAGCGCAATTGAAGATACCTTACCCGATATAGGAACGACGGCGGGAGGCACTCTTAGCATCAACCAAGAAATTATTATGGGAGACGCAATCACACGCCAAATACGAGCCAGTACCCCTCTTATTTATGACCCACTGTTAACTCAGTATGTTAACAAACTTGGCATGCGCTTAGTAAAAAATGCCGACTCAGTTAAAACACCGTTTAAGTTCTATTTAGTCAATAACCCCAATATTAACGCATATGCCTATTTTGGGGGTAATGTCGTGCTGCATTCCGCATTATTTCGGTACAGCCAAAATGAAAGCCAGCTCGCATCAGTCATGGCTCACGAAATATCTCACGTCACGCAAAGACACCTTGCGCGAATGATGGAAGACCAGAAAAGCACCACTCCTCTCGCGATTGCAGGGACCATTGGTTCTTTACTGTTAGTGATGGCGAATCCTCAAGCCGGTTTTGCCGCTTTAACAGGAACAATGGCTGGGGTTCAACAAGGTATGATCAGCTTTACCCAAGCCAATGAACAAGAAGCTGACCGTATTGGCTTGCAGACATTAAGGCGCTCTGGCTTTGACCCACACGCCATGGCTGATTTTATGCAAACGATGTCAGACCAAACTCGTTATATGTCGAAGCCCCCTGAAATCCTATTAACGCACCCCTTACCGGATAGCCGTTTAGCGGATGCAAGAAACCGCTCTAATCAATATCCTAAAGTGAGTGTGCCATCATCACTGGATTTTATGTTAGCTCGCGTTCGTATTTTGGCCATGTATAGCACCGAGCAAAAACATGCCTTAGACCAAATTATTGAAAATTACGGGAAAGGTTCTGCACAAGAGCAAATTGCGGCACAATATGGTAAAGCGTTACTTCTTTCTCAGGACAAAAAATATGCAGAAGCAGGTAAAATCCTGACAGAGCTATTAGCGAAACAACCTGATAACCCTTGGTTTATTGATAGTATGACGGATGTCGATATCGAACAAAATCAAGTTGCTAGAGCAGTTTCGCGTTTACAAAACGCATTGAAAAAAACACCGAAAAATACTGTTTTCATTGTTAACCTTGCCAACGCATTAATTAATAATCATCAATATAAAGAAGCAACAACCTTGTTGAATAAATATACGTTTGATTACCCTGATGACCCGATTGGCTGGGATTTACTGGCCGAAGCGTCTGCAAAGCAAGGTAAACGTACAGAAGAACTCGCCGCTTACGCAGAAGGAATGGCATTACGGGGTAATTATGACACTGCGATTAATTATCTCAGCGATGCTAGCCGTCAAAGCCGTTTAGGCAGCTATGAACAACAGCGTTATGACGCTCGCATTGATGCGCTTAGAAAACTACAATTACGTGACAAAAATGCAAAACCGTAAGGAGTTAAAATAATGACGAATTCGATTAAGATTTACCACAACCCTCGTTGTTCTAAAAGTCGTGAAACCCTAGCCCTTTTAACTGATAAGGGTATCACTCCCACGGTGGTCGAGTATTTAAAAACACCCCCAACGGTAGCTGAGATCAAAAAACTCCTTAAAATGTTAGGCTTTAAAGATGCTCGTCAATTAATGCGCACCAAAGAAGAGCTGTATAAGGAATTGAATTTAAACGATGACAGCTTAACTCAGGACCAACTCATTAAAGCGATGCATGAGAACCCTAAGTTGATTGAACGCCCTATCGTTGTTAATGGTGATAAAGCACGCTTAGGCCGCCCGCCTGAGCAAGTCTGTGAAATCTTATAGTCACTATTTTGGCAGCTATGCGGCTGCCAACTCGTTTAGTCTACTAAAGTTTTAGAATATCTTTTACGAAAGGGATCGTTAATTTGCGCTGAGCAACGATGGATGCGTGGTCAAGTTTGTTTAAGATATCAAACAAGGTTCCCATTTTTCTATCTAAACGTTTTAATACGAAACGGCACACATCTTCCGGTAATTCGAAACCACGAATACGAGCACGTAATTGCAGTGCCCAAATTTTATCTTCGTCGCTCAGTGGATGCAGTTTATAAATTTGTCCCCAATCAAGGCGAGAGGCTAAATCAGGTAATTTCAGTTCGATTTGCCGAGGTGGCCTATCTCCAGTGATTAATAAACAAGTTCGGCCAATCTCCAAAATACGATTATATAAATTGAAAATCGCCATTTCCCACTCTTCATCACCCGCGATGCACTGAATATTATCAATACAAACGAGTGATAAATGCTCCATACCGTCTAGTACTTCAGGGACAAAATATGCACGTTTATCTAAAGGGACATAGCCTACTGCAATGCCTTGTTCAGACAGTTCAGCACAAGCCGCATGCAATAAATGGCTTTTTCCACCACCTTCTCGCGACCAATAATAGATATAACTACCGTGTGGTTGATTAATAGCAGACTGAATAGCAGACAGCAACGCCCCATTTTCCCCTGCATAAAAGCTTGCAAAGGTTTCATCATCTGGCAGATATAGTGGTAATGAAAGCTGTGATGGTGTGTTCAGAAGCGCCTCTGGCTGTACAAATCAATTTTCATCTAGCAGTTTACCATAAAAAACACGGATAGATGAATAAGAACGGTGAGCAAATGCCGCTCGATCAACCGAACGGCAATGGGGAAAATCACATGGCTTATTTTTTATTGCTATCAAGCTCTTGCACTTCAGATGTTACAAATTGCTTTTCAGGCCTAACAAACGTTATAAAACGGAACAATAATGCCATAAATATCCCGACAATCGTCGCCAGTGCCATACCTTTAAGTTCCGCTTGACCGATATGGATAACCGCACCACTAACACCAATAATTAAAATCACTGAGGTTAAAATCAAATTCTGTGGCTTGTTATAATCAACTTTTGAATCAATCAACACACGAATACCTGATGCACCAATTACCCCGTATAATAAGAGTGAAACCCCGCCCATGACAGGAACCGGCACTAATTGGATAGCAGCAGCTAATTTACCAACACAAGATAATAAAATAGCAATAATTGCAGCTCCGCCAATCACCCATGTGCTGTATACCTTGGTAATTGCCATTACCCCAATATTTTCACCATAAGTCGTATTCGGTGTCGAGCCAAAGAAACCTGAAATCACCGTCGAGAACCCATTCGCAAACATGGAGCGATGTAAACCTGGCGATTTCATTAAGTCACGCTCAACAATATTCGCCGTGACCACTAAGTGCCCTACGTGCTCAGCGATAACCACTAAGGCCGCAGGTAAAATGGTTAAAATAGCAAACCATTCGAAGCGTGGTGTATAAAATGTTGGGATAGCAAACCATGGCGCTTCAATAACCGGGGTAAAGTCCACAATTCCCATAAAATAGGACAATGCATAACCCGCTAAAAAGCCAATCAAAATTGGAATTATAGATAAAAACCCACGGAAAACGACCGCGCAGAGAATAGTGACTGATAATGTGGTCAGGGAAATAATTAACGTGTTCGAATCAACCACTGCGCCATCTTTAGGTAATAGCCCTGCCATACCTGCAGCGGTTTGAGCAAGCTCTAAACCAATTACAGCTACGATTGCCCCCATTGCCGCTGGGGGAAACATAACGTTGATCCACCCTCTTCCTGCAACTTTAACAATCAGCGCAACTATACAGAACAACACGCCACAAATGATAAAGCCGCCAAGTGCCAATTCATAACCTAATGGTAATAAAATCAACACAGGGGAAATGAATGCAAAACTTGAACCTAAATAAGCCGGAATTTGCCCTTTACAAATAAATAAGTACAGCAGCGTTCCTATTCCATTAAACAGCAAAATTGTCGCGGGGTTTACACCAAACAGAATCGGTACGATAACGGTTGCGCCAAACATAGCAAACAGGTGTTGAAGGCTCAGTGGGATAGTTTGTAATAATGGTGGTCTTTCTTCAACACTGATGGTGCGACGAGTCATGTGACTTTATCCTCTTTTAGCGAAATGGCTAATCACTGAATAAGCAGTGAGTCTCTACAATTAATCAAAAAAAAGCCGACTTCTCAGTCGGCTTATCATTATTTAGTACCAAATATCTTGTCGCCCGCGTCACCGAGACCCGGAACGATATACCCCTCTTCATTTAAATACTCATCAATTGAAGCGGTATATAATTCAACATCTGGATGCGCAGCTTCCAACGCTTTTAAACCTTCTGGCGCTGCAACAAGGACTAAGATTTTAATCGAGGTACAACCCGCATTTTTTAATAAATCAATAGTGGCAATCATTGAGCCACCCGTCGCTAACATTGGGTCAACCACTAATGCCATACGTTCTTCAATGTTAGATGCGAGTTTTTGGAAATAAGGGACAGGCTGCAGTGTTTCTTCATCACGATAAACACCCACCACACTGATACGTGCACTTGGAATACTATCTAATACACCATTCATCATACCAATACCAGCACGGAGAATTGGTACTACAGTGATTTTCTTACCTTTAATTTGTTCTATTTCTACAGGACCACACCAACCATCGATAGTCACTTTTTCAGTTTCAAGGTCAGCAGTTGCTTCATAAGTCAGTAGGCTACCAACCTCTGAGGCCAGTTCACGAAAGCGTTTTGTGCTTATATCATGATCTCGCATCAGGCCGAGTTTATGTTTAACGAGAGGGTGTTTTACCTCAACGATCTTCATGGGTTTCTCCTACTATTTAAGACGGCGGCGGACAAAAAAATCGCCGGATTATACCTCTTTTAGCTTTGGTTGCCACTAGATAACGCTTGATTTTGGTCAAAACAACAACGATTAACACAATTTTTTTAGAATTATACCTCATCTCAGTTAAGTTGAAATTGGCTAAACCGCAAATTTGATTTAAATAAAATCATTTATTATTTTTCTGTACGGCTTCTTAGCAATCCCCTTTTTTGAATCACGAGTACTAAAAAAATTTCCAACACAAAGCTATCGCAAACGTTTGCCTAGCCTGTTAGAATAATGTCAATGATGTTATTTTTCTCAAAAATGTAATTGCCTTGGGGGCCGTAGTGACTGATAAAACCTCTCTCAGCTATAAAGATGCCGGTGTTGATATTGATGCGGGTAACGCCTTGGTTGAACGTATTAAAGGTGTCGTAAAAGAAACCCGCCGCCCAGAAGTCATGGGAGGTCTTGGGGGATTCGGTGCATTATGTTCCCTACCGCAAAAATACCGTGAACCTGTTTTAGTCTCAGGCACTGACGGTGTCGGTACCAAATTACGCTTAGCAATGGATTTAAAACGTCATGACTCCATTGGGATTGACCTCGTCGCTATGTGTGTCAATGACCTGATTGTTCAAGGCGCAGAGCCTCTATTCTTCCTTGATTATTATGCAACCGGTAAACTGGATGTGGATACCGCTACTAGCGTGATTACAGGTATCGCAGAAGGCTGTAAACAATCTGGTTGCGCATTAGTTGGCGGTGAAACCGCTGAAATGCCTGGTATGTACCATGGTGAAGACTACGATGTGGCGGGTTTCTGTGTGGGTGTTGTTGAGCGCTCAGAAATCATCGATGGCAGCAAAGTGAGTGCTGGGGATGCCTTAATTGCTTTAGCCTCTAGCGGCCCTCATTCAAATGGTTATTCGCTGGTTCGCAAAATCCTTGAAGTCAGTCAAACCAACCCTGAAGAAACGCTATTAGATGGAAAACCTTTAGCTGATCACTTATTGGAACCAACACGCATTTACGTTAAAAATGTATTAGAGCTGATCGCAAATAGCGATATCCACGCCATTGCACACATAACCGGTGGGGGTTTCTGGGAAAATATTCCTCGCGTACTACCTGACAACACACAAGCGATTATTGACGGCAGCAGCTGGCAATGGCCCGCAGTCTTTAATTGGCTAAAGCAAGCTGGTGATGTTAGTACCCATGAAATGTACCGTACCTTCAATTGTGGTGTGGGGATTATTATTGCTCTGCCACAGCAAGAAGTCGAAAATGCACTTGCTCTGTTGAACAAGCTTGGTGAAAACGCATGGCAAATCGGTACAATTGGTGCATTACCTGCGGGTGAAGAGCAGGTTGTGATCCGCTAATGAAAAAAATAGTTGTCCTCATTTCTGGCAGTGGCAGTAATTTGCAATCATTAATTGATAGCTGTCGCTCTGGGGCAATTGGCGCTCAAATTGTTGCTGTTATCAGCAACCAAGCCAATGCTTATGGGCTTGTTCGAGCACAACAGGCTGGGATCCCAGCCTGTTATTTAGATGCGAAACAATATACTGACCGCCAAGCATATGATGCTGCATTACTCGCGCAGGTTGACCAATTCCAGCCTGATTTAGTCGTATTAGCGGGTTTTATGCGTATCTTATCAGCCCAATTCGTCAACCACTTTGCTGGAAAATTACTCAATATCCACCCTTCTTTGCTGCCTAAATACCCCGGTTTACATACACACCGTAAGGCGCTGGAAAATGGGGATAAAGAACATGGCACATCGGTGCATTTCGTTACCGAAGAGCTGGATGGCGGGCCGGTTATTTTACAAGCCAAAGTGCCTATCTTTGAACAAGATAGCGAAGAAGATATTATCGAGCGGGTTAAAGCTCAAGAACATGCGATTTACCCATTAGTTGTTGAATGGTTCATCAGTGGCCGATTAACAATGCAAAAAGGTAACGCTGTGTTAGATAACCAAATTTTACCGCAACAAGGTTATGCTAACGAGTAACCTTCGTGGCAGCGAAAAATATAAACTTAAGGGTGGATATCCACCCTTTTTTCGTCGTATTTCACATGGAAATAACATAGAACGGTATTGAGTTAAACAGCGTCCCCCTAAGTAAAATGAATTATTTTTCAACAAGGTGATCATCTCTCTGTGCTGTGTCATTATTTTATCGTAAATAAATGTTATCCTTGTAATCGAAGAACAACACATTTTTCCTAACTAAATAGAGGTATTTTTATGACAACCGGGCAAGTTCATCCGTTTAGGTTGCGCCCACTTGAACGTGAAGATTTAGCATTCATTCACCAGCTTGATAATAATGCCAGTGTTATGCGTTATTGGTTTGAAGAACCTTACGAAGCTTTTGTTGAATTAAGCGATCTTTACGATAAACATATTCATGACCAGTCTGAACGCCGCTTTATCGTTGAAAATGACAGTGAGAAAGTGGGCCTAGTCGAATTGGTAGAGATTGATTATATTCACCGACGCTCTGAATTTCAGATTATCATTGCACCGAGCCATCAAGGGCATGGCTATGCGAGTCGCGCTGCGCAATTAGCAATGGACTACGCGTTTTCTGTACTAAACTTATATAAACTTTATCTTATTGTTGATAAAGAAAATGTCAAAGCTATCCATATTTATAATAAACTAGGCTTCCATACTGAAGGCGAACTGATCGACGAGTTCTTTGTCAATGGCCGTTATCACACCGCTATCCGTATGTGTATTTTTCAGCAGCAATATTTTACGATGAAACAGCAATCTGCTAATCCAGAAAGTGTTATTACCCAAGATAAAGCAATTAAACAACACATTTAGCTAACTGACTGGTATCATAGCCACAAAGTAACAAGAGTCTAATATGGAGTTAGAATGTCCCAAGAACGTCTCTATCATGAAAAAGAGTTAAGCTGGCTGTCTTTTAACGAGCGTGTTTTACAAGAAGCAGCCGACAAGCGTAACCCTCTTATTGAACGAATGCGTTTTTTGGGTATTTATTCCAATAATTTAGACGAGTTTTATAAAGTCCGCTTCGCCGACGTTAAACGCCGTATTTTAATTAATGAAGAACGGGGTTCGGCAAGCGGTGCTCGCCACTTGTTAAAGAGAATTCAGTCAAGAGTTGCCAAACAAGAACAAGAGTTCGATATTCTCTATAATGATTTGCTATTAGAAATGGCACGCAATCAAATATTCTTGATTAACGAACGTCAAATTTCGCCTCGCCAACAGATTTGGTTACGTCAATATTTCCGGCAGAACCTGCGCCAGCATATTACGCCAATATTAATTAATCCTGACACCAATCTGGTTGAGTTTCTAAAAGATGACTACACGTACCTTGCCGTTGAAATCATCAATGGCAATCACATTCAGTATGCGCTATTGGAAATTCCATCCGATAAAGTGCCTCGGTTTGTTAACTTACCGCCGGAAATGCCAAAGCGTCGCAAGTCAATGATCCTAATTGATAATATCCTTCGCTATACACTGGATGAAATTTTTAAAGGCTTCTTTGATTACGATAAGCTTAATGCTTATTCGATGAAAATGACGCGTGATGCAGAGTATGACATCGCAACAGAGATGGAATCGAGCTTACTTGAGATAATGTCGTCCACATTAAAACAGCGTTTAACCGCAGAGCCCGTCCGTTTTGTCTATCAACGTGATATGCCTGACGAAATGGTTGCTCTTTTACGTGAAAAGCTGGGGTTATCCAGTGATGACTCTGTGATTGCTGGCGGTCGCTATCACAACTTTAAAGATTTTATTAACTTCCCTAATGAGGGAAATAAAAATTTATTAAACAAGCCACTACCAAGGCTGCGTCACCGCTGGTTTGATAATTTCCGTAACGGTTTTGATGCCATTCGTGAACGCGATGTGCTGTTATATTATCCCTACTATACCTTTGAACATACTTTAGAATTATTGCGCCAAGCGTCTTTTGACCCGAATGTATTGTCGATAAAAATTAATATTTACCGTGTTGCGAAAGACTCACGCATTATCGATTCCGTCATTCATGCTGCCCATAATGGAAAAAAAGTCACAGTGGTCGTTGAGTTACAAGCTCGATTCGATGAAGCCGCCAATATTCATTGGGCAAAACGGTTAACCGAAGCTGGCGTGCATGTTATTTTCTCCGCGCCAGGGCTTAAAATCCACGCGAAATTGTTTATTATCTCGCGTATGGAAGAAGGGCAAATCGTTCGCTACGCTCACATTGGTACGGGTAATTTTAATGAAAAAACCGCTCGGCTTTATACCGATTACTCGCTACTCACAGCAAATGAGCTGATCACCAACGAAGTTCGTCGGGTATTTAGTTTTATTGAAAACCCCTATCGCCCAGTGACTTTCGATAATTTAATGGTGTCTCCACAAAATACACGGATTCGTTTAATGGCCTTAATTGACCAAGAAATCGAAAATGCACTCGCTGAACGGCCAAGTGGCATCACATTAAAAATTAATAATCTAGTCGACAAAGAATTGACCGACAAACTGTATGATGCCTCCAATGCAGGTGTCAAAATTCGTTTATTAGTCAGAGGAATGTGCTCTTTAGTGGCGGGTCAAGTCGGCTATAGTGAAAATATTCAAGTAACCAGCATTGTTGACCGTTTTCTTGAGCATGACCGTGTCTATGTTTTCACCAATGCGGGTGACGAAAAAGTCTTTATTTCCTCCGCTGACTGGATGACGCGCAATATTGACTACCGCATTGAAGTTGCCGTTAGTTTAGTCGACCCGCATTTAAAACAACGGGTATTGGATATTTTAGAGCTGCAATTTAGCGATACCGTAAAAGCACGTTATGTTGACAAAGATTTAAGTAATCATTATGTTCCCCGCGGAAATAAACGAAAAATCCAAGCCCAGCTTGCTGTGTATGATTATTTAAAATCAATCGAAACACCTGATACAAGAGCTTAAAAATATGCCAATAACCAACGCCTCAACACCGAGACCACAAGAAATTGCGGCTATAGATTTAGGCTCCAATAGTTTTCATATGGTCATTGCTCGTATTGTCAACGGTGCATTGCAAGTTCTCACTCGCTTGAAAAAACGTGTTCACCTTGCTGATGGCTTAAGTGATACCAATGAATTAAGTGAAGAAGCCATGGAACGGGGCCTTGCCTGCCTCGCGTTGTTTGCCGAACGGTTACAAGGATTTTCCCCTGAGAACGTGTGTATTGTTGGCACACACTCATTACGTGTCGCAACGAATGTGAAACTATTTTTGCAACGCGCAAAAGAAATCATGCCCTATCCTATTGAAATCATTTCAGGCCAAGAAGAGGCTCGATTGATTTTTATGGGCGTTGAACACACCCAACCCGAAAAAGGCCGCAAATTAGTACTTGATATCGGTGGTGGTTCAACTGAGTTAGTCATTGGTGAGAAGTTTGAACCGCTTTTGATTGAAAGCCGCCGTATGGGTTGTGTGAGCTTTGCTCGCACTTACTTCCCAAATGAAGAAATCAACCCTGAATTTTTTAATCGCGCCTACCTAGGGGCTTGCTTAAAATTAGAAAGCACTGCGATTTTATTTAAGAAACAAACTTGGGACGTCGCGATGGGTGCCTCGGGCACCATCAAAGCTGCTCATAGTGTAATACAAGAATTAGGCTATAAAGACGGTATTATCACCCGTGAACGCCTTATCGAAATCAAGCAAATGGCATTAAAATATAAGTCATTTAGCGCACTAAATATACTCGGCCTCTCTAATGAACGTAAGCACGTATTTGTCCCAGGTTTAGCCATTTTACTTGCCGTCTTTGATTCATTAGAAATTAAAGAGTTACGTTTATCTGACGGTGCATTACGTGAAGGTGTTTTATATGAAATGGAAGGCCGCTTCCGCCATCAAGATATCCGTCAACGTACTGCATTAAGCCTTGCTGAGCATTATAATATTGATAGAGAGCAAGCGAAACGTGTATTAAAAACGATGGAAGAACTCTATTTCCAATGGGGGCAGCAAAACCCTAAACAACTCAATCCACAGTTAGAATCCATTTTAATATGGGCGGTTATGCTCCATGAAGTTGGCTTAAGTATTAATCATAGTGGTATGCACCGCCATTCTGCTTATATTTTGCAAAACACTAACTTACCGGGTTTCAACCAAGAACAGCAACTATTACTGGCAACATTAGTACGTAATCATCGTAGGGCTATTAAGTATGACGATATCCCTAAATTTAATTTATTTAAAAGAAAACAATTTATGCCGCTTATCCAAATTTTGCGGCTAGCCATTTTGTTAAATAATCAACGCCAATCTACAACAATCCCTTCTTCGTTACGGATAGAAACGGATGATGGGCACTGGACTATCTATTTACCATCTGAATATCTCGTGCAAAATGCATTGATGTTATTAGATTTAGAAAAGGAAAGTGGCTATTGGGAAGATGTTCCCGGTTGGTCGTTAACTATTTGCGCAGAAAATGAGTAATTTGCGGCCATTATTGTAGTGATTTGTTCTTATTATTCATCATTGATGACTTGAAAATCACCGCTTATTTGACTCAACTATTTGATATATTATTTAAATAGGCGACAATAATGATAATAAATTTCGTCCGCTCGCAGACGAATTCATAAAAAGCGCTTTTGCGCTGCTATTGCTTTAAGGATTAAAATGTCACAATCTGCTTTCTCAACCGATGCGGCGCCAACAGTCAACCCGCACTCTCAAAAACTGGCACATATTCGCCAGCAAATCCTGACGCTATTTTTAGATGACGAAGAGTTCGTCCATGCGCTTGTTGAAAATGATCAACACGTCAGTATTGATGACAAAGCAATTAGTGAAAAAATTAGTCTTGTAAAAGAATTGCTACTTGATTTACACACTGCGGATATCGCCGATATCTTAGAAATGCTCCCTTATGATGAGCGTCTCGCGTTATGGCGTCTTGTTGATAATAACGAACGTGGTGAAGTGTTAGTTGAGGCCTCGGTTTCTGTTTGGGATAGCCTAATTAAGGATATGTCTGACAGAGAACTACTGCGCGCCGTTGCCAACTTGCATGTTGACGAACAAGCCTATATTGCTGAGCATTTACCTCGTGACACCATGCGTCGGCTCCTCACCTATTTAGAACCTAGCCTGCGAAGCCGTATTCGCGAAGTTTTACAATATGCGAAAGATAGCGTCGGTCAAATGATGGATTTTGAATTCGTCACCGTACGCCCAAATGTGACGCTAAAAACGGTTCAACGTTATTTACGCCAACGGGGCAAGATCCCAGAAGCGACCGACAAAATTTTCGTTGTCGATAACAGTAATTATTTACAAGGTGAATTACCTCTAACCACTATTTTAACGCAATCCCCTGAAAAAATAGTGGCCGATGTCATGAAGACTGACACAGTGACCTTCTTGCCTGATGAAAAAGGCGAAGACGCAGCGAGTGCGTTCGAACGTTATGACTTAATTTCTGCGGCTGTTGTTGATAACAACGGCCTACTAATGGGCCGCCTGACGGTTGAAGATATCGTTGATAACATTAGTGAAGAAAACGATAACAGTATTCGTCGTATGGGGGGGTTAAGCCCTGAAGAAGACGTTTTCGCCCCTGTCGGCCAAGCCGTTAAAACCCGTTGGACATGGCTAGCCATTAACCTATGTACCGCTTTTGTGGCTTCTCGTGTTATTGGGGTTTTTGAAGATACGATTTCCCAATTAGTCGCCCTTGCCACATTAATGCCTATTGTGGCAGGAATTGGCGGTAATACGGGAAACCAAACCATTACCATGATTGTTCGTGCCATTGCCCTGCACCAGATACAAAACAATAGTTTCTCTTTCTTAATGTTAAGGGAGCTTGGTGTCGCCTTTATTAATGGGGTTGTATGGGGAGGAATTATGGGTGTCGTCACTTACTTCCTTTATGGCGATATCGCTATGGGTGCAGTCATGACATTAGCGATGATCTTGAACCTACTGATGGCGGCTATTATGGGCGTGGTTATTCCACTCATTATGCTAAAACTGGGCAAGGACCCTGCTATCGGTTCTAGCGTGATGATCACCGCTATCACAGATACAGGCGGTTTCTTTATTTTCCTTGGCTTAGCCACTCTATTCCTCGTTTAAATTCGCTTTGCACGCGTCCTACTCTTAGATTAGGCGCGTGCAATTTACAAAACACTCCCTCCGACAGCAAAGCCCAGCTAAAAAACCAAAATCCCGCAAACAACCCTTTTATTTATCTATTAATTAAATGATTTTATAGTTATTTAGTTTATCTAGATTAATAAAGTTAATTATAACGAATAATATCTAGGTAATATTTACTTACCATAATTCAGTAAGAATTTATTAAATTAAATATAATTAACGCTATAACTCACTAATTTAAATATACGATATTCTGCAAAATTCATATTATTAACATCATATAAGGTTATTTATCATCACACCAAATCAATACGCTAACAAATCAAAACTAATTGGAATGTCATTCTTGTTTTTAGGGTTGAGGTTTACAGAATATAGAATTTCCTGCTATAAATATACTCATGCAAGAAAGATACTGTGTATTAAACTAAGTTATACCCATCCAACGTTTTATACCTCTTATCTGCACCAATAAAAATGATTAGCTCATTATTATGAGTCAATGCTTATTATTTTGAATTTATGCAATTTAGTATTACAGGTAGTTAGAAGGAAACTATAATGACACCGCAAACCGCCAGCCAGCCCTCTGCGAGACCTTTGGGCAAAGAAGACTATAAAACATTAGGCTTATCCTCTTTAGGGGGAACTCTTGAGTTTTATGACTTCGTTATCTTTGTTTTTTACGCAAAAATTATTTCCCAACTATTTTTCCCAGGGGATAACGAATTTCTCGCGCTAATGGCAACACTGGGTCTATTTGCAGCAGGTTACCTTGCTCGCCCTCTTGGTGGCATTATCATGGCTCACTTCGGGGATAAAATTGGCCGCAAGAAAATGTTTACCCTCAGTATTTTCTTAATGGCATTCCCAACGTTTGTTATTGGTTTCTTACCTACTTATGAAACCATTGGCGCTGCTGCTCCATTATTACTGCTGTTAATGCGTATTATGCAAGGTGCCGCGATTGGTGGTGAAATGCCAGGTGCATGGGTATTTATTGCAGAACATACACCAAAACAACGTTATGGTTTAGGTGTCGGTACACTGACTTCTGGGATCACCGGTGGTATTTTATTAGGCTCTATCGTCGCAATTATTATTGAGCGCTCTTATACCACAACTGAAATTCATGATTTTGCATGGCGTATTCCCTTTATTCTTGGTGGTGTTTTTGGGTTTATCTCTGTGTATTTACGTCGTTTTTTACAAGAAACCCCGATATTTAAAGAACTGGCAGCCAAAAAGGCCTTGTCACAAGAATTACCCGTCAAAACCGTCATTAAGTCTCATAAACAAGCTTGTATGATCACTGCGGCACTGACGTGGTCATTATCAACCGCTATCGTTGTCACCATTTTGATGACACCAGATGTGGTGTTAAAAGGGATCTATAACATTGATAGGAATGTGGCATTGCAAGCTAACTGCGCGGCGACATTGACCTTAACATTAGGCTGTATCTTCTGGGGCTGGTTAGGCGATAAAACCGGTACACGTACCTCAATGACTTTATCATGGGGTGGATTAGCCGTAACGGCAATTTACTTCTATTCGTCATTATCCAGTGATATTGCGGCGAGTACGTTAATTTTTAACTATGGCTTGATGGGCTTCTTTGTTGGCGCGATTGCAACCACTCCAATTATCAGTACACGCGCATTTCCACCTGAAATTCGCTATTCTGGCCTGTCATTCGCTTACAATGTGGCTTATGCAATTTTTGGTGGTTTAACACCAATATTAACTGGTGCTTGGTTGCAGCAATCTCACATGGCACCTGCCTATTATGTTGCTGGTGTCTCATTATTAGCGGTTGCTGTAGCCTTCATTCCTCTATCTTGGAAAGGTTGGACTGTCAATTCAGAGCCTTCAAACGAAAAATCTGCGGTCTTAAAAGCTTCTAGTTTATAAAATCGATTGCCCCCTATTTACTCGGGGGGCAATCTTAATTGATACAAAATTATTCCCCCGCTCTCCCCCTTTACAAGCACTGAAGTATACAAGTACAGAAATTGACACTTATTCATATTTCCTCCATTTTTCTTTGTACCTATCACGTTAAACTACTAATATGTCTAACTGACTCTTTTTTGTTAGTTTTTTAGTATACAGCCTGACGGATCTCATCCACTTTTTTTGAGTTAAGCGAATTACCCAAAATGAATAAACAAAAACAACGTAAACCTTTTATTCGCTCTGCCATTTTTATTGCCATTATTGCGGTAGCTGGCGTTTCTTGGTACTTTTATCATCAAGAAAAACAATCAGATACACAATCTACTGGTACCGTAGCAAAACCAAACTCACAGCGAAGCGCGATGGGCCGCCCACCACGTGTGTTAGCCCCTGTGCAGTTTGCCGTTGCTGAACAAAAAGTCGTTCCACGATTTTTATCAGGCTTAGGCACAGTGCAAGCGGCAAATGTTGTCACTGTAACCAGCCGTGTTGAAGGCCAGTTAATGCAGCTGTATTTTACCGAAGGGCAATATGTCAATAAGGGAGATTTATTGGCACAGATTGACCCTCGCCCATTTGAAGTTCAGCTATCACAAGCTGAGGGGCAATTAGCTAAAGACAAAGCAACGTTAGCTAATGCGCAATTAGATTTAGCGCGTTATCAAAAGCTTGCTGGCACTAAAGTGATTTCACAACAAGAGCTAGATAACCAAAAAGCGGCGGTATTACAGGCACAAGGCAGTATTAAAGTCGACCAAGCGGCTGTTGATAATGCCAAACTGCAATTAACCTACAGTAAAATTACTGCCCCCATCTCAGGGCGGGTTGGTTTAAAACAAGTTGATGTCGGAAACTTTATCTCTTCAGGAACCTCAACCCCTCTTGTTGTTATCACACAAACTCAACCCGCAGATGTCTTGTTTGCTTTACCTGAAGGTGATATTCCCGCGATCCAGCAAGCACAATCTTCCGGTGAAAAAGTATTGATTGAAGCTTGGGACAGAAACAATATCGCGCTAATCGCAAGCGGTGAGCTACTCAGTACTGATAACCAAATTGATGCTGCGACCGGCACTCTTAAAATAAAAGCGCGCTTTACCAATGAAGAAGAAAAACTTTTCCCTAATCAATTTGTTAACGTAAAAATGCAAGTTGAAACGCTGCAAAATGCCGTGGTGATCCCAACCGCTGCACTGCAAATGGGCAACGAAGGTCACTATGTTTGGGTATTGAGTGATGATAATAAAGTCAGCAAACACAATGTGACCGTGGGGATGCAAGATAGCCAACAAGTCGTTATTGAAAGTGGGCTCGCAGCAAATACCAAAGTCATCACCGATGGTGTTGATAAACTCACCGATGGCACAACTGTCGAAGTCGTTACCGCTGAAAGCATCGCCAAAAAAGAGCCCCGCAAAGGTAAAGCCAATAGCGCGGAGAAAGCGTAATGCAGCCTGAAATGTTAAAAGGCGGTGGGCCTTCTCGTTTATTTATTTTGCGCCCTGTGGCTACCACATTATTCATGGTGGCTATATTACTTGCAGGGATCATCGGCTATCGCTTCTTACCTGTTTCAGCCCTGCCCGAAGTCGATTATCCGACGATTCAAGTTGTTACCCTTTACCCGGGAGCCAGCCCCGATGTGATGACCTCTGCAGTGACTGCGCCTTTGGAAACCCAGTTTGGGCAAATGTCGGGTCTTAAACAGATGTCATCGCAAAGTTCAGGAGGAGCATCAGTTATAACACTGATGTTCCAATTAACGTTGCCTCTAGAGGTTGCCGAACAAGAAGTCCAAGCAGCGATTAATTCCGCCAGTAGTTTACTGCCTTCGGATTTACCCTATCCTCCGATTTATAATAAGGTAAACCCTGCTGACCCGCCTGTACTCACCTTAGCGGTCACCTCTGATGCGATGCCATTAACGCAGGTACAGGATATTATTGAAACGCGAATTGCCCAGAAAATATCCCAAGTTAATGGAGTGGGTTTAGTCACCTTAGCCGGTGGTCAACGCCCTGCTGTTCGCGTGAATTTAAACCCACAAGCCATGGCAGCCAAAGGGCTGGATAGCGAAACCATCCGCCTAGCCATCAACAATGCTAACGTCAACTCCGCAAAAGGGAGTTTCGATGGGCCAACGCGAGCGGTGACGCTTTCTGCTAACGACCAAATGAAGTCACTTGACGACTATCGTCAGCTTATTGTGGCCTTCCAAAATGGTGCGCCTGTACGTTTAGGCGACATTGCAACGATTGCACAAGGTGCCGAAAATGCCTATTTAGGGGCATGGGCAAATAATGAACAGGCGATTGTGATCAATGTGCAGCGGCAGCCCGGTGCTAACGTCATTGAAACCACAGATACCATTCGTACGCTGTTACCCGAATTAATTGAAAGCTTACCTAAATCGGTTAATGTCGATATTTTAACCGATAGAACCAGTACTATTCGAGCGTCCGTTAATGATGTACAGTTTGAGTTAATGTTAGCCATCGCCCTCGTGGTGATGGTGATTTATTTGTTTTTACGCAATGGAATTGCCACCTTAATACCGGGCATTGCCGTACCGCTGTCGCTCGTTGGTACCTTTGCAGTCATGTATTTTTGTGGTTTTTCTGTCAATAACCTCACCCTAATGGCATTAACCATCGCCACAGGTTTTGTGGTCGATGATGCGATAGTGGTGATTGAAAATATTTCCCGCTACTTAGAAAAAGGCGATAAGCCTCTGGTCGCTGCACTCAAAGGGGCGGGGGAAATCGGGTTTACCATTATCTCCCTCACCTTTTCTTTAGTTGCAGTATTAATCCCGCTGTTATTTATGGGGGATATTGTCGGCCGGTTATTCCGCGAATTTGCCATTACCCTAGCCGTGGCTATTTTGATCTCCGCTGTCGTCTCTTTGACGTTAACGCCAATGATGTGTGCGCGTTTATTAAAACCAGAGTCGCAACATAAACATAACCGTTTTGAACTAGCGTGTGAGCGTTTCTTTGACCGTATGGTTGCTGGATACGCAATTTGGTTAAAACGTATTCTTAATCACCAATGGTTAACACTTTCTGTAGCGCTAGGCACCATGGTGCTGACTGTTTTGCTGTATATGTGGATCCCAAAAGGTTTTTTCCCTTTGCAAGACAGTGGAATTATTCAAGGGTCAATTGAAAGCCGTCAATCTATTTCTTTTGCGGCCATGGCGCAAAAGCAACAGGAAGTTGCGTCAAAATTATTGGCAGACCCTGCGGTTGATAATGTCACCACTTATGTGGGGGTTGATGGTAGCAACCCAACATTAAACAATGCGCGTCTCCAAATTACCTTAAAGCCCCTTGATGAGCGTGAAGATAGAGTGGTGGCGATTATTGATCGTCTACAGCAATCCGTGGATAACATTGCTGGGGTGAATTTATATCTGCAGCCTATGCAAGATCTCACCATCGATACGCAAGTTGCACGCACACAGTATCAATTTACGTTACAGGCCGGTTCACTAGAGGAATTAACCACTTGGGTTCCACGCTTGTTAGATGCCCTAGAGCAACAACCTGAACTCACCGATGTCAGTAGTGACTGGCAAAATAAAGGGTTAGTCGCCTATGTGAATGTTAACCGTGATACCGCAAGCCGTTTTGGTATCACAATGTCAGCCATTGATAACGCTTTATATAATGCATTTGGGCAGAGAATGGTTTCGACCATATACACACAGTCAAATCAATATCGTGTGATATTAGAGCATGACACACAAACCCGTGATGGTATGGATGCGCTGAATGATATTCGTCTAAAAGGCACTGATGGAGCCATTGTGCCACTAAGCACCTTGGTAAATATTCAAGAAGGTAATGGGCCATTAGCAATTAATCACCTCGACCAATTTCCCGCGGTGACATTCTCGTTTAATGTGGCGGATGGCGCTTCGCTTGAGTCAGCCGTCAATGCCGTGAAATTGGCCGAATCACAAATTGCTATGCCAAAATCCATTACCACACAATTCCAAGGGGCGACTTTAGCCTTTGAAGCTGCACTAAGCAGCACTATCTGGTTAATTGCAGCCGCAATTGTGGCGATGTATATCGTATTAGGCATTTTATATGAGAGCTTTATCCACCCGATTACGATTTTATCCACCTTACCGACTGCGGGGGTTGGCGCATTACTTGCTTTAATGATGGCAGGAAAAGACCTTGATGTTATTGCAGTCATCGGCATCATCTTATTAATTGGTATCGTGAAAAAGAACGCCATTATGATGATTGACTTTGCCCTTGCTGCAGAGCGTGAACAGGGAATGTCCCCTTATGATGCCATCTACCAAGCTTGCCTACTGCGTTTTCGCCCAATTTTAATGACCACCATGGCGGCATTACTAGGAGCCTTGCCATTAATGCTAAGTACAGGTGTCGGTGCAGAATTACGCCAACCATTAGGAATTTGTATGGTTGGTGGCTTAATTATGAGCCAAATCCTTACCTTATTTACCACACCGGTTATTTACTTATTGTTCGACCGTCTTTCTCATTATTTTAAAGACCGTCGCCAAGCGAAGAAGGCACAGGTGTCATAATGAAGCGTTTCTTTGCTCTATTTATTAGCCGCCCGGTAGCAACGACGCTGATTAGCGTTGCGATTACTTTGTGTGGTGCCCTGAGCTTTCTATTTTTACCGGTTTCTCCGTTGCCTCAAGTAGATTACCCTGTGATTAACGTGACAGCGTCACTTCCCGGGGCGTCACCCGAAACCATGGCGTCCTCCGTTGCGACACCTCTTGAACGCTCTTTAGGCAGTATTGCTGGGATCAGCGAAATGACCTCAAGCAGTGCGCTTGGGCGAACCACTATTACCCTTGAGTTTAATCTCGACAAAGACATTAATAACGCGGCTCGGGAAGTGCAAGCTGCGATTAATGCGGCACAAAACCTGCTGCCCAGCGGTATGCCAAGCCGTCCACGTTATTACAAGTCTAATCCGTCTGATGCGCCAATTATGATTTTAACCATGACCTCAGAGACCATGGGTACTGGCGAAATTTATGATATTGCATCTACCCGTTTAGCCCAGCGAATTGCGCAAATTGAAGGGGTTAGTGAAGTTTCAGTTGGTGGCGGCTCGCTCCCTGCCGTACGGGTTGAGCTCAACCCAACCGCCCTATTTAACCAAGGGGTTTCCCTTGATGCCGTGCGCTCAGCCATTAGTAGTGCTAACGTTCGCCAACCGCAAGGCTATATCAATGATGACGAAAAACGTTATCAAGTACAGACTAATGATGAGTTAAAAAAAGCAGCCGATTATCGACCAATTATTGTTCATTACAGCCAAGGCAATGCTGTAAAGCTCAGCGATGTCGCCAATGTTAAAGATTCCATTGAAAACGTACGCGCTGCCGGTATGGCAGACGGTAAACCGGCTATTTTGATTGTCATTCGTCGTGAAGCTGGCGCCAATATTATTGAAACAGTGAACCGTATTCGTGCTGAATTGCCTGAATTCAATGACATGATCCCTGCCGCTATTGATTTAAAAGTGGCACAAGACAGAACACCGACCATTCGCGCGTCTCTAGCCGAAGTGGAACGTGCTCTACTGATTGCCGTTGCCTTGGTGATCCTCGTGGTGCTGCTGTTCTTACGCTCAGGTCGCGCTACTTTGATCCCTGCCGTTGCTGTCCCTGTCTCATTGATTGGGACTTTTACGGCCATGTATTTATGTGGCTTTAGTTTAAATAACTTGTCATTGATGGCATTAACGGTTGCGACGGGCTTTGTGGTTGATGATGCCATTGTCGTATTAGAAAATATCTCGCGTCATATCGAAAATGGTAAAAAACCGTTTATTGCGGCGGTTAAAGGCGTGCATGAAGTCGGCTTTACCGTCGTTTCCATGAGTATTTCCTTAGTGGCTGTTTTTATTCCACTACTGCTTATGGATGGACTGGTCGGCCGTTTATTCCGCGAATTTGCCATTACCCTTGCAACCGCTATCGGTATTTCTTTGGTGATCTCATTAACGCTCACCCCTATGATGTGTGCTTACTTACTGAAGAAACGTCCTCGCAACGTCAAAGCCAAACATCGCGGGTTTGGACGTGTGTTGCTGCGCTTGCAAGAAAGTTATGGCATCGCTTTAAAATGGGTACTCGAACATCGCCGTAGTGTTCTCGCGGTGCTATTTGCCACAATCGGCTTAAACGTTTATCTGTATATTACCGTTCCGAAAACTTTCTTTCCTGAACAAGATACTGGCCGTGTGCTGGGCTTTGTTCGCGCAGACCAAAGTATTTCATTCCAGTCAATGAAAGAAAAAATGACCCGTTTTATGCAGCAAGTTAAAGCCGACCCAGCGACGGATAATGTCACCGGTTTTACTGGCGGTAGCCGGGTAAACAGCGGTTTTATGTATATCTCATTAAAACCACTGGGTGAACGTACTGAAAGTTCAGCTGAAGTCATTAATCGGTTACGCATGAAATTAGCCAATGAGCCAGGGGCTAACCTGTTTATGATGCCAGTACAAGATATTCGTGTGGGAGGTCGACAAGCCAATGCCAGCTATCAGTTTACGCTGCTTGCGGATGAGCTTTCTGCATTGCGTGACTGGGAACCCGCCATTCGTAAAGCACTCGGTGAATTGCCACAGCTGACAGATGTGAACTCAGATAAGGAAGACAAAGGCGCAGAAATGGCGATCACCTACGATAGGGACTTAATGGCCCAGCTAGGTATCGATGTCCGTGAAGCTAACAGTTTGCTTAACAATGCATTTGGTCAACGCCAAGTTTCCACTATTTATGAAGCGATGAACCAATATAAAGTGGTGATGGAAGTTGCCCCTGAATATACGCAAGATGTCAGTTCCCTCGACAAAATGTTTGTTATCAATAAAGATGGCGATGCTATCCCGCTGTCTTATTTTGCTCGTTGGCAGCCGGCGAATGCGCCATTAAGCGTGAACCACCAGGGGCTATCAGCTTCATCCACTATCGCATTTAATGTCGCTGACGGTTATACCTTAAATGATGCCATCGTCGAAATAGAAAAAACCATGACTGCGCTTGGCGTGCCATCTACAGTGCGAGGGTCTTTTGCAGGAACGGCACAAATATTCCAAGAAACTTTGAAGTCACAATTATTTTTGATTTTAGCCGCTATTGTGACTGTCTATTTAGTTCTTGGGATTCTATATGAAAGTTATATTCACCCACTGACAATTTTATCAACTTTGCCTTCTGCTGGTGTCGGTGCATTATTAGCCCTTGAGTTATTTGACACACCATTTAGTTTAATCGCTTTAATCGGCATCATGCTATTAATTGGGATCGTCAAGAAGAACGCCATTATTATGGTGGATTTTGCTATTCAAGCACAAAGAACAGCGGGTTTAACCGCTCAAGAAGCCATTTTCCGTGCCAGTTTATTACGTTTTCGCCCTATTTTAATGACGACACTCGCCGCCATTTTTGGTGCGTTACCGTTAATGTTAGGTAGTGGTGATGGAGCAGAACTACGTCAACCTCTCGGGATCACCATTGTCGGTGGCTTAATAATGAGCCAATTGCTGACTTTATTTACCACTCCTGTTGTGTATTTAAGTTTTGATAGCTTAAGGCAACGTTGGCAGCGCAAAAAGTCATTAACGCATAAGATTGTGGAGAATAACCATGAAGCTTAGGTTAAATAGCGTTAGTACTCGGCTTTTTTTAGCTATTTTTGCGACATGCTTATTGCTAGTGCTAATTATGCACCAAGGCGTGCGCATGAGTTTTCAACATGGCTTTATTGACTATATTAAAGAAAATGACCAACAACGCGTTGAGCAGGTTTCTTCCGCCCTTGCGGAACAATATGAAGAAATGGGCAATTGGCGGTTTTTGATTGGTAATGATCGCATTTTCTTTCGCATTCTGCGCTCTGTAGAACATCAACAGCATCGTGGCCCGATGCGACAGCGCTGGCGAACCATTTTTTGGGTTTATGATACACAAGACCGGCTAATTTTCGGGCAAGACACGCCCCTACCGAGCAAAGTTCTCCGTGAGCCTATTGTTACTAGCAATGGTGAAACCGTCGGTTGGCTCGTTGCCAGCTATGAAACGGGAATCAGCAGCGCCCTTGACCGCCGTTTTGATACCAAACAAATGTATACCAGTTGGATCATCGCTGGGCTGTCTTTATTTGTGGCTCTGATTGCCACATTGTTCCTTGCCCGTAGTTTTTTGAAACCCATCAAGCGGTTACTCGAAGGCACTAACCGGCTCGCCAATGGTGATTTTGCCACGCGGGTTCCTGAGTCTGGCCGCGATGAACTTGGGCAACTGGCTAAAGATTTTAACCATCTGGCCTCTACCCTTGAAAAAAACGAACAAATGCGGCGTGATTATATGGCGGATATTTCCCATGAGCTCCGCACGCCGTTGTCAGTTCTGCGAGGCGAATTAGAAGCGGTGCAAGATGGCGTCCGGCAAGCCACTCCCGAAACAATCAATTCCCTACTGAATGAAACCCAAACTTTAATTAAGCTGGTTAATGACCTCCACCAGCTCTCGTTATCGGATAGAGGCTCATTGGTCTATCGTATGCAACTTACCGATATCATTCCTTTAATTGAAATGGCGATAGGCCAAGCTCGCTGGCGGTTAGAAGACCAACAACTTTCAGTTGAACGGCAATTTATTGCACAAGGCAACGTGTTTGCAGACCCTGACCGCATCACTCAGTTATTCTATAACTTAATGGAAAACAGCTTACGCTATACGGACCCACAAGGTAAAATTGCCATTCAAGTCACACAAGACCACAACCAGCTCAGTATAATTTGGCAAGATAGCGCCCCGGGGCTGTCTGCTGAGCAATGCCAACATTTATTTGAACGTTTTTACCGTGCTGAAGGTTCTCGTAATCGCGCCAGTGGCGGTTCAGGTTTAGGGTTGGCCATTTGCTATAATATTGTTGAGGCTCACCATGGGACAATTTCCGCAGCACCGTCACCATTAGGTGGTGTCAAAATTACCATTAATTTACCGATTCAATTAAAAGACAAAGGTTTATGATCATGACTGAACAGAGCAATACCCCTATTTTGGTTGTGGAAGATGAACCCAAGCTAGGCCAACTGCTGTTCGATTACTTACAAGCTGCAAATTATCAACCCGCATTAATTGCACGGGGTGACCAAGTAATCGACTATGTTAAACAACATCAACCTGCACTCATTTTATTAGATTTAATGTTACCCGGTATGGACGGCATTTCAGTATGTCGTGAACTACGAAAATTCAGTGATGTTCCCATTATTATGGTGACAGCAAAAACCGAAGAAATTGACCGTTTATTAGGGTTAGAAATTGGGGCTGACGACTATATTTGTAAGCCTTTTAGCCCGCGAGAAGTCGTGGCTCGAGTCAAAACGATTTTACGCCGTTGCCAGCCAAATATGACAACTAGCAATAGCCAAACTAATAGCAATAATCAAACCAAGCTTATTATTGATGAGAATGCATTTCAAGTACGCTATGGCTCACAGTTACTTGAACTCACGCCCGCTGAATTTCGGCTACTCAAGTTTATGTCTGATAATGCAGGTATGGTGTTTTCTCGCGACCAGTTACTGGATATCTTATATGACGACCACCGCGTAGTAACGGACCGTACAATTGATAGTCACGTCAAAAATTTACGCCGTAAATTAGAGTCCCTCGATAACGAAAAAACCTTTATTCGTTCAATATATGGCCTCGGCTACCGTTGGGATGAATATTAAGCAATCAATAGACATACTATTCTTGTGGGATATTTGGTTTTTTTATCAAATAGGAGTAAAATCCTCATCCCTTAAAAACACTCTCTCGTATGAGTGAGTGCTGACTTGACATCAGATAGAGAATAACCATGTTTACACCAGAGCTTTTGTCTCCTGCCGGTTCATTAAAAAATATGCGCTACGCCTTCGCGTATGGCGCAGACGCCGTTTATGCAGGACAGCCTCGTTACAGCTTACGCGTACGAAATAACGAATTTAATCACGAAAACTTAGCTAAAGGCATTCAGGAAGCCCATGAGTTGGGTAAAAAGTTTTATGTGGTGGTGAATATTGCCCCTCATAATGCGAAATTAAAAACCTTTATTCGTGATTTAACCCCCGTCATTGAAATGGGCCCAGATGCTCTGATCATGTCTGACCCTGGCCTTATTATGATGGTTCGTGAAGCGTTTCCTGAGATGGATATTCATTTATCTGTGCAGGCCAATGCAGTTAACTGGGCATCGGTGAAGTTCTGGAAACAAATGGGCTTAACACGAGTGATCTTATCTCGCGAATTATCCCTCGAAGAAATTGCTGAAATTCGTCAACAAGTACCGGAAATCGAGCTTGAAGTCTTTGTCCATGGTGCCCTTTGTATGGCCTATTCCGGCCGTTGTTTACTTTCCGGTTATATTAATAAACGCGACCCAAATCAAGGGACTTGCACCAATGCTTGCCGCTGGGAATATAACGTACAAGAAGGTAAAGAAGATGATGTGGGTAATATTGTCCATGTGCATGAACCTATCCCTGTACAAAATGTGGCACCAACCCTAGGTGCGGGCGCGCCAACAGATAAAGTCTTTATGATAGAAGAAGCTAAACGTCCAGGCGAATATATGACGGCCTTTGAAGACGAACATGGCACTTATATCATGAACTCTAAAGATTTACGTGCAATCGAACACGTTGAAAACCTAACAAAAATGGGTGTTCACTCATTAAAAATTGAAGGCCGCACAAAATCGTTTTATTACTGTGCTCGTACTGCACAAGTCTATAGACGTGCGATTGACGATGCTGTCGCAGGAAAACCCTTTGACCCAACGTTGTTATCTACTTTAGAAGGGTTAGCACACCGTGGTTACACTGAAGGTTTCTTGCGTCGCCACACTCACGATGCCTACCAAACCTATGAATATGGCTATTCTGTTTCTGAAACTCAGCAATTTGTGGGTGAATTCACAGGTAAACGTGTCAATGGTATGGCTGAGGTTGATGTAAAAAATAAATTTAGCGTTGGGGATAGCTTAGAGATGATGACCCCGGCGGGTAATATTGTCTTTACTTTGGACTCATTAGCAAACCGCAAAGGTGAAGCGATTGATGTTGCACCCGGTAACGGCCATGTGGTTTACCTGCCAATCCCTGAGGATGTCGATGTTAATTTTGGTTTGTTGATCCGTAACTTAGCAGGAACAACGACCCGCGCACCTCACCAAACTCAGGCAGAAAAGTAAATTGCAGGCTAACCGCCACTCCGTGTTTTTTAAATAGTTTGTTCGCTAAAAGCCAAAATCTCATCGTTTAACGTTTTGATATTTTGGCTTTTTTTTATCTATAATATGATATTATTTCACTTTATATGCTTTTTCTTATATGAGAATCATTCGCGTTATTGACATTTACATTGAAAAGTGCACTGAATATCCAATTTTATGCAACAGATCACATCAATTGGCTATTCAATATCGTATAGTCACTCTTGAAAACGAAGAACTAGAAAGTCATAAAATAAGACTAGGAACCACCTCCTTGGCTGGCTCAATCTCCCTTGAGCTAGCCATTTCTTTTATCTGCAATTTCTATTTCATTTCTCTTGTTAACGCTATTACTGTAAAAAATCTAAAATAAGCTCATCAATATCTTATAAATCCATTTATACTCATTTTAACGAATATTTGCCATATGTTAAGCCGAATGGATGGGTATATATGAATCAATATCAGTCAGCCATGATTATCCTTAATGGTAAACAAGCCAATCACGCTGAGCTGCGAAAGGCCATTACTCACTTACGTAATGAAGGCCATCAAATTCAAGTCCGTATTCCGTGGGAATTGGATGATACTTATTATTTTATTTCTCAGGCAATAAAACACGGCGTTGATACCATCATTGCCGCAGGAGGTGACGGCACAGTAAATGCGGTTGCCAGTACCTTGATGAAGTTCCCGAGTGACTCTCGCCCTACTTTAGGAATTCTCCCGATGGGAACGGCAAATGATTTTGCCACCAGCGCGAATATTCCACTGGATATTGAAGCCGCCCTTGCTCTCTCATTAAAAGGTAAAGCAGTTCCCATTGATATTGCGCAAGTCAATAAGCAATATTATTTTCTCAATATGGCAACTGGCGGCTTTGGGACGCGTATTACCACCGAAACGCCTGAAGCACTGAAATCAGCATTGGGCGGTGCCGCTTACGTGATAAATGGCTTATTGCGCCCTGATACGCTGAAAACGGATATTTGCCGCATTGAGGGCGAAAACTTTAGTTGGGAAGGTGAAACGTTGGTCATCGCTGTCGGAAACGGCCGCCAAGCGGGCGGAGGACAACAACTGACACCGCAAGCACTGATTAATGATGGCGCATTAAATTTACTGATTATTCCTGCAAGGGATGTCATACCCGCATTTTTAGCAAACCTATTTTCAGACGATAAAAACGAGCACTTGGTCGAAAGGCAATTATCATGGGTAAAAATTTCATCTCCTCACGATATGATCTTAAACCTTGATGGTGAGCCATTATCGGGAGATACCTTTACGTTCGCAGTGCAGCCGAATGCTATTCAGTGCCGGTTGCCGCCTCAATGTAACTTATTAGCTTAAAATATAACGAGAAAGCCCTAGTGTTCGGGCTTTCAATCATTACAGGCTACCACCATGCATGGAAGTGGTGTACTGGGCCAATCCCCTTGCCAACTTCTAAACTGTCCGCTTGCTCTAACGCAGCTTGTAAATAGGCTTTAGCCTGCGTAACCGCTTCTTGCCAATCAGAGCAACGAGGGCGCAGAGCAGCCAAAGCCGCTGACAAAGTACACCCAGTACCATGGGTATTTTTAGTATTTACGCGAATAGAGGTAAAGCGCCATTCACCTTCAGGTGTGATTAACCAATCAGGGCTTTCAGCATCACTTAGGTGCCCGCCTTTCATCAACACCGCTTGGCAACCTTTTTCAAGTAATTTATACCCCTGAGTCAACATTTGGCTTTCTGTTTGTGCAACTTTTTCGTCTAGTAATACCGCGGCTTCAGGGAGATTCGGTGTAATTATAGAAACGAGGGGCAATAATTGTTGGCGCAGTGCATCAACCGCATCGGGTAATAGTAACGGGTCGCCACTTTTAGCCACCATTACAGTATCCAATACCACATACGGAATTGGATATTGCTTCAGCGCCTTCGCCACAACTGCGATATTACTTTGGTTAAATAACATGCCGATTTTTGCGCTATCAATTCGCACATCACTGAGAACAGAGTCTAATTGTGCCGCCACAAATTCAGGGGGTAAGTCTTGGACGGATTGCACGCCTCGGGTATTTTGAGCCACCAATGCCGTCATCACACTCGTACCATAAGCCTCTAACGCAGAGAAAGTTTTTAAATCCGCCTGAATACCCGCCCCACCCGATGGGTCTGTTCCGGCTATGGTTAACGCATTGATCCTCATGAGTGATTCCCCTTTTCGGCTAAAGCATTTGAATAGATTGATAAGCGAGGTTTACTGAAATCATTTTAAATCAAACAATAAAACCACCTTGATTGTCTCATATCATTTAACAAATACCAGCGGTTAGTGAATGAATTTTAATGACTTAGATAAAAAGGGGAAATATATTACACAGGAAAAATTAACGTGACTTATAAGTACACATTAGGCAAATGAATATTACCGACACCTCGCTGTTTTAATAGCTGGACAAATGTCTCTACTTCCGTTTGGGTTGCCGCAGGCCAGTTAGCCGCTTCATTTTTTACGCCATGTTGCTGAAAAGCATTAACTTTTATTCGTGTTTTTGCAGGAAGTTGATTTAAGAAATCAGCCAGTTTATCAATATGTTCTAGATAATCTGTTTGCTGAGGAATATATAATAAACGCAATTCATACAATTTTCCCGCTTGTGCCAGAAATTGAATTGATTGAAATACACGTTGGTTATCTTTCCCAGTTAATCTTAAGGCACACTCATCGCTCCATGATTTTAAGTCAATCATTACGCCATCAGTATACTCAATTACCTTACTCCACCCCGCAGAAGCAAGATGGCCATTACTGTCAATAAAGCAGGTTAAATGTTTCAGTTCCGGTGTGTCTTTAATCGCTTTAAATAATCCAATAATAAAAGGTAATTGTGTTGTTGCTTCCCCGCCACTAATGGTTATACCATTCAGAAAGACAACATTTTTTTTCAAGTCATTGATAGCATCATTAACACTTAACGACACTGTCATTGGGCTTGAATTCTTAGTGCACGTTTGTAAACAAGTGTCACAGAGCTGGCAGGCATCGCTATCCCATATAACCTTACCATCAACAAATGATAACCCATTGTGAGGACAGGTTAAAACGCAGTCCCCACAATGGTCACAGAGCGCCATGGTATATGGATTATGGCAATTCAAACAACGTAAATTGCAACCTTGCAAAAAGATAACATGTCGATTGCCCGGCCCATCTACGCAGGAAAAAGGAATAACCTTATTCAGCGTAGCGCATCGATTGCTCATTGCTGATGACTCGCTGCTGACGGGCTGTAATTTTACAGTTCTTAGTCGCTTCTTCACCTAACCAGGTAGTATTGCTTCTAGAACCTTGTTCTTTGTATTTTTCGATATCTGACAAACGCACCATATAGCCAGTGACACGGACTAAATCATTACTTGCCACGTTTGCGGTAAATTCGCGCATCCCACAACTAAACGCCCCTTTGCACAATTGCATTAATGCTTGCGGGTTTTGTTTAATCGTTTCATCGATGGTTAAAATGTCACTGATCCCAGATAAATAGTGTTTGTGATGAGGTGCAACGGCTTGAATATGCGACACAGGATCGGGTTCTTCACCATATGGAATACGAGCCCCCGGCGTCGTTCCTATGTCTGAGCTAATCCCAGATTGCGCATGAAGCATAGCTCGGTTTTTATAGCCATATTTAACCGGTGTTGTTTCTACAAAGTCTGCCAATTGTTCACTAATTTGATAAGACAATGGTAAAGCTGGTGAATTCGCTTGGTACTGGCCTTTCACGCCATCTTTTTCCATCAAGATATTCACGGCCTCTGCTAAACCATAAATACCAAACATCGGTGCAAAGCGTTCTGGCTCAATTAACCCCTCTTGAACAAGAAAACTGGTTTGGAAGAAATTAGATTCCTCATATAAAAATGCGCTACGTGTTTCAATGAGTTCCATTTGTAACTCACAATACTTTTTCAATTGCACATTTAAAAAATCAGCTGAATTTTGACTGCGTAACGCAACTTCGCGCAAATTAATACGAACTAAAGTGCTTCCGCCACCCGCAACAGGTAATGCATTATAACAACTGACAATACCGTAACCTTGTTTATCGAATGCCGCACTATGAACAATATCATTTGCAATATGTGGCTTACTACATTCACAAATATTCTCAATCGCTTGTAAGAAAAGCGACTCTGGTGTGCGTTGTGGGTGATAGACAAATGTCAGGTTAGGTGCGACTTGTTTCAGTTCTGCATCAATACGTAAAATCAAACGGCAAATAACGTTGTCATCAGGCCCAATATTGGCATGCATAAAAGCATCAGGTAGAGTTCGGTCTAACTGCACCCAGAATCTTTTTAGTTTTGGATACAGTTGTTCTTCTGTCAACTCACCCACGTATGGCATGAGGACTTTATCTAAATACCCTAAAAACACAGGGAAATTGGTTACCGAAGGGACGTGGTGGTACAAAATCATCAGATGATTAAGGGCGTCATCAAAGTCCTCAGCAGGGGCTAACTCTAAGTATTTTGAACCTTGCTTGAGGTATTTTACATAATCGGGCAATACATAACGTGGCTTATACGGTGCATTTCCTTCATACATATCACAAATAACACGTTCATTTAACGCATCCGCTAGGGGTTGGCTCATCGCAAGGTAAGGAATATTACTATCGGCCTCTATCGCTAAAAAATTGGCTTTTTGTTTTGGTGATAATATTTTGTCTGTAGCGATAGCCAAGCATTTTGCTTGATATTCAGTCAGTGGTTCTTGGCGTTTCATCATGGTGATGTTCCTTTGTTAGTTAGAAGCCAAGGTTACGCACAGCAATGTATATGCTATAAACCTTTAAGTACTCGCTCCTACCCGTGTTGACATGCAGCAGCTTATACCTGCCGCCTATAACACTCATTTCATCCCATTGAGACAAGTCATTATTTGACGTGCATCATACTTTTTAGATTTGTTTGCACGCTATTTTTCATAAATGTCTGCTCTATCAACATTACTAGTCGTAATCACCTAAATTGTTAAAAATATCTTTTTATTACAAAACGTTAAATACAACAATAATGAGTGACACAATGTTTTCTCTTATTCTTGATTAAAAAATTCTCTTTCATTTTTTCTTATCAAATAACGGCTTTATTAATAAGAAAATGAAATACCTTATCTATTATTATTGGTTATTTTTAGGAGAATTAGCCTATTCAATAACCAATCTGATAAGTTAACATCCAATTTATCTATCGGTTATCCTACTTAAAAACAGGCAAAATTAAACGGTTCTACCATGACCAGCCAATTATTATCCTTAACTATGTAATAAATACTGTTATATTCTGTACATCTTAATTAAAATAATTTCGCTCAAAATTATAATAATAATGCTAATCTGATAATCATTAGCGAGCTAATCATCATTTTTATATCTGCGATACAGAACTGGATTTACAATGAGAGTTTATAAAAACATACAGTTGGCCGTAGGTGCATCGCTACTCATGAGCGCCTCAATCTGCATATCATCGCCTGCCGTTGCACAAGAGCAATCGGAAAATTTATGGGATACATTTAAAAGTAATGTCAGTACCACATGGGACTCAGACAAATATGAGCTATACGTTCCCGCTGTGACTTGGCACAACCGTGCAATGTACGACAAGAAAAAAACAGATGAATATAACGAGCGCCCTTGGGGTCTGGGCTTTGGTAAATATCGTTATGATGAAGACAATGACTGGCATGCTATCTATGCAATGGCATTTAAAGATTCACATAATGATTGGGAACCAATTGGTGGTTATGCATTCCAAAAAATGTGGATCCCCGGGGACATTGATGGTTTTCGCATGGGAGCTGGCTTCACTCTCAGTGTTACTGCCCGCAAGGATATGTACTATATTCCGATCCCAGCACCGCTTCCTCTGGTATCAGTGGAATATGACAAACTTTCGCTACAAGCCACTTATATTCCGGGAACTTATAATAACGGTAACGTATTATTCGCTTGGTTACGTTGGCAATGGTAATTTAAGTACTTCATTACTGTATAAAAAGGCCGGTGGGATATTCCCACCGACCTTTTTATTATCAGAAAATCAAATTTAGCTCAGCTGTTGGCTTTTAGCTAAATCTTGCTTTTTAGCCCCTGAGAACTGGTACCCAACCCATAGAACCGCTATCCATAATGGCATAATTAATACCGAGATGCGCAAGCCGTCCATTGTCAGGATAATCCCTAAAATTAACAGCAAAAATGCTAAGCATAGATAGTTCCCAAATGGATACCAAATGCTTTTAAATTTCGTTTCAACACCTTGTTTGTTCATTGCCGCTCTGAACTTCAAATTTGAAACACAAATCATAATCCAGTTCAGAACTAACGTCGTCACAACCAATGACATTAATAATTCGAAAGCTTTACCTTCCATCACAAAGTTAATTAAAATCCCGCCAGAAGTCGCAATACCTGAAACTAATAATGCCATGACTGGAACGCCACCTTTATTCACTTTTGCAAGAAATTTAGGTGCATTACTTTGTTGTGCCAAACCATACAACATACGGCTTGTCGCATAAGCCCCGCTGTTATAAACAGACAACGCAGCGATCAAAATGACAACGTTCAACGAATTAGCAACCAGTAAATCCCCTAATTCGTGGAAAATTAATACAAATGGGCTTGTTTTGCCATCAAGGTCAACCCAAGGGTACAACGCTAACAATACAGCTAACGAACCAATATAAAAAATCAAGATACGGTACACAACTTGGTTTATCGCTTTTGGAATGCTTTTATCTGGGTCTTCTGCCTCTGCGGCCGTAATACCGACTAGCTCTAAGCCCCCAAATGAAAACATAATAATAGCCAAAGCCATTATTAGCCCATTAAAACCATTAGCAAAGAAACCGCCATACTCCCATAAGTTACTCACTTTCGCTTGTGAGCCACCATGACCGCTAAGTAGTAAGTAGCAACCAAAAATAATCATAGCTACGACAGCAATAACTTTAATCAATGCAAACCAGAATTCAGTTTCCCCATAAGAGCGAACATTAACCAAGTTAACGGCATTTACCGCAATAAAAAACACCGCGGCAGAAACCCATATCGGGAGCTCAGGCCACCAGTGTTGCATATATTTACCTGCGGCCGTCAGTTCTGTCATCCCAACAAGGATAAACATAACCCAGTAATTCCACCCTGAGAGGAAGCCCGCAAAACCACCCCAATACTTAAATGCAAAATGGCTAAATGAACCCGCGACCGGTTCCTGAACAATCATTTCTCCCAACTGGCGCATGATAAGAAAAGCAATAAACCCACACAATGCATAGCCAAGTAAAACTGATGGCCCTGCCATTTGTATGGTTGTTGCTATTCCGAGGAATAACCCTGTACCAACAGCGCCTCCCAAAGCAATCAATTGGATATGCCTATTTTTTAATCCCCGCTTTAGCGTCTGTTGCTGTTGCGCCATAACTTTACCCTTTCGTCCTCTTACTTGCTTTTTATCGCCCAAACTAATGATAATGACACAAGTTTATTTGAATTTTCTTATTAACACTACATTCTTCTGGCGCTGTTTTTACCCTATTCTACGAACCAGAAGCTGGTGCTATTAGTTATTTTTTTTCATCACATAACAAAATGATACCGCAGGATAGTTACCCCAACTCAATATCATGGATTGTGCATTAAAAAGCAAATTCAAAATGGTAACAAGTCAGTTACACGACAAATACCAAAAATAAAGTCCTCTCCACCTTGGTCGCACAGGCTATCCATCGCTAAAAGATAGAGAAAAATACAGGCCAAGATTGCACTTATAACAATAATTAATTTACGACCAAACACCGATAATTCCTTCATATTTCTATGATGATTTTATTTTTCAAATGATTACAATACTAAGGTACTGCCATTTTATGATTGATATCACTTATGGCATTGCACGTAATGCGTTTATAAAATAAATGGTACTCTAATTTCGAGCCTTAAATTTGAGGAAAATATGCAATTGACCTCTTTTTACAAAAATTTCGCTCATTTTAGGTGCTATTGACCATTAACTTATTCTGATTGTGCTTTTTTTATCCTAAAAATAGGAAATACCGCACAAGCAGCCTTTGTCATGATGAAATGAAGTTGTGTATACTTCTGCTACCGTAAAACTAGAAAACATTTGAGATGCCACAAGATAACCACTTAGCACTTGTTTATGCTTTGAGTAAATGGATAGAAGAACACTTAGGGCGCGTGATCCACTTAGAAGAGCTCGCGGCTTATTCAGGCTATTCACTTTGGCATATGCAAAAAATTTTTAAAGAAGTCACAGGGATTTCACTGGGTAAATACATCCGCCAACGCCGTCTTGCTGGTGCGGTTAACTTACTGCGCAACAGCAACCAGTCTATTTTCGATATCGCACTGGATTTTGGTTTTGGGTCACAGTCCCACTTTACCTATATGTTTCGTAAGGAATATGGCATTACGCCATTTGATTTTAGACAGAATGACCAAATCCAATTAGATGTTAAGCAACCGCTTCATTTGATTCATAATTATGAGTGAGAATATTTTAGCCGCATTAATCTATTGATTCACACACTAATGCTATAAAACATTGTCATTTCAACCTTTGACTATTGAACAGAGTTCCTGCGTTATATTCTGTTCAATTTCACATCAAATACTCATTATTCTAGTACGCGTAAAAATTATAACTATTTGTATAATTTACATTCCGAATAATTGGAGTAAGGTATTGGCAGAAAGCACGAATTTTAGGAGGCATTGGATGTCAATCAAACTGGTCGCCATTGATTTAGATGGCACATTACTTAACTCCCAACACCAAATATCTCCCGTAGTAAAAGAGGCCATCACACAAGCTAAGCAAAAAGGTGTCCATATTATTTTAGCCTCCGGTAGGCCATTTTCGGGTATATCCCCCTACCTGCGGGAATTAGATTTAAATACAGCGGATAACTACTGTATTAGTAATAATGGTAGTGTCATTCACCAAGCCAATGATGGCAGTCATCTGGCAGAAAATTTGTTAGATTTCGCTGACTTCCAATATTTTGAGGAACTGGCTAGAAATGTTGGGGTCCACATGCATGCTCTTGCGGATAACAGCATGTTCACGGCAAACCGCCATATTAGTCACTATACGGTGGCAGATGCTTATCTAACCCACACTCCGCTTATCTATTGCCCCGTTAATGAAATGGACTCTTCTCTGGAATTTACTAAGTTTATGATAATTGACCATCCAGAAAAATTAGATATGGGTATCAGCTATATTCCAGAGAATGTCTTTGATAATTACTCTTTAACTCGAACAAGCCCATATTTCCTTGAGGTATCAAATAAAACCTCAAGTAAAGGCGCAGCGTTAGAATGTATCTGTGAAAAACTAGGCATTACACCGGACAAAGTCATGAGTATTGGAGACCAAAACAATGATATTCAAATGCTGCAATACGCCAGTGTTTCTGTCGCAATGGGCAATGCTTTAGAGCCAATTCGCCAAATGGTTAAATTTGTCACCACAACCAATGATGAAGATGGTGTTGCTGTCGCCATTAATAAGTTTATTAATGTATAAGCCCGCAAAAAATTTCACTTCAGTATATTTTCCGTTGCAGCGCTTACACCAGTATGCGCTGCCATTTTTAACCGTGTATTGGTTTTTGCCTAGTCGCTAAAAAGCAAATCACCGACCCCATTGTCACCATTAACACACCTTGCCAAAAACTTAACGTTAATGCAGTACTTAACAACATAGACGCGAATGCTGTCGATATAACTGGAGTGAAATAAGAAAGCGTCCCTAGAAAAGCCACATTGCCCTTGATAACCGCAAATGTCCATAATGCATTCGCCCCACCAGTCGCAATAGAGGCAACGAGTAATAACAACAGGCTTTCGCTATTGATAATAAACGCTGTTGGCGTACTAAAAAAATACAAAATCCATAACCCAATAGAAGTCATGATGAAAAATAATACCATGCCATTGTGACCACCAGAAATACGCTTGGTAACATTACTATAAAATGACCAAACAATGGCTCCAATAAAAGCTAAAAAATAACAAAGTGGGTTACTTTGTATATTTGCCAAAATAGTTTGCACCGACAATGGCTGATTGCCTGAAATTACCCAGATCAACCCCATAAAAGCTAAAACCAACCCTAATCCTAATAATAAAGTGAAACGCTGGCGGTTAAAAAACACAGCAAGTGCGATAGTAAAACTTGGCCACAAATAATTCACCATACCAAGTTCAATAGCTTGTTGCCGGTTATTAGCTAATCCTAACGCCAAAACAAAACAGATTTCATAGCTAACAAATAACACCGTTCCCCAAAGCAAATAGCGTTTAGGATATTTCGTTATTTTTGGTATCCCCATAACGAGTACCAATACAAGCGAACCGACTGTATACACTAATGCAGCACCACCCACAGGCCCAAAGTTTTCACTTACACTACGGATCAGCCCTACCATTGTGCTCCACAACAAGATTGATATAACCCCATACAGCGTTGCGGCATACTGATTCAATTTCATAATTTTCTCAGCTATTTAGTTTCGAAATTGGTATTTATTGTAATAATACATTTATTTTATCACCTTAAAAAACCTTATAGCTCAAATAATTATAATGCAAGCGCTTATTCTTATTACGCATTGATAATATTTCATAAAAAAAATTCTCAGGCTATCACCTAAGAATTTTATGCTTAAAATGTTTTGTATTAGCGAGATGTTTCTTTCTCAACCCACTTATCAACTTCTTCTTTTTCCCATATCCCTTCCTCAAACTGTTTCTTTAATTCAGGGTGTTGATTGATATCAAAAGTCGGTATTTTGCCTGCAACTAACTGCTGGTTATAATCTTTAGCAAGTTTGAAAGCGATACCCGATAATAAAAGGATCGCAATTAGATTAGTTATCGCCATTAAGCCCATCGATAAGTCTGCGAGTTTCCAAATAAATGGCATTTCAGCGAGCGCACCAAACATCACCATACCCAACGCAGCTAAACGAAAAATAAATAACCCAGCCGTATGATTATTCTCTAGAAAAATCATATTACTTTCGGCATAAGCATAATTAGCAATGATTGATGTAAATGCAAAAAAGAAGATAGCAATTGCAATGAACGTACTTCCCCAGCTGCCAACAGCAGAAGAAAGAGCAAGCTGTGTCAATTCAATCCCATTAATGTTATCCATTCCACTTTCTAGAACGCCAGATGATAAAATAATAATGGCGGTCGCACTGCAAATAACGATGGTGTCCATAAATACACCAAGCATCTGTACATACCCTTGAGACGCAGGATGTGGTGGATAAGGTGCCGCAGATGCCGCTGCATTTGGTGCAGACCCCATCCCAGCTTCGTTAGAGAATAACCCCCGTTGAATTCCTTGTGTCATTGCCTGGGCAACACCATAACCGACAGCCCCACCCGCAGCCTCTTGCAGGCCAAATGCATTTCGAATTATCAGCATAAAAACTTCAGGTAATCGTTCAATATGGTGCCCAACAACCCAAAAAGCTAATAACAAATAAGCTAACGCCATAACTGGAACAACTAATTCAGCAACTTTCGCAATGGATTTCAATCCACCAAAAATAATAACTCCGCTTAATAAAACTAAGCCAATGCCAACATAAATTGGATTGAAATCAAAGGCGACTGCGGTTGCTTGAGCAATAGAATTAGCTTGTACTGCATTAAATACTAAACCAAAGGCAATAATCAGGAAAATGGAAAATAATACGCCCATCCAGCGTTGGTTTAAGCCTTTCTGCATATAATATGAAGGCCCACCTCGATAGTTTCCTTTATCATCTTTGGTTTTGTATAACTGTGCGAGAGTACACTCAATAAAAGACGTAGCCATTCCGAGTACAGCGACGACCCACATCCAAAAAATAGCGCCTGGCCCACCTGCTGTTAGCGCAATTGCAACTCCGGTTAAATTTCCTGTGCCGACCCTAGCGGCTAAACTTGTACATAATGCCTGAAAAGATGAGATACCCGCACTATCGGACTGTTTACTATTTTTTAAGACACTAAACATATGACCAAAATGCCTAATTTGAATAAACCCTGATCGAAGAGTAAAATACAGGCCGGCACCCAGTAATAAATAAATAAGTAAAGAACCCCAAATAAAATTAGTTAATGAGTTTATAAATTCTATCAAATTACACTCCTTTTTTATTAGAACGATTAATAAATAGTTAATCGAAAATCAAAACCTCACATTTAAAATATAACTCCAGAAAAAGGAGTTCAGCTTACAAAAGCCAAATCATCTTAATATGATTATCAGAAATTATATTTTTTTATCTTTAATGTAAATTGATTTTCGCTTGAACAATCATTAACTACATTACGTTTTAATAAAAACAAGTTAGACATTTACAAAAAAATACATGTAACATATTGAAAAATCTAAGCATGATAAAATCATTTATTATTTAACAAAAAACCAATCAAATGATTGAATTATAGTATTTATTTTAATCAAATAGTCACTTAAACAAATAAAAGCCTATTATTTATTTCACATCGTCAATTTTAATTAGCTTATCCTCTAACTAAAACATTTATCATATTAACTATATTTAACTCACTTGCTATTTGGAATATTGACTCAATGAATAACGTTAATTCACAGCGCCAAAATAAATCAAATTGCAATCATCATAATTAGATTATTGCTTATGCTTTCACTTAACAATAAACTGAGCTTAATTAAATTTATAAACAAGAGGTTAACGCATGGAAATTAATATTAAGTTATCTGATGACCCACTTTCTCAGCTCCCTGAAAAATCATATGAATCCTTCATTGCAGAACTGAAAGCTCGCGTTTTAGAAGTCTACCCTGGTAGTTATCTATTGATTACTCATGATAATGGCCCAACAACCTTTCAAACTAAAGGCTTTCATGATGATAACGAAGCACATATTGTTTTACATGAACTTGTCGAAGATGTATTAAAACATGGTCATTGGTTAAAACAATAAGCTCTCTGTGAGGTTATGAATAGAACCAGCAGTGGTCTGCATGATCGCTAGCTGGTTGTTTTAACTCTCCTATATTTCAATAACGCTCTTCCAATATTTATCCAAACTCTGATCAAGATCATACTTAATCTTAACTTTCACCAAAATAAGTGGAAATCGCTTTACCTCACATCGTTATATGGTAATGTATATAACGTAATTTTCATTTACATTGCTTTTGCTAATTATAGCGGCCAGTATTTATACTGGCTCTTTTTTATGAAATCATGCTAAAACCCATTCGACATCCCCCGTTTTAGGTCTAATCTGCTATAGTATTTCTCTAATACCAGATAGAGTTATTATTCATTGTGTGCAAAATAGAGGTATGACTATGAAGCGTTTATTACTGGCTTTTTGCCTGGCCCCAGCCCTTGTTATGGCTGATAATGCCCCATTAAATATTAGTGAGATAGCCAACGATTATTGTGAAATCACAGGTCAAGCACTAAGTGAAGCATACAGCACTGACAAAACTAGCAGTGAATTAACCCAAGAAACCATTGCTAAACTGAAAAGTGAAAATGTCGATCTCAAGCAATTAGCCACTGTTGAGTCAGACCTCCGCAAAAATCTAACTTCAGCGATTGATACCGTACGTAGCAATAAATCTAAATTTGCTAATGAAGCTGACTTCAATAAATCATTAAATGATTCTGTTTCAGCTTGTAAAATTCAAACTGAACTTCTTTTGAATAAATCTTAATCATTTAATTTTTCTAGAAAACAAAAAAGCGCTCAACTTTTACTTTGAGCGCTTTTTTATCAATGAGCTTGTTTTTTAACACACAACTGTTCAATGGAAAATTTTAACTCTGGTGTTTCACTAATAATCAGCTGCCCATGTTCAGAAAAACTCCCTTCCTTAACAATCACATTCGCAACAAATGGCAGAGCGTCGTCTTGGGAAGATAAATGGTATAAGCCACAAACTCGATAACTCTCCCCTTCCTTAAACTCATTTTTTTGTACTATTTCAACATCACTAAACTCAACTGCTGATGAGTTGCCGAATTTCTTTTCCACCAAGCTTTGTGCTTCATTTTTAACATCTGAATCACCAATACTCGTATAAGAATGGTATGCAAATACTCCTAAAGCCAATAGCAGTACAATCAGTAATTTTGTTTTTATACGCTTCAACGCATCACCCTTTCTACTTTATGATAAATCGAACTAGTATAAATGGATTATATCAGTTTGAATAAACAATTTGAGCTTTTGGCTCTACTATTTGATATTCCCTCTAACCAATTGCTATTTTCTCATAAAACTCGAAATTTAATATTGAAAACTATTCTAAAACCTTCCTATCACTATTGATTCAATTTATATCTATTAACTTAACATTAATAAAAAAAACATTTTTTATTTTGTTAGCTAGTTTTATACTAACCTCTATACTGTTAGACTAATTTAATCTATTTTTATGAAAGAAAAGATCGTTAAAAATCTCGTTAACTTAACTCATGGCAATAACAATGATGTTAAAATAGCTGCAATAAATGCATTAGGTGATTATATTTGTTCAATTGAACAAGAAGCCGCCATCGATAGACTGTTAGTATTATGTGATGATTATAATAAAGATATTGCCGTTGCATCAATTATATCAATCAGTAAACTCGCTAAGTTTTTCAATGAAAAACAATAAAACAAAACCAACAGAGAATTATAATTTAACCTCACTCTCATTTCATTAACAAACTATTTTCATTGTGAAGAAATAATGAATATAAAGTGACTGAATTATGGTTTATTCATTTAGATAAGTAAATGTAATTGAATTACATAATTAGAATGGCAGAATGATAATTAATAAATATTCTAAAGGAGATATCACATGAATATATTAAAGCCATTAATTCTTAGTGCAAGTTTAATCGCTATCAGTTTTTCAACATTTGCTTACCCAGGGGATGGGAATGGTTCATGGCACCGTGGTGGGTACCAAAATCAACACCAATATAATGATAGACCTTGTGATAATTATCGTCACTCTAATTATGCAAATCGTCACCGTGGTATGATGCAGTATTCAACATCAATTCAAACAGCTCAGCCAGATGAAACACTGAAAAAAATTGCTGCAGATGCTCCTAAAGGAGAAAATGGTAAACAATATATGGTTAAAGTTGCAGTTGTAGAAATTACGCCTAATACCCCTGTACAAGGCCAGTAATTTTTACCAAGGGTAGAATAACACTACCCTTGGTATTATTTTATATTCCGATTGGCTGGTAACCTTGCCACTGAGGAATAAAGTGATTTCCATTTTTATTTTCAGTTAGATGTATATAAAAATCACCAACTTGTTGTAGTAATAAGCAATCATCCACATCTTTCAAATTATCTTTATGTTGTTGCTGACTATTTGTTAATAGCGCCTGAAGTGCTTTTTGTTTAGCCTCATGTGCAGTTTTAGCAACGAATAAATCAAACTCATGTAATTCCGCAAGGTTGCTTGGAATATATCCACCTACATTAACAAAATAAAGGCGATATTCACTTGTTGAGGGTTCTTTTCGTAATTCTATTTCAAACCCATCTGCCCAATTAATCACTGCATAGCCATCAATATGGATCTTGTCTTTATCACCAAACCAATTTTCTCTTAATGTCGGCCAAGCATCTGTAGGTTGCTCTGCTGCCACAAACTGAACATCATGTACTTCAATATTAGATTTGCCTGCGTTACCACCCACATAAAACATGTATAGCTTCATTATTGTTCCTATTATTTATAGCCAAATAATCATCATATAAATTATTATATAACGAATTTAATTCATAACACAATTACTTATTATTCTAGTCACTCCCGAGCTAAAAAATTTTATCTTTTAATATCAATTAAATAGATAATATTGAATTTCCTATGCAATGATTTGAAATAGTTAACCCAAACAATCAAGTGAATAAAAAGTCATTTTATCTATATAATTATTTACTTTGAGATAATTATGAGTAATCTAATACATTCAAAAATAATAATTTCAGGGAATAACTATGGATCGTCGTTCATTTCTTAAATCCAGCTCATTAGTGGCTGGTGGGCTTGCGCTTAATTCATTGTTTAATCATGCGGTTGCACAAAATAGTAACATTGTCTTACCGAGTGAAAAACACCCATTACTATTGAATTTCAATGAAAACTCATTAGGGATGTCCGAAAAGGCTAAAGAAGCTATCATTAAGGCATTACCTAATGCATTCCGCTACCCTGATGATGCTCGTGCTGAATTACAGAAGAATATTGGTGAGCTCTACAGTTTATCCGATGAGAACATTAGTATAGGCAATGGTTCATCTGAAACCATTCAAGCCACTGTCGCGATGTTGGCAAATAAAGCGAAGAAACGGGGTATCAATATTCAGCTCGTCACACCTGACCCAACATTCAATTATGCAGAGCTATACTCCCTACCATTAGGGGTGACGATAACGAAAATTCCTTTAAAAACCGATTTATCATTTGACTTAGCAAAAATGGAACAAGCCGCTAATGACTTTGATGGTTTATCAATGGTCTATATTTGTAACCCAAATAATCCGACGGCAATGATCACGCCTTATAGCCAGCTTGATAAGTGGCTGAGTAAAGACTCTGACAACACATTTTTTATCGTTGATGAAGCTTACGCTGAGTTTGTTGAAGACCCGAACTTTACAAGTGCTATTGAATTAGTCAAAAAAGGTCAAAACAACCTGATTGTCACACGTACCTTCTCTAAAATTTTTGCCTTAGCAGGCTTAAGAGTCGGCTATGGGGTCGCAACCCCCGAAATTATTGCTGCTGTAGATGCGTTTTTATCTATTGATAATACTAATACAGCAGGTGCGGTTGCTGCGATTGCATCACTAAAGGATAAATCATTTATTCAATACAGCCTAAAATCCAACGATATATCGAGAAAAATCGTAGAAAAAGCATTAAACGAAATCGGGCTGGAATATGCTCCATCACAGGCTAATTTTATTTTCCATAAAGTTAAAGGGGACGTAAAAACCTATCAACAACGTATGGCTGATGCTCATGTCATGGTAGGTCGTGAATTTCCACCAGCGGTTGGCTGGAATAGATTAACGCTAGGAACCCCCGAGGAAATGCAGCAATTTGTTGTAATACTGAAACAATTCCATGAAAAAGGATGGGTATAAATTAAGTCAAATCCAAAAAGAGCAGCTCAAACTGCTCTTTTTGTTAAAATGGCCCCTTAAATATAAAAAAGGCCCCCGCAAAAATGAGAATAAAACCTATTAAATGATTAATGGTAAAACTTTCACCTAAATACAACACCGAAAAAAGAACAAAAACACAGAGTGTTATCACCTCTTGCATTGTTTTTAATTCAGCTGCACTGTAGTACTGATGCCCTAACCGATTAGCTGGCACCGCAAAACAGTATTCAACCAATGCAATTAACCAGCTAAAGAAAATAACAACATACAGTGGCTTTGTTGTAAATTTTAAATGTCCATACCAAGCAAACATCATAAATACATTTGAAATAACAAGTAAAAATACTGGATAAAATTTAGTTAACATACTGATTCAATAGACAAAGAATAAATAACCGATATTATGGGGTTAGAAGTAACACATTACAATGTGCTCCCACAAATCCCGCTACTCTTCATATCATAAATTTAAACGTATTTAGCAATCATTACGAGGGAATAATGAATATTAAATATGAATTAATGACACAATCAGATTGTCCTGCTGTGGCTCAATTATTGCAATCTAATTCTGAATCCCAACAAGGTGGGTTACTCGGTGAATATCCTCAAGCTAAAGTCAACGCTATGTTTTCAGGGAGTCTAACTACTGTTATAGCCAGAGATGGAAATAAAATTATTGCAGTCGTATTTAGCTTTGATCCTCATTCTTCATCCCTACCCGCTATAGCACATTTGATCATTAAACAGCATACGGAAATTATACAGAATAATTGGTTCTATGGCCCTGTTTGTATTGATAGAAATTATAGAGGAAAAAATATTCTAAAGATCCTTTTTGATAGCGTATGTTCGTATAACCAAGGAAAGCCTATTGCATTTATCAATGCAGATAATCTTAGGTCCCTTTTTGCACATAAGAAGATAGGAATGAGTAATGTCACTAATTTTGAATTTAATGGCACCTCATATCATTTAATGGTAGGAAATTAATTATGTACTAACTGGTACATTTTCATTTCAATTTGCTCATTTTTTGCTACACTGTGACAAATTATTGTATGCAGAAGGTCTTTTTATGACAGATTTCATGAGTGCCAACCAAAAAGCATGGGATAAACAAGCAGAATCGCAACTTGCTTGGTCAACCCCCGTTGATTCCAAAACTATCAATGAAGCTAAAAAAGGAAAGTGGCAGGTTCATCTAACTCCAACTCCTGTTGATGACGCTTGGTTAGGTGATGTAAAAGATAAAAAAATTCTCTGCTTAGCCTCTGCTGGAGGACAACAAGCTCCAGTACTCGCTGCCGCAGGGGCGAATGTGACTGTTTTTGACTTTTCTCAAAAACAGCTTGAGCAAGACAAAATGGTGGCAGAAAGGGATAATTTAACATTAGAGATTGTTCAAGGTGATATGCGCTCATTACACATGTTTGCGAATGAATCATTTGATATAATATTTCACCCTATTTCTAACCTGTATATTCCAGATGTTAACCCGGTCTGGCAAGAATGCTACCGTGTTTTAAAACCAAATGGACGACTGTTATCCAGTTTTTTTAATCCTGTTGTTTTCATTGGAGAACGTGATAAGCGATATGATGAGCAAGGCATAATAAAACCAAGTCATACTATGCCGTACTCCGAGCTATCAACCCTATCAACAGAGCAAATAGCGCAAAAGCAAGCAAGGCGAGAAGCTTTTGTGTTCGGTCACTCATTAACAGATCTTATTGGAGGGCAAATAAAGGTAGGCTTTTATATCACTGGCTTTAAAGAAGACTGGCAACCTAATCCACGATTTGTCGTTGATAATTATCTGCCCACATTCCTAGCAACGATGGCAGTTAAAACAAATTAATATTATTGGTGCTCGTTTTGTTTGTCACTCAACGAGCTATATTAAATTAGCTTCTTTTACAATACCTGTCCCACACAGATTCAAATTGCTCTGCGGGAATAATATCATCTGTTTTTTCTACAAAAGGAATGGATATCATTACCTTGCCAGCCCTATTTTTATGGAGTCTAACGATAAACCTTTTATAGCCATGGGGTAATTCATTTTCAAAACCAAAGACTTCGCCACAATAATAGCCAGTTTCATCCCCCTCTTCACTTTTGGTCAATACATAGTATTGAACATTTTTATAATTTGCAGCTGAGGGGTAAGCAAGAAAATCTTCGACAGAACTTTTCACTCGACCTTCAGTATCTAACTCAGGATCAAGTTTAATTTCAGTCATAATTCCTGCAATATACGCGCAACCAGCAACTAATAATAATACCAAGGTTCTTAATAACATTTTAACTGTAAAACTCAATGGAAAACACTGCTTATCATTATAGTTAATACTTAGATTTTTGCGACTATAACCCATAAAGCTTAAGCTATCAGCTTATCGTGATAGTTTATTTTTATCATTATTTACAGTTAATTATTTCTCCCTATGTTATTTATTGAGTGAGTTGCCATATATAAACCAATATTGCTGCTGTTATTATCCAAATAACAGTTGCAATACTTAAACTTCCCCAAGCCGTCATTTTCGTTGCTAGCAAATATACCGTTAATAAATACATTGCATAAGGGATGAGTGACCACAGCCCAAACAATGCCGTTTTTCTTAGTGCTTCTGTGCCTTGTTCCTGTACAACGATAACATGTGCAATTAATGCAAATGTAGGAAATAATGGAACTAAACCTGCAATATAGTAAATTTTACTACGCGAAAACAGTGCAATAATCAATACAGCTAAAGCGCCTAAAAGGCATTTAAAGAATAAAGAAAGCATACCGCACTCAAAGCCAAAGTTTTAAAGGTTGACTATTATTATCACAAATAATTCGTAAATTAACTGTATTCTAGGTAGCAATGTACAACAATTATTTCCTCCCATTCTCTCTCGATCAGTAAAACCCCTTAATTACTTTCAATTTTATGAGCTAAGTCAAATTGTTGGATATAAAGTATCCAGAGTTAGTGCCGATACATTCATTTAGTCCCTACGCCTGATGCTTCCGCGTGACTACATATAACTTTTTAGCTATCGGACAGCTTCGATTTGCTCATGGTTAATCACGTTATGTTTAGAAGTCGTACTTAGTATGCGTTCAAACATACTACTCGATGGTATGAAAGGAAATAATCAATGATGTCTGGTAATTTAAAAAAAATTAATTTTAGTTCACCTAAATTCTCTTTTTCTGGTTTTAAAACGACAACTCTAGTCTGGTTTATTTCAGGCCTGCTTATCGTCCTTCTTCTTTCAACCTGTTGGTTTTTCTTTAGTTCTTTAAAGCAATATCAAGAGACATTATTCAAACTCGACACTATTTATAATGAACAAACACAACTGAATAATACGTGGCAATCTTTATTACAAGCAAGAAACACATTGAATCGCGCTAGCTCTCGTCATTTATTGGTTATCAACAAGATGAAAACATCAAACACTGACATAGATAGCCTCATCGAGTTTTATCATAAAAAAATAACAGAAACAGGAAACTATTGGGATGCATTCACATCCACCTCAATCTATAAAAACGGTGATGAATTTGCTGAACTAGAAAAATCATATAGAGCGTTATATGCTGCATTGAATGAACTTTCTGTATTTTTAGTTCAAGGAAAAACATATGACTTTTTAAACCAACCTACTCAAGGGTTTCAAGATACATTTGAGAAAAACTACGTTAATTATCATCAACAGTTAAATAGTAATTATCATGATATTGCTCTTGCAAGTGAGCAATTGTATAAGCAAAGTTTGATTGGCTTAATCGTTACTATCTCAATCGTTATCCTCGTGACTCTATTTATTCGATTTATTCTACAGCTTTTCTTTATTCGCCCACTAAACCAAGTTATTGATGGTATTGAGAAAGTTAGCCATGGCGTTCTATATCATACCTTTGATAACAAAGGTTTATATGAAATTAAATTACTTAAACAGCATGTATCTAATATGCAAAGTAAGCTGATTGATATCGTTAAAAATATCTATGACAACACTCATCATATAAAAGTTGAGCTTGGAGATATCACCCAGATGAATCACGACCTTTCTATTCGAGCAGATCAACAAGCCGCGGCAATTGTCGAAACCGCAGCCAGTGTCGAAGAACTTGATTCATCTTTTAAATTAAATACAGCTCACACCAACCAATCGTGCCAATTGATGTCAGAGACAAGTGTAACCATTGAAAAAAGCAATGAACTTATTTCTGATGTTGTAGAAAATATGGATGATATCGTCGATTTTTCAAAAGAAATCAGTAAAATCACTTCAACCATTGATAATATTGCTTTTCAAACTAATTTATTAGCATTGAATGCCGCTGTAGAAGCTGCCAGAGTGGGTGAACATGGCAAAGGGTTTGCGGTCGTCGCAAATGAAGTGCGCGAATTATCAATTAGTTGTACTCAAGCATCCAAAGAAATCAAGCTATTGATTAATAATTCAAATGATAAGATTAACCACTGTTTCCAATTAGCAGCGGATGCAAATGACAATATCGTTTCAATTGCACAAGACACATCTAATATCAATGAAATGATCCAAAGTGTTGCGCTTGCCTCAAATGAACAAACCCATGGGGTGAGTCAAATACATCTAGCAATCAATGAATTAGATAACACCACTCAAGCGAATGCAGCTATGACTCGTGAGTTGCAATCATCCTTAAAAGCTTTAGAAGCTCAATCAGATCTATTAGAAGATATTATGTCTATTTTTCATACAGAGCCAACCAATCCCCATGAAACAGGTGATGAAATTCAACAAGAAGTAAAGAAGTAAAAAAATTTGCCTAGCAATGTATAAGCTTATATCGCAATTTATTTAGGAGGTTGACTCTCGATAGTCGCCTCCGACCTTTTTTATAATTTTCTCATATTCCTCTCATTTCCTCATTTTTTATAATTATATTTTATCGCCATTTAGTAATTTGTTACTGTTTATCTGATACAACAGATTACGATTACTTCTATTAAACATGAGCTCATGATGACAATAAAAATTACTGTTCTTGTAGATAATAATACCCTGATTGATAGTTATTTTTGTGGTGAACCCGGTGTTTGCTACTATATCGAAGCTGATGATAAAAAAATATTATTCGATACAGGTTATTCAGATATATTTATTGATAATGCGAATATTTTACATATTGATCTTGCCGATATTACTGACCTGGTACTTTCTCACGGCCACAATGATCATACATGGGGCTTAGGTCACCTAATTCAACACTTTGACCGCCGTAACATTGAAGCACCTGAAACTAAACACCTGATATACCATCCGGATGCGCTAATTCCCAAAAAATTTCAATCTAAAGTCATCGGGACAAATACATCTAAAGACATTTTAGCTTCTTATTTTCATTGTATAGAAGCGACAAAACCATACTATCTTTCTGAAAATATAATTTTTTTAGGCCAAATTCCTAGACTCAATAGTTTTGAGGGAAAAGAGCCAATTGGTACTACACTCGACTTCAATCATAATATCATTGATGACTATGTGTTTGATGACTCAGCACTTGCAATTAAAACGTCTGAAGGCCTAATTGTAATAACGGGTTGCTCTCATTCTGGAATTTGTAATATTACTGAATATGCAAAGCATGTAACTGGCATAAATAATATTGTCACTGTCATAGGTGGGTTTCATTTACAGCAAGCATCAAAAGAAATTTTGGAAAAAACAGGTAATTACTTTAACCAGCAGGATATAAAATTTATACACCCATGCCACTGTACAGATCTCAACGCAAAAATACATTTGGCAAAATATGCACCAGTACAAGAAGTTGGTACTGGATTACAGTTAATTTACCCAAGTTAATATAAGATAGAATATAAGTAAGGTAAAGCCTTGTTTTAATATAGGTTTTACCTACAATAGTAGTATTCAGTATTGTACAAGCAATAAAGATTTAGGTTCTTGAGCCTAAATTTTCATCAGTATTATTACCTTTAACCATTCTTGTTAATTCTTCGCAACGGGTAATTTTTCCATCTTCTATTTGAAAACAAGCAAATACCTCAAATTCACTTACTGAACCATCTTTTTTAGTGGCTTTTGCCAGATGTTGAGTATGAACACATCCATCCCCCTCTGCGATAGATTTAATAGTAATAACAATCGACTCAGTGGCTTCTTTCAATACCTGCAAATGTGTAATAAATTCATTAAAATCAATTTGTTTTCCATCAACAACTTGAATATATTTATCCGAAAAATACTGTTTAGCCACAGGCAATGAACCAATATTCTCACCCAATACCGCATTTAATGCTTGTATTACCCACTGTGCATTAGTCATCTTTTATCCCTTACATTAAAAAGATTATTTATAACTGTTATGGGAGTAATATTTTATATTTCAAGTCAAAACCGATTTAATTATCTTTTTAATTATATTCCTTTACTATACTTCAATAATTTCCCATTTGTCCGTGAGATAATCTATAAAATAATACTCGTTTTTACTCTTATTATGTTTTTGTATTCAGTCAAAACCTTACATTCATCTCGCCAACTTTAGTTTGATTTATGTATTATTCTCAATAAGTTAATCATAAGCATTAGATATCATGTAGTTACACTCACTTGGAATTAGGTTCTAAAAAAAGAAATTAATATTAAAAAACAATTAGTTGCTTAGTAATTTCAAACGCAAGCCCCCCTGTAAAACATTTATTTTAATTTTATGCTTACTCTGATTTGGATTAATCCTTAATCACTGGTATTATCTGATAGCCTATCTAAACAACAGGCACCTTATAACAATAACTATAAATATACATTTCCATTAGATACCCCTGCTTGCAGGGGCTTTTTTTGCTAAATGATGGCATACCTTAGAAACAACGCCCTTCAATAACCTGTGATATTTTCCTCATTTTGCTACCCACTAGATCTTATTGAATAAATCGGACGATTATTCAACGGAATAGGCATCTATTATGGATACTATAGGTGGTGACGTCTCCATAACTTAAACTTAAGTAATAAATCGTGAGAAATTTATATATTTATTATGATAATTTTAAGAATAATGACAGTTACAATTTTTAACTATTTGTAAAGGAAATAAACATGCAATTAGAGTAAATTAATTAATAATTATAATTTACATAAAAGGTACTTTTATGCGATTTAATCTAACTCAAGTAAATATATTAGAAGAAAATACAAAAGTTACAGGCTTGCATATAACTTTGATCGGTGACGACAACTCCACTCATACACTTAAAATGGATATCAAAGGGTTGGATACCATGAATATGAGTTTAAGAGACATAGAAAAATATGCTATTAAACAACTTAAACATAGCTTTGAACATTGCTCTAATGGTTGAGACTTATTACCTAGCTTAGGTAATAATAAGTTTTATTGCCATATAAATAAAATTTTTTACTATTCATCTGGGTATTGAAGGGTTTTGTATATTTCTTCCGCATAATTTTATGCAGCATATATTTCAATTATTTTCACCTGCATCAAAATAAATCACCCAACTTATATCAAATATTCAATCAACTTCAACTTAACTCTTTATAATATTGAGTTCTGCATCGCTATCATGTTATCTCAATAGATTTTTTATATTTATTCTATTATACAATGAGTTAATGCTAATATATTGTCTATACTTCTTGTTAAATTTTAACCAATCAATAAGATCCCCATGCAAAATAAAAATACCGATTCAGTTGAGCAAGCTATCCTGGTATACCTTGTCAATTCTTTCACACAAAATAATTCTGGTGGTAACCCAGCAGGTGTTGTCCTCAACCCGCCAAAACTCAGCACTTCACAAAAAATTGCTATTGCGCGGCAGGTCGGTTTTTCAGAAACTGCATTTGTCTATAACGGCGAAGAAACTGATTTTATAGTAGATTTCTATACTGCTGAAGGTGAAGTTGATTTTTGTGGTCATGCCACATTAGCTGTGTTTTCTACTTTAGCTTCACTTAAGCAACTTACTGATGGGCTTTACACTCAAAAAACCAAAGCAGGTATTCTGAGCGTGTCTGTTAGCCCAAATAACATCGTTATGGAGCAAACACTACCAACCTTACGCAATGGGCCCAGTATCAATGAAGTAGCAACAGCCCTTGGCATAACTAACGAAGTTATTGCTGAAACAGGCTTACCTATCATGATAGTTTCAACAGGGTTACCCGACATTATTATTCCAGTTAAAACTGGTCATTTAGATTTGCTACAGCCTAATTATGAGGCAATAGCAAGGCTAAGTCGTGAATTCAAAGCTATCGGTTTTCATGTATTTGAGCTAAACCATAACTCTTCGACCACAGCACATTGTCGAAATTTCGCACCGCTCTACGGAATAAATGAAGAATCAGCAACAGGCAGTGCTAGCGGAGCCCTTGGCTGCTATTTGGTCAATTATGTTTTACCAAATGAAACTCATTTTTTGTTTGAACAAGGTCGTGCAATGGGATGCCCGTCATTAATTCAAGTAACAATTAACTCGCAAACAAAAAATATTATTCAGGTAGAAGTTGGTGGTCAAGCTGTTCTGATGGGTACGCAAATAATTCATATTTAGCCAGAAATACAATATGCTCAGCCATAGGTTATGATTTAATTATCTAATAATACAATGAGGCTCACACATGCAAGATTGGAACCCAGACTTGTACCTACAATTTAAGCGGGAAAGAACTCGTCCATCATACGACTTACTCAGTCATATTCATGTCTCTAACGCATGTAATTTAACTGATTTAGGTTGTGGGCCCGGTAATTCAACTCAGATACTTCGTGAAATGTATCCATTAGCAAGAATAATGGGAGTTGATAATTCTCCCGCTATGTTAGTTGAAGCGAGAAAGAATCTTCCTGATTGCCAGTTTACAGAAGCGAACATCGCAACCTGGGTTCCTGAAACCAAGCAGGACCTTATATTTGCCAATGCATCCTTACAATGGTTACCTGATCACAAGGTATTATTTCCTCACCTAGTTAACCAACTACAAAGTGGCGGTATTTTAGCCATTCAGATGCCAAATAATTGGAATGAACCCACGCATGCTTTAATGCGCAAAGTAGCCAATGAGCAATCCATTTCTGCGGTATATAGAACAGCACTTTTATCAATAACTGAATATTATGATTTGCTTTCAGCTACTACCTGCTCTGTTGATATATGGCAAACAACTTATTACCATGTCATGCCATCTATTGGTTCAATCATTGATTGGTTAAGAGCAACAGGGTTAAGGCCTTACCTTGAAAACTTAAATGAAAAGCAAAAAGAGCAATTTCTCGCACGTTATCATGAATTATTAACAAAAACTTACCCAAAACAAGATAATGGCTATATTTTAATGCCATTTCCTCGATTATTTATCATTGCTAAAAAGCTTAACTAGCTAGTATAGAAACTTTTCCTAAGGATGGGGTAATCTAGCAAGATAATAAACTGTTATGCTGTTAACTTATAACTATCTTCGATTAACTCTTTGAGTTCACTATCGGTAAGGCTCCCTGGTAGCTTTATCGTAATCCAATGCTCTTTATTCATATGATATGCCGGATAAATATCGTCTTTTAACCGCAATGAGCCAATGAGTTCAGGGGGAGCTTTAAGGTTGACGATATTAACCATCTCTTCATTTTTATTTGTATCTAATTTATTTGATGAAATGCGCATAATAACTGCAAACCATTTTGCGTTATTTCTTCTCCTAAAAACAATATACTCAGGGAACTTCCCCCAAGGGGTCTCAGGATCCACGCCATAATTATGCTGAATATAATCAACCAATTCACTTCGGTTCATGTTATCACTCCAGTTCATTAATGAGCTTCACCCATATCAGCCATCCTCACTATTGCATTTCTTCTAGTTCACTACCTTTTTTTTCAAAAAGCGTGACTTCGGGTTACACAGTATCTGCATATAGTTATACGTTATATATTACTAAAAAGCAGTATAGCTGTATGAATTCCAACATTGTATCCCTCAAGAAATAGTTTCATACTGAAACATAAAGTGAAAATTTAACCTCCATAATTAATCTCCTCAAGTATATAAAATCACTGCCGATACTCTAAATAATTGCGGCTAGATTTAATATAAGCACATTATTATTTACGATAAAATCAGCACATAAGAAAATTTTCCAGATTGTTTTATCACTAGTAAACCAGTTATATTGTAACAAAATATTTCAATTGATAATATTTTATTTCAAAAATGATACAACATTGTAAATAATAATATTATTATATGTATAAATTAAATAAGAAAAATCGAATGTAAATACAAAATAAATAAAATACTAAACAATAAGCATAATTTAATCATTGAAGTTAATATTCAAGATACCATAAAAAATGAAACCAAAAATACTCTTATTGCGTGTATTCGCAATTGCCACTTCATTTGTCTTGTAATATTTTAAAAACAAGAAATATCAAATTAATTGTTATTTATCATGAAATTAAGCCTAAACAAAAATAAAATCAAACGATTGATTTTTTCGCATCAATCGTTTATACCGATGAAAAATATTCCATCAAGCGTTATAAACGATTGTACTTAATATTATTATTTGACTAATTTTTATCTCAGAAAATTCTTACTCACTATAGAGGTTAATATGGATCGTGCTATTTTAAATAGCAAAGTAAACATCTTAATTGGAAATTATTTACGACAAAAACGCATTGAAAATGACCTGACAGGAGAAGACATAAGCAAATTACTTCATGTCAGCCAACAGCAGGTTTCACGCTACGAAAATGGTATTAATACTATATCATTCAGCCTAATTTTACTATTTTTAATAAAATTAAATATTAGTGTCGAATCCTTCTTTGTTTCTTTATTAAAAGAATTAGAGAGTGATGGCGAAATTATTAATTTAGGATTGCGTTTATATTCAAATTCATTGCCACGTAGAAATCAATACCTTTATCTGTAAATAAATTTAAATAAAATACTGCGCTAACACCAATATAATAGATAGAAAGATAATAATGAAAAAAACCACACAAAGAAATAAGAACCTTGGTGAATATATAAGAAACATTAGAGTAAATAAAAAAATATCAACTCATGAAATGGCAGATAGTCTAAATATTACAGACAGCCATTATAACGAATATGAAAGTGGAAATACTTCAATTTATGCAGATCATCTAATAATCATATCTAAAATATTTAATATACATATAAACGTATTTTTAAATGTTTATCTGAGAAATTAAACAATATCTCCCGCGTTAGAAGGCTTGCTCCTGCTAGCCTTTTAACCTTCCTCCCATAATTTTCTCTATTCTTAGACTTGAAACTAAGCCATTAAGTTGAGTAAAACTTAGGATTCATCTTCTGGCACTAAACTAACCATAAACAGAACTCATGGTGCTGCTCTGTTCGAGGAACAGACATTGCTAACAGCATTCTATGTGAATGAACGGTGGAGCATGCCAAAGTTAAAAAAGGAATTTGATGAAGTAAATCACACTTTATTGTACTGTACATACCCATATTTAAATTGTGTGTTAACATTAACCCTGTAAATACCTTTCAACTCAACCCGAGGCTTTGATGCTGGAGAATGTAATCATCCGATAATCAGTTTATCGACCTTTTCAGGCCGAACTGATTATCAATGCGCCGAAATCGAATGCGAACACCGCAGTGTGTTTGCGAGTTTTGCACATGATGATTAAACAGGTTTTCCAGTATGAATTTATCCCGTCAGGAACAACGTACCTTACACGTTCTCGCTAAAGGTGGTCGTATCGCGCACGTCCGCGATGCGTCTGGTCGCATCACCGCCGTTGAATGCTACACCCGTGAAGGGCTGCTGCTCACCGACTGCACCCTCTCCACTTTCAAAAAACTCAAAGCCAAAAAACTTATCAAGTCCGTCAACGGTCAGCCGTACCGCATCAACACCACCGGGCTGAATAATGTTCGTGCACAGCTTGATAACCGCTAAGGAGAGCATAATGGATATCAATACCCTTATAGGTCGCTCTATTTCATCATGATGACGTTTGGGGAACGGAATGTGTTCAGCACAGCGGATGCGTGCGCCATCATCAGCCGCTGCGCACTACGGCTGGAGTCTGGTGGTCGGCTGCTCACTGAAGTCCATACTTTCGAAAAAGTTAAACGTCAGGGAATGACTGAAGCAAACGGTCATACCACCCGTTTCGGCTGCCAAATGACGACCTGGCGTGATGACGAGTACGTAGCTTGCTCGATAATGTCGGATTTACCCTGCTTCCTCCTCCTGAAAGCGACGACTGGCCAGTCAGCGAGACATTTGAAGAGAAGCTATTTGCTCTTCTGGCTGAAAAAGCAAAAAACTTAGAGGAACTTCCTCTTAATACTCAACACAATAAAAGGAATTCAGCATTGGATATCCCACGTATTTTTACCATAAGTGAAAGCGAACATCGCATCCACAACCCGTTCACCGAAGAGAAGTACGCCACGCTGGGCCGTGTACTACGCATGAAGCCAGATACTCGCATTCTTGACCTTGGCAGTGGCTCGGGGGAAATGCTTTGTACCTGGGCCCGGGATCACGCCATTATCGGTGTCGGTATCGACATGAGCCAGTTGTTCAGCGAACAGGCTAAACGCCGCGCGGAAGAACTCGGCGTCAACAGCCGGGTTCAGTTCATACATAACGACGCCACTGGGTATGTTGCAGAGGAGAAATTCGACGTTGTCGCCTGCATCGGGGCGACATGGATTGCTGGTGGGTTTGCTGGGACCGTCGGGCTGCTGGCTCAGAGCTTGAAGCCGGGCGGATTCATGCTTATCGGCGAACCCTACTGGCGTCAGCTACCAGCAGCGGAAGAGATAGCTCAGGCCTGTGGCGTTAACGCAATAGCTGATTTCCTGACGTTACCTGAACTTATCCGCGCTTTCGACGGCCTCGGCTATGACGTAGTGGAAATGGTGCTGGCAGACCAAGAAGGCTGGGACCGGTATGAGGCCGCGAAATGGCTGACCATGCGCCGCTGGTTGGAAGCTAACCCTGACGACGACTTTGCCGCAGAAGTCAGGGCCGAGCTAACGGTTTCGCCGAAACGTCACGTGACTTACACGCGGGAATACTTTGGCTGGGGTGCGTTTGCGCTCATCGCCAGGTAACAACAGACTCCCGGTATTTTTTGGAAATACCGGGGCTTCTTCTTTACATTGAACAAATGTATTGATCTGTTCCCTATAAACTGGATTACAAAGGATACAAGCTATGTCTATTGTTAAGGCAGAGCAGAAAATTATATTCAATTTGGCTCTGTGTCCCAGTTGTGTCAGGCCAAAAAGCAAAGTCCATATTGTTTGTGTTTCACAGCTCTTCTCCCTGCTTTCTTTTATTTATTCAGCAATACATTTAAAACGCTCAGCCCATTTCTTAGCTTTTAACCATTGGCAATTTATCAAAGTTTGTTGTGTAAGCAGGCGATAACATTTCTCTTTTCATTTTGTATCCGCTATCGCCGCCCTTACTAGCAAACCACACTTTACCCTGCCCGCTCTTATTAATGGCATCTAATGTTTTCATTAGCTCATCATTATTACGAAATGGTTTTTGTGTTGAAAACATATCAAACTGAGTAATATCTGAATCGGTAAAATCAGATAGTATGATGCCTGCTTTATAATACCGGTAACCGTCACGCCAAATAGTATTTAACCCACGCATTGCTGCATTGATAATATCCCTGGTATCACTGCTGGGGTATACTGATGGAATCAATTGAGTATTGGCTTGACGCACTTTCACAGTTAACTTCGTTGCTACCTTCAACTGATTGGGTTGTAAATATTGAAGACAGCCCTGCCAGTTGGGTCAATGATCGCTGGGTAATGCAATGAAATTAGCCCAAGGACGGGCTAGACAGAAATTAACACTAACTATTTATCTTACTACTTAAAGCACTCAGATTTTGCTTTATCGTACACCTCGGCCCACTCTTTTCTATCTAAAGTCGGTGTGTTTAGTACAATCGCGGTTACCTGCCAACCTGCATAGCCATCCTCGTATGCAAGTAAACCAGTTACATAAGGACTATTATAGGTGAATGACATTTCATCTGATGTGTTGTTCTCGTTGTCTTTTTCTTTATAGCGGGTTGTGAGCTCAGCCCGTACATTTTTAAAATCCTCATCAATAGTTTTTTTATCTTTTGATGATTTGCTATAGCTAACCTCGTTCAATCCTATGAACTTATCGCCTGATCTTGGAGTAAAGAACCCTAATTCATACACCCAACTGCCTGTGTATTCTTCATCAGCCTTAATTAGTCTTAACTGGCTTATTGGGCAACTAACTTCCTCACTAACAATGATGTAATTGCCAGAAATACTTTCTTTGACTTCATCTACCGATGTTTGCCATTTAAACCCGAATGGAGCGGTATCTTTATTATTTTCAGCAACAGAACCAAAGCACGTCATCATTAGCAAACTAGCAACTACGTATCCTTTCATCTCACCATCCCATCAATTAGTTTCAGTAATGTTAGCCTAGCGAGGATGCAAATTGAAGCAAAGCACACTTTCAGATTATGTATTTAAGTGATATTTTATTTTCACCAATTTAATAAGGATGACTGTATGGGCGTTGAATTTCATATTACTCGTGCTGAATGCTGGTTTGATAGTGAAAGCAATCCAATCAGTAGCGATGAGTGGCTAGCTCTTGTTGAGCAAGACCCAGAGCTAAAAATAAATGCTATTAACGGTGAATTTAATGCAATATGGCTCGGAAATAGCACCTATGATGAGCCTTGGCTTGAGTGGGATAACGGTAGAGTTTATACCACATGGCCTGAAACTGCCCTCTATATAAAAATGCTAGAAATCGCCAAAAAACTACATGCTAAAGTAATGGATGATGAATGTGGTATTTATGATAAACCCGAGTCTTGGATATATCCTTAATCGATGCTCATAACAAAAAAACTGCCGAAGCAACCATGTTATCAACTAAACGCTTACAAGTACGTATGTTGCCATGTTTTTCAAACGCACCATATAGAAGTGCTTTCTGTCGATTAATACTTGCCGCCATATCTGGCACTACATCATCTTCTGTAATTTCAGGCCGTTTATTAGCGCCAACACTCGCAATGCTGACAAATGAGCTAAACGAAGCTAGACCTAAAAGCAATACCACCAATCCCTTTTTCATACATCACCATATTTAAGTTAAGTACGTAAATTCTAGGATAGATGCAGAGTTCAGGCAATAAAAACCGCTGAATTAGGCCAGCTAGACTTGTCATTTTTAAAGCATAAGAAAATATGATATTTTGCGCCCTACCAAAACACTAAAATATTAATTATTCTCTGAGACTTCTAATGAAAAAACTTTTACTTCTCCTACTAATCCCTATGCCACTTTTTGCTCAAAATTACCTTTGGGGTGGGAATTCTGTGCATGAATATAGTCAAGCAAGGGAGCGTCTAATGAATGACACTCTGTTAGATGCTAACGATGTTGTTAAATCGGGTATGTACTCGGGCTATATTGCGGGAACATTTGACCTTGGTTCAGGCATTCTTTTCTGCCCACCACGTAGTGTTACTTTGAACCAAGCTATGGATGTTGCGGCCAAGCACCTAAAAAATTCACCTGAAGCTCGTAACAAGCAAGCAAGTCATCAGGTAGTGGATTCATTTATTAGTGCATGGCCATGCCCGAAGAAATAAGGTCTGTGGGTGAGGCCCCTCTACTTAGGCAATAAAAAACCCACCGAAGTGGGTTTAGCTGTTAATACATTAGTCAATATTGTAAATTCTATTTTTGCTGATAATGTTTACTATATGATGGCAAGAGTCCATTGATAACTTCCTAGGCTCCCATTTAGCGATATCCGCTTGAGATAAGCCTTCTGCACTCCACGGGATTATACCGTTGTACCCACAGCCAGCCTTTGATAGCACATCAATGAATTTTTTTTGGATGGTATCATAGATCCTTACTTCACCAATACTGGTCATGCCAGACACCCACAACGAACCACCACCTATAGTTTGTAAGTTATCACATACTATATATTCATGCTTCAGTAACAAGCACTTATAAACATTACGAGCTACGCCACCAGCCTGATAATCATCAAGAATAGCCACGCCCCTAATTTGCTTGCCTGTCTTTATCGCTGAACCATCAAAAAAAGTGAAGTCATTATAAGCAACACGCCCAATTAAAGTATCATCTTCTTCCGCGTGCATTCCTAACTCAAGCAGCTCACCAATGATATGTTCATCAGAAAATCGGTGACTTCTCAAAAACTCAGCATGGTCTGCATAAAAACCTTCAGTAGTACAACCTAATGCGACAATTTTAGAGTAATAATGAAACTCGCTGCCAGTAAGAGCGTATTCCGTGATTTTTAGTAAATCGCCCTCAACAGTAAGATAATGGAAAGACTCTATCTCATCTTCTCTTTCACATTCTGGCTTTCTATTCAGATCCTTTGAGTAACTACTGGTAAAGTTTGGAGCCATTCCATTCTCACTATCTTATTAATGGACAGACAACTTCTGATAATTTGACATGTAACCAAGAATTGAAGATTTAATTTTTTCAATCACATCAGTTATGCTTTGATTTAGTTCTGGATATTGCGTGCTAGGGTCAACGACTATATTAATCTTTTTTTGGCGATATGATAACTCAGCAAAAGGAACAATTTCATATTCATCGCTTTTGTTATCATTTTCGATAGTAACAATAAACAACTGTCTATTCGGATCCTTTCTCATACTAAGGCGACGAACAGAGAAAAACTTTTCAGTATTATCATCAAAAAATGTATTAACAAGTTCTGTTGCATGGCTAATTGTTTGTACAGATCTGGTATGTTCAGTTCTCATATAGCCCCCCTTGTTAGTTTAGATTAATGACATTTTGACGGGTAATTAAGCAATATGCTTAAGATAGCTGCGATCATATTAAAGTGTTTAAGCTAACTTAACAAGCCCAGTTGTATGTCATATAGACATTTATAAGCGTTTATAAGAGTCTATAAGCGTCTTGAACATGGTGGTTCAGCTTTCGCTCTATTTTTATGGATCAATTCTAAAACTTTTGACTCCATCAGTTGAATATCATTAAATACGGCCGCTTTATTTTTGATGTTAAGCAAATCCATAACCTGAAATGGCAAGAGGATAAGCATCAATGATTCATCCTTAAATCATTGATGCTTTATGTTCAGCTATTCCATTAGCAGTAGTTCTTAGCCTTTTTTGAAACTAGGCTTGCCATTTTTAGCCCGCCATTCTTTGACTGTTTTTAAAATTCCGACTGGAGAATCATCGGCTCCATCCTCTGGGTAGTAAATAAGATCACTTCCGCTTGGATGCTCTGTTACTTTTTCAAAGTGAGTCACAAACTTAATTTGTTCTTCCTCACTTGCTGTATCTGCATTACAAATAATTGTTAATAACTTTAAAAATTCAGATTCTGTATAATCAGTAATATTATTTTTTAGTTCCATTCTTATTTACCTCTATGGATATCAATATGTCTTTTCGGGGTCGTAACTCTTAAATTGTCCATGTTATAGACTTCTCCCCCTTCACTAATTGGGTTGTCATGGTGCAACTCATGTACCTTTCTACCACCAACTTGATCTTTTTTCCTAGCAAAAGGCGAGTATCCTTTAGAAACAAGAGTTTTATTATTCTTACTAAGGTTTTTAATCAATTCTGGAAATTTTGATATCTCATCCCAGATGGCCTTCCTGAACTCATCAAAACTGTTGAATTTCTTACCTCGTAATTTATTAGCTACTTGCTCAGGAATAGGAGCACCATTTTCTTTACTGGCATCATTAAGCCATTTATCGCTAACTTTTTTGCCTTTTCCTGTAGCAGTGCCAGGCTTTTTACGCTTCGCTTTCTTTTCTTTAGCTTCGGCTTTTTTCTTTTTCTCTAAAGCTATGCCCAGCTTTCTCTCTGCTTCTTTAATTGCTTTTTCAGCGTCTAAAAGTCGCTCTTTTGCTAATGTGAAACGCTCTACAATAGACTCATAAATTTCCGGATCATCAATTAGAACTTCAGGTTCGCTACCATCATCAGTCTCATATCCATATACGCTAGCAATACTCAAAATGTTAATAACATAATCTTCAGGATTACGATTGAGTAAATATGACAATGCTTTTTGATTATCAATTTTTTCAATATATTCAATACCAAATACGCTAGAAATTACCTGACTTGACTGTTTAATTTGTAAAGGATTTTTACTCACATCAGTTAAAGCACCGCCTTCCGGAGAGCTTTTAGTTTTATCGAGTTCTCTTTTTGCTGTCTGAGTGTCCGAGCATCTACATCTGCTTGTGATAACTCGCTACTTGCTTGCTTCCAATCTAATTCTGCAGCTTCAGCTGGATATAAAGCACGCCAATCTCGGTTAGCTTCCTCAATCAGTTGTTTTTCTTGTGCAGTCGTTGGATTCTTCGATATTGAAATATAAATTGGCGCATGATCGCCACCAAAATCAACAATCCCCTGATATATCTCAGACGTTACACTCGGAATAACCGATTCTGGCTTAACATTGTCATAAGACGGTGTTTTAAACGATGCACTCGGCTTTTTATCCGTCATTTCAATCTGTAATGCCGGTTTACCTGGTGCAATTTCAACAGAATAAATGCGGGTTAACATGGCCAGAAAGATCAGCACCTTCATTTCATGAACAACGTTCTTTATCGGAAAGACTCTATCGAGAACAAGGTATCAATATCCAGAAACTTCTTGGCCATAAGAGCCAAGCGATGGCTGATAAATATAATGATGACTGAGGGAAAAATTGGCAGGTTTTAGCTTTAAAATAACGATTATTTTGTAGCCTGTTTTGCAGTGGTTTTGCAGAAGAATTTTTCTAGGCAAAATAAAACGGGAGTTTTTAGGCTCCCGTTATTAATCACACTACGTAATAAATTACATGTGTTTAATGATTGCGTCACCGAATTCGCTACATTTCAGTAATTTAGCGCCTTCTAATTGACGTTCGAAGTCATAGGTTACAGTCTTAGCTTCGATTGCGCCTTCCATACCTTTAACGATTAGGTCAGCCGCTTCAGTCCAACCCATGTGGCGCAGCATCATCTCAGCAGAAAGGATGATAGAGCCTGGGTTAACTTTGTCTTGGCCTGCATATTTAGGTGCAGTACCATGCGTTGCTTCAAATAATGCGCATTCAGAACCAATATTCGCACCTGGTGCAATACCGATACCACCGACTTGTGCTGCTAATGCATCAGAAATGTAGTCACCATTTAGGTTCATACACGCGATAACATCATATTCAGCTGGGCGCAGCAGGATTTGTTGTAAGAAAGCATCTGCAATAACATCTTTAACAATGATATCTTTGCCTGTTTTAGGGTTTTTAATTTTAACCCATGGGCCGCCATCTAATAATTCACCGCCGAATTCCTCTTGTGCTAATTGGTATCCCCAATCTTTAAATGCACCTTCAGTGAATTTCATAATGTTACCTTTATGAACTAAAGTCACTGAATCACGGCCGTTATCAATAGCATATTCAATTGCTGCACGAACTAAACGCTTTGTGCCTTCTTCTGAACAAGGTTTAATACCAATACCACAGTCTTGTGGGAAACGGATTTTAGTCACACCCATTTCATCTTTCAGGAATTTAATAACTTTGTCTGCTTCTGCACTACCCGCTTTCCACTCAATACCCGCATAGATATCTTCAGAGTTTTCACGGAAAATAACCATATCCGTCAATTCGGGTTGTTTAACTGGGCTTGGCGTGCCTTTGTAGTAGCGAACAGGACGTAAACAGATATACAGGTCAAGTTGTTGACGTAGTGCAACGTTCAAGGAACGAATACCACCACCAACAGGAGTTGTTAAAGGACCTTTAATTGAAACACGGTAATCACGGATTAAATCGAGGGTTTCTTCTGGTAACCAAACATCTTTACCATAAATTTGTGTAGATTTTTCACCGGTGTAAACTTCCATCCAAGAAATTTTGCGCTCACCGTTGTAGGCTTTTTTAACTGCCGCATCAACCACTTTTAACATTGCTGGTGTAACATCGATACCAATGCCGTCACCTTCGATATAAGGGATAATTGGGTTGTTCGGAACGTTTAGCTTGCCTTTTGCATCAATGGTAATTTTAGCGCCTTCTGCCGGAACTACTACTTTGCTTTCCATTAACCTCTCCTTTCACTTGCGTATTTTGCTTGTTAATTTTTTGTAAGAGACGTGTCAATACTACTTCAATCTGCGTCGAACGCCAATGATTACTCATCTAAGCTTCAATGCCGATCGCATTTAACGTACTGTTTTATCTTGTAAGTTAATCAAATAACTATTTATAAACACTGTTAAATCAATAAATTAATTTAAGCATTCCATTATTAGAAATAAATCAAACCACGACGAAAAGTTGTCAACGACGCATTTGAGCGAATGACTTAACTTTTGTTAAAATAATTTCCTAACAACAAATAATACTAGCAAGTTAACTCAAATTAAAAACACGTTCCGCTCACACTATCGTCATCCAAACAAACTCATATGTACTTATTTTTAAATGAAAAATTGTTTTTATTGATTTAAATGTTTTTAAAGTTGTTAATTAAATATTACATCACCATGAAAAATACGTTCTAGGATCAAACCGCTAAATCTCCTACACTAGATGGAATAAATCGCCATAAATTAAAACCAATAAATTCTCATTGAATGACCATGAACAGACCGAACAAAAAATCAGTTCCGAAAAAAAATCGTTACTCGCCAACCTCTACTGCGTTAAAGCATAGAGCTAAGCGGATTTCGGTTAGTTCGCAAACACCAACTAAAATCATTTTATTTAACAAACCCTTTGATGTTTTACCTCAATTTACTGATGAACAAGGCCGCGATACATTAAAAAAATATATTCCAATCACCGATGTATACGCAGCAGGACGCCTTGATAGGGACAGTGAAGGCTTATTAATTTTAACTAATGATGGAAAACTACAGGCCCGTTTAACGCAACCACAGAAAAAAACAGGGAAAATATACTATGCTCAAGTAGAGGGTATTCCCAGCGAAGATGCATTGCTAAAATTTCGGCGAGGATTAACATTAAATGATGGTCCAACGCTCCCCGCAGGGATCGAACTAGTTGATGAACCAGAATGGCTATGGCAAAGAAACCCGCCTATACGGGAACGTAAAAATATCCCGACCAGTTGGTTAAAAATCACCTTATATGAAGGACGTAATCGGCAAGTCCGTCGTATGACGGCAAATATAGGTTTTCCAACACTTAGGCTAATTCGCTATCAGATTGGTGAATTTAATTTGGGAAATCTTTCAGTTGGCGAATGGAAGGAGATAACTGTTGTTTAAACCTAATGTGACTGTAGCAACTGTTGTGCATGCTCAAGGCAAATTTTTAGTCGTGGAAGAGTGGATAAACGACAAACCCACTTGGAATCAACCCGCTGGGCACTTAGAAGCTGGTGAGACGATTTTGCAAGCCGCCGAACGTGAATTACTAGAAGAAACTGGAATCAAAGCCACACCAACACAATTAATTAAAATTCACCAATGGATTGCCCCAGATAAAACCCAGTTTATCCGCTTTTTGTTCGCCGTAGAACTTGAATCCATTTGTGAAACACAGCCACAAGACAGTGATATTAGCGAATGCCACTGGCTGACCGCCAAAGAAATTTTAGATAGCAACTGCCTGCGTTCACCATTAGTGGCTGAAAGTTTACGCTGTTTTCTCACAGGAAAACATTATCCTCTCGACATCTTAACTGCTTACGGCGATCATTATCGCTAAGCACTAAACTTCTGCTTGGTGAAGATTTCACCAAGCAATAATATTCCCCTCTAACTCTGGTGTAATGCGGGAACAACATGCTAAAGTATGGGGCTTGATTTTTCCGCAGTGAGATATTTCCATGTCAAATAATAGTACCATGTCAGATAACAGCCAAAAAAAAGTCATCGTCGGTATGTCCGGTGGTGTTGACTCCTCTGTATCCGCTTACTTGCTACAGCAACAAGGGTATCAGGTTGCTGGTCTGTTTATGAAGAATTGGGAAGAAGATGACGACACAGAATATTGCTCAGCTGCGGCTGACCTTGCCGATGCGCAAGCCGTGTGTGACAAACTGGGTATTGAACTTCATACCATTAATTTCGCTGCTGAATATTGGGACAATGTCTTCGAACATTTTTTAACTGAATATAAAGCTGGTCGCACACCGAACCCAGATATTCTCTGCAACAAAGAAATCAAATTTAAAGCTTTCTTAGAATTTGCTGCTGAAGATTTAGGCGCAGATTACATTGCCACTGGTCATTATGTACGTCGCCGTGATATCGATGGTAAAAGCCAATTATTACGTGGCTTAGATGGCAACAAAGACCAAAGTTATTTTTTATATACCCTGAGTCACGAGCAAGTCGCTAAAAGCCTTTTTCCAGTTGGTGAGCTCGAAAAACCTGAAGTACGCCGTATTGCCGAAGAAATTGGCTTAGTTACTGCGAAAAAAAAGGACTCCACAGGGATTTGTTTCATTGGTGAGCGTAAGTTTCGCGACTTTTTAGGCCGCTACTTACCTGCTCAACCCGGCCCTATCGTCACTGTCGATGGCGAAACAATTGGTCAACATGAAGGTTTGATGTACCACACCTTAGGTCAGCGTAAAGGTTTAGGTATCGGTGGTACAAAAGAGGGCTCTGAAGAACCTTGGTATGTTGTCGATAAAGACGTTGAAAATAATATTCTTATCGTTGCTCAAGGCCATGAACACCCTAGGTTAATGTCTGTTGGGTTAATTGCTCAGCAATTACATTGGGTTGACCGTAAAACAATGACTGAACCACTACGTTGTGTAGTAAAAACACGTTATCGTCAAGCGGATATCCCTTGTACAATAACCCCATTAAGTGATGATCGCATTGAAGTTGCATTTGACTACCCAGTCGCGGCTGTCACTCCAGGTCAATCCGCCGTATTTTATATCGATGAAGTCTGTCTCGGTGGCGGTATTATTGAAGCCCGTATTCAGGAGTAAATGTGGCAAAAAACTATTACGACATTACGCTTGCTTTAGCGGGTATCTGCCAAGCAAGCGCGATGGTTCAAAAACTCGCACATGAAGGTGTTTGTCTCGAGAAAGACACTGAAACCATGGTCAATTGCCTCACCAATATGAATCCAAAATCAACTTTGGATGTATTTGGTAATGATGCCGAAAATTTAAAGACTGGTCTCAATGCCATGTTAGGCATGTTAACAGGCGGTAACAGTGGTTTATCCGCTGAAATGACACGTTATATGTTAAGTATTATGGTACTTGAGCGCCGTCTTAATAAAAATCAAGAAGCGATGAACCAACTTGGTCAACGTATTGAGCAATTTGAGCGCCAAGCTGACTATTTTGAACCGCTCTCTGAAGGTGTGTTTAACGCACTTGCGGGTATTTACGTCGACGTGGTCAGCCCTGCTGGGCCTCGAATTCAAGTCACTGGTTCCCCAGACATTCTCAAAAATACACTCGTTCAAGCAAAAGTTAGAGCCACTTTGCTCGCAGGTATTCGCTGCGCAGTGCTTTGGCAACAAGTTGGTGGAAGTCGTATCCAACTCATGTTCTCTCGCAATCGTCTGGCTAATCAGGCGAAAGATATTTTGTCTCACCTTTAAATCTGGAGTTGCTACCAATGGAATTATCCTCACTGACCGCTGTATCCCCGATTGACGGCCGTTACGGTGATAAAGTCAGCGCGTTACGCACTATTTTTAGTGAGTTTGGTTTACTGAAATTTCGCGTACAAGTTGAAGTTCGCTGGCTACAAAAACTGGCTGCAACCGCTCAAATCAAAGAAGTTCCTTCATTTGACGCTGACGCAATCGCTTACTTAGATGAAATTGTCGCGAACTTCTGTGAAAAAGACGCAATGCGTATCAAAGAAATTGAACGCACAACCAACCATGATGTGAAAGCTGTAGAATATTTCCTAAAAGAAAAAGTAGCCAACATCCCTGCTCTTCATGCAGTTTCTGAATTTATCCACTTCGCTTGTACTTCAGAAGATATTAATAACCTTTCGCACGCATTAATGCTGAAAACTGCTCGCGAAGAAGTATTACTGCCACAATGGCGTCAAATTATTGATAAAATCAAAACAATGGCTCATGAGTACCGCAATTTGCCGTTGCTATCGCGTACTCACGGCCAACCTGCAACGCCTTCCACCATTGGTAAAGAGTTTGCCAACGTTGCTTATCGTTTGGAACGCCAATTCCGTCAGCTGCAACAAGTTGAAATTTTAGGTAAAATCAATGGCGCAGTTGGTAACTATAATGCACACATGGTCGCTTACCCTGAAGTTAACTGGCACGAATTTAGCGAAACCTTCGTTACGTCTTTAGGCATCCAATGGAACCCATTCACCACGCAAATTGAACCTCATGATTATATTGCTGAGTTATTTGATTGTGTCGCTCGTTTTAACACTATCGTGTTAGATTTCGACCGTGATATTTGGGGCTACATCGCATTAAATCACTTCAAACAAAAAACAATCGCTGGTGAAATTGGCTCTTCTACCATGCCACACAAAGTGAACCCGATTGATTTTGAAAACTCTGAAGGTAACTTAGGGTTAGCAAATGCCGTCTTAGGTCATTTAGCGAGCAAGCTCCCTGTTTCTCGCTGGCAGCGTGACTTAACGGACTCGACTGTATTACGTAATCTCGGTGTCGGCCTAGGTTATGCATTGATTGCTTATCAATCAACCATGAAAGGCTTAAACAAATTAGAAGTTAATGAACAGCATTTACTGGATGAATTAGACCAAAACTGGGAAGTATTAGCTGAGCCTATTCAAACTGTAATGCGCCGCTATGGTATTGAAAAACCATATGAAAAACTCAAAGAATTGACCCGTGGCAAACGCGTTACCGCTGAAGGGATGAAACAATTTATTGATGGTTTAGATTTGCCAGAACACGAAAAATCGCGGTTAAAAGAAATGACGCCGGCTAACTATATCGGTTACGCTGTCACTTTTATTGATGAACTAAAATAGTCTCAATATTTTCAAAATGGGCGGCTTCTAAGTCGCCCTTTTTACTTAATCTTTTCGATTTTTTCTCGTATTAGTGATACTAATATCACACCGCTAAATCAGTTCTTACTTTAACATATCGTTCTATTATTAATTGGTTAGTTGCACTATCCGAACTATTTATTACCTATATATGTATTATAAACTAAGGCGGCTATAGATAATGGAACTATTCGTTTTCAAAGTCGTTATCACGCCACTTTTATTACTAACAGCAAGCCTTGCTGCTCGCCGATGGGGTGAATCCATTGGCGGCCTTATTGTCGGCTTACCGTTGACCTCTGGCCCTATCTCTTTTTTCCTTGCTCTCGAATATGGCACAGAATTTGCCACGCAAGCAACTTTAGGCTCATTATCAGCAACGGCTGCGCAGGCTTGTTTTGCGGTCGTGTTTTATTTTTTAGTTGCATATGGCTGTTGCAAAGCTCTCATTATAGCGACACTCACATTTAGTGTGACCGCTTATATTTTACAAGTCAGTCAGCTTTCTCAATCAATGTTATTCATCATTGATATCCTAATTATGATGATAGCAATGATTTTTATACCTAATGTACCCGTGAATTTTAAAAAACTATCTCCTCCCAGATGGGATTTGCCAGCGAGAATGTTATTAATTGCCGTGCTGGTGGTGGGGGTGACTTTAATTGCGCCATTTATTGGTGCAGGAGCAAGTGGTGTTTTAGCCTCATATCCTTTTATGGCGTCAATATTAGCTGTATTTTCATATATTATGATAAACGCGCAAGCAGCTCAGCGAGTTATGAGAGGACTCGTAGCGGGGCTATTCAGCTTTGCGGTTTTCTTCTATAGTTTAAGCCTCGTGTTACCTAAATTTAATTTGTTCGCTGCCTATACCATAGCAATTATCTGCGCGTTAATTGTTCAATTCATCTCTTTACGTTATATTCAACGTGTTCCTAAAAAGAATTAATGCATTGATTATTAAGAATTCTAAATTTTATTTGCAGACAAAAATATAACTAGGTCATATTCATTTTTTTATCAACTATATTTCTTCACATATTTACACAATCAACACCTCATATCTGCGCCTTAGTGAAAATAAACTATTTTTCCGGTTCGTTTGATTTATATTTACTTAATCTCTTGTCGTTATTCAGAACTCTTTTTACCATAGCGTTACTAGTGCTACTATTTGAATCAGTTGTAGCTATCTCTTTTCAATGTGAGGGTTTCCGATGCGTATTCTTATTGTCGAAGACAATGCGTTACTTCGCCACCATTTAACCGTACAGCTTAAAGATCTGGGTCATCAGGTTGACTCCGCTGAAGACGCAAAAGAAGCTGACTATTTTTTACACGAAAGTTGTCCAGATATCGCGGTTGTCGATTTGGGCTTACCTGATGAAGACGGGCTTTCCATGATAAAACGCTGGCGTGGTGAGCACGTCAATATTCCACTTTTAGTATTGACGGCTCGGGAGAGTTGGCAAGAAAAAGTACAAGCGCTAAACAGTGGTGCAGATGACTACGTGACGAAACCTTTCCAGCTAGAAGAGCTGGTCGCCCGTATGCAAGCTTTAATGCGCAGAAATAGCGGTCTCGCTTCACAAGTTCTCGAATTAGGTAATTTCGTTATTGACCTCTCACGTAAAGAATTTACAGTTAATGGTGAAACCGTCAAATTAACGGCTTTTGAATACACCATTATTGAAACACTGCTCCGCAATAATGGAAAAGTGGTTAGCAAAGACTCGCTAATGCGCCAGCTTTATCCAGATGCCGAACTTAGAGAAAGTCATACTATCGATGTTTTAATGGGCCGATTACGCAAAAAAATTCAACAATTCCATAGTGATGATGTAATTGTTACTGTACGCGGTCAAGGCTATCGTTTTGATGTGAATGGCTAATATGTGGCTAAGTAAATTTAAGTTCAAACCCCTTTCGCTACGAGCACGTTTTCTTTGTGCAACATCAGCGGTAATCTTAGCGCTCACTTTATCCTATGGTATTGTTGCGATTTTGGGGTATTTAATTAGTTTTGATAAAACGACTTACACCTTATTACGTAGCCAAAGTAACTTAATTTATAGCCTAGCCCAATGGCAAAATAATAAAATTGACATCCGAGTCCCACCAAATTTTACTTTGAATAACCCAACTTTGGTTATTATTTATGATGAACAAGGGCTTGTGCTATGGCGCCAACGTGATGTGCCTAGCGTTGAACGGCTGATCCGTAATGATTGGCTAAAAAAAGAGGGCTTATATGAAATTGATACGGATATTCGTGAAACCCGCCAACTCCTAGACGATAACCCCGAATTCAATACAAAGTTAGATGACATGGATAACGATGACGAACCGCTGACTCATTCCGTGTCCGTCAACCAATATGCAGCAAGTGAAAACCTGCCCCCACTCACCATAGTCGTTGTAGATACTCTACCACAAGACTTACAAAATACCGGGTTAGTTTGGGAGTGGTTTGGTTATGTTTTGCTGGCTAATTTAATCTTAGTCATCCCGTTATTATGGCTAGCTGCTTATTGGAGTCTACGGCCAATTAAATCATTAGTATCACAACTCAGTAGCCTAGAAAAAGGTGAACGGGATACTCTGGATGAGAACCCACCGTATGAGCTTCGCGGCCTAGTACGCAACCTTAATATTTTGTTAACGAATGAACGAAAACGCTACAGTAAATATCGCACCACACTTTCTGATTTAACACACAGTTTAAAGACACCTTTAGCTGTTTTACAGTCAACATTGCGGCTACTTCGTTCAGGCAAACAAATGAACATTGAACAAGCAGAGCCTATCATGCTTGAACAAATTGGCCGTATTTCTCAACAGGTGGGTTATTATTTACACCGCGCATCAACGCAAGGTGATGAAAACATGATGCTACGTGAAATTTCATCTGTCCCATCAATACTAGATAGCCTTGCAAGTGCCCTACATAAAGTTTATCAGCACAAAGGGGTTTCTATAACGGTTAATGTTTCTCCTGAAACAACATGGCTGGGTCAACCCAATGATTTTATGGAAGTGATGGGTAATATCATGGAAAATGCGTGTAAGTATTGCCTTGAATTTGTTGAAGTTAGTGCTGTTGTAGGTGCTGATAGCTTAACATTAGTTGTCGATGATGACGGCCCAGGGGTGCCTGAAAGCAAACGTAGTTTGATCTTCGTTCGAGGGCAACGCGCAGACACCCTTCGCCCAGGTCAAGGTTTAGGCTTATCTATTGCAGTGGATATTATCGACCAATATGACGGGGAAATCATAATTAGTGACAGCCCTCTTGGCGGAGCGCGTTTATCCGTCACATTTAGGCAGCAATCTATGATTGAAGATAGTTAATCTGTGATATGTGTCCGTTTACCCCCTATTTTACAAACCATTTCCGGTATACTATTTGTGAAGTGTTTTATGAAAAGTAATTTAGGGTAACTGATTGGTTTACTCTCAAGATAAACCTTTACTATATGTTTCTCATAAAGTTTATTTAACATCATACCATTACACATATAGGTCATTTTGTAGTATTGAGACCGGGTATATTGCAATAAACTGATTAGCTATATTTAGCAGCTCCAAGGGACAATAAGATGGATTACAAACTAAATCTCGACTGGCAAAGTTTCCTCGACAGTCACTGGCAGAAGCGCCCACTGCTTATCAAAAAAGGGTTTGCAAATTTTATTGACCCTATCTCGCCTGACGAACTTGCAGGTTTGGCGATGGAAGATGAGGTTGATAGCCGTTTAGTTAGCCATAAAGAAGGGATTTGGCAAGTTGGCCATGGCCCATTTGAAAGCTATGACCATCTCGGTGAAGAAAATTGGTCTATTTTAGTTCAGGCTGTTGACCATTGGCATCACCCAAGCTCTGCGTTGATGAAACCATTCCGTGTACTTTCAGACTGGCGAATGGACGATTTAATGATCTCCTACTCGGTCCCCGGCGGTGGTGTAGGTCCTCACCTCGACCAATACGATGTATTTATTATTCAAGGTGAAGGCCGCCGTCGTTGGCGCGTGGGCGAAAAAATCCCAATGAAACAACATTGCCCGCACCCTGACTTACTGCAAGTACAACCTTTCGATGCCATCATAGACGAAGAAATGGAACCCGGCGATATTTTGTACATTCCACCTGGGTTCCCACATGAAGGCTACGCCATTGAACCTTCATTAAATTACTCGGTTGGCTTTCGTGCACCAAATACTCGTGAATTAATCAGTAGCTTTGCCGATCACTTAATTTCTAACGATTTAGGCAGCTACCGCTATAGTGACCCTGATTTATCATTCCGTGATAACCCCGCGGAGATCTTGCAAGGTGAACAAATTAAGCTGCGTGAGATGATGGAATCACTCATTAATGACCCTGAGCTCTTTCGCAAATGGTTAGGTGAGTTTATCTCCCAATCACGCCACGAGTTAGACATTGCGCCACCTGAACCGCCTTATGAGCAAGAAGAAATCTATGATTTGCTAAAAACTCAGCAAGAAACCTTATACAAATTAAATGGTCTCAGAGCATTACGCGTTGGCGACCAATTTTTTGTTAATGGTGAATGCTTGGAAACTGAGTGTTATGAGGCCGCTGATAGTTTATGCCGCTATGATGCCGTTAATAGCGAAAATTTAGCTGATGCCATTGATGATGTTAATTTCATCGCACTGCTTACTGCGCTCGTTAATAATGGATATTGGTATTTTGATGATTAATCGGTACTGATAATATTAAATTTATATTTGTGAAAAAGGCCCATTCATTATGGGTCTTTTATTAAAAATAATATTATTAGTATGATATGGCAGCGCCCTCCTGACCATCAATTGAAAACCGCTGACTACAATTAACACATCATTATTAATAACTAAATTATTTATTTTAATATATATTATATCCCGCTAGCACCTACTCGCAATATGTCCCCTTCTTGCCCGTAAGCACGCAAAGATAAAGCACATTATTTGATTCAATTTTAAACTGTTTTGACTTCACCGTCGCCAGTCACGCACAGCGTTAATTGTCCCTTTTAAAGATGATAACAACATGAACATAGAAACTCTTTTGGCTTTATCATTGTTTTCCTTTGTGACATCCATAACTCCAGGCCCAAATAATATTATGTTACTTGCTTCAGGTATTAATTTTGGATTTAGAAAAACATTACCTCATTCATTTGGAGTATCAATTGGTTTTCTTATTATGTTAGTGGCAGTAGGGCTAGGGGTGGGCGCATTGATTCAATCATCCCCTATGGTTTATTCGATATTAAAATATTTTGGAATTATTTATTTGTTCTGGCTTGCATGGAAAACCACTATTAGCCATTCAATTGCACAGACAAATAACCAAGAAATTAAACCACTAACTTTCTTAGAAGCAGCATTATTTCAATGGATAAATCCTAAAGCCTGGATGATGGCAGTCTCTGGAATGGCGATGTATACCAATACAATTTCACCTTATTTATCAATGTTGCAAGTCGCTGTCATATTTGCAGCCATCAATTGGCCATGTGTTGCTATCTGGGCTATGTTTGGTAGTAAATTAAGAGAAAGGCTAAAACAACCTAAGACATTAAAGCGGTTTAATTTAGTCATGGGAGTTTTACTGGCACTTAGTGGTATTTCTGTATTATTTCAATAACAACAGTAAGAGTGCTGACAAACATATTATGTTTGGCGACAAGTCGAATAGGTTTTGAAAATAAATTAGGAAAATCAATTTATTGATTTTCGGCTGATAACACAAAGTGGGAAAAACCACGCTTTTATCCCACTTTGTCAACAACCTCTCTTACTTCTCATAAAATATCACGATTGCCGTGCGTGAATGGCCGTTAGCTCCGCAATACGCATAATCACACTAACAGCCTGCTCCATACCTTCTTGTGTTATAAATTCATGTTTACTATGGAAATTATAACCACCTGTGAAAATATTTGGACATGGTAAACCGCGATGTGAAAGCTGTGCACCGTCGGTACCACCACGGACAGGTTGAATAACTGGTTCAATGCCACAATCAAGCATTGCTTGTTTCGCTAATTCAATAACATGTGGGTACTTCATGACCTCTTTATGCATGTTATAATAGGTATCATCAAGTGTCAGTTCGATATAACAGCTTGGGTGCAGCCCTTCGCCAACTTTTTCAGCAATTCGAATTATATTTTTCTTCCTAGCTTCAAAGCCTGCTAAGTCAAAATCACGAATAATATAATTCAACTCGGCCTTTTCTACTGTACCTTTTAACGATGTTAAATGATAAAACCCTTCATACCCTTCTGTATTTTCAGGTGTTTCATCAGGAGGTAACATCGAATGAATTCGATTCGCTAACCCTAATGCATTAACCATCACCCCTTTGGCTGTACCGGGATGAGTGTTATTGCCAACAATTTTAATGGAAACATTGGCCGCATTAAAATTTTCATACTCTAATTCACCAACTCCACCACCATCGACGGTATAGGCCCACAATGCATCAAATTGTTTAAAATCGATATGGCGAGCCCCGCGTCCTATCTCTTCATCAGGGGTAAATGCAAGACAAATTTTACCATGAGGAATATTCTTTTCCTTTAAACGTACGAGAGCTGTGATTATTTCTGCAATACCCGCTTTATCATCGGCACCCAGTAAAGTTTTACCATCTGTCATAATCAGCGTTTTACCAATCATTTCATGGAGTACCGGAAACATCACAGGGGATAGCACTTCATCACCAATACCTAACGCAATATCCCCTCCTCGATAATTTTCGAGGACTTGTGGACTCACATTTTTACCTGAAAAATCAGGCGCTGTGTCTAAATGTGAAATAAAACCAATAGTAGGAACATCCCAATCAACGTTTGACGGTAAATAAGCCATCACGCAACCTTGATCGCTTAGCGTTATTTTTTCAAAACCTAACTCATTCAGTTCATTAACTAATGCACGAGCGAACTTTAACTGTCCTGCACTGCTGGGTACTGTTTTTGCGTTTAGCTTTGATTGTGTATCGAAAGCGGTATATTCAAAAAACCGCTCTAAGAGTTTGTCCATACCCTTCCCCCTAAAATATCAATGCCTATATTATGGGAAAGATCACAGATTCAATTATTGTCTCAAATCAGCTTTCCTGTTAATGCTCACTATTTTTTATGATAAATCTTTAATGAAATTTATTTTTTAGCCTATTTTTTACCGGTTTACTATTACAGCAGCAATCAATACCTATAATAAATAAGGGTAATAATCAAATTGTATTAATTATTCGATTATTATTTATTTGTTACCTAAAAGCACACCATTTGGTTAAATATCATTCATCCACTACACTAATCATCAATCATTAAATTGAAATAGTATGCTATATATGAAGCCTTATTATTTTATTTACTAGCTAATAATAAACAAAACAAAATTTTACTCGTTTATAGGAAAATTCATGTCAAAAACATGTTTAATTTATGGTGTTAGCAAAGGATTAGGTAAGGCATTAGTCGAAGGATTCCCTGAAAATACAGACCATATTTACGGTGTTTCTCGCTCAAAACCTCCTTTTGAGCAAACTAATTTTACGTGGATCCCTGCTGATTTAAATGACATTAATAGCGCGAATTCCATTAAGTCTGTTATTCAGAGTCAACCTATTCATACCTTAATTTATAATGTGGGTATATGGGAGAAACTCGCTTTTAGTGAAGAGTACCAATTTGAATCGACTGATGACATAGAGCTGCTGAATATGGTTCAGACTAATATCAGCGCCTGTTTATTGAACTTAAAAGCACTGTTACCCAATTTGCGTTTAGCGAAAAATAGCAAGATTATATTGATTGGTTCCACATGGGGTTTAGATAATCATAATGGCAAGGAAGTCACCTTTTCTGCTACCAAATATGCCATCAGGGGAATAGCTCAATCGTTAAGAGAAACATTACGGGAAGATAAAATAGCAATATCGGTTATAAATTTAGGTTATTTAGCGACTGAGTATCCACTCACTACCCCAGTTGACGAAGTCATTGAAAAAAGTCATGGGCAATTGATCCCATTACAAGACGTTGTCAATGCCGTACGCTTCATCGCCAATACGAGCAATGCAACCTGCGTCAAAGAGATTACGATGCCAGCCATGATGGATACAAACGTCTAACCTATAAGAGGAAACAATACGTTTCCCCTTATAATGTTATGTATTGAAAGCTTATTGCGCGGTATTTTTAACCTGTAACTCAGTAATAAGCTTATTGATATATTCAACAACGACTTTGCTGGCTAAACCATAGTGTTTTTCATCGAACTCACTTTCCACTTGGCTAGGCTCTAAATTCAGTTCGACCGTATGTGCCCCATGTAATTTAGCTTCATGAACAAAGCCTGCAGCAGGGTACACATGGCCAGAGGTTCCAATAGAGATAAAAATGGTCGCAGATTCAAGGGATTGATAAATATAATCCATTCCAATTGGCATTTCACCAAACCAAACAATATGGGGCCTCAGCGGCTGAGGGAATTGGCAACAATGACAGCGGTCATCGACCGATAAATCCCCTTTCCACTCCAATACTTGATTTGACCAATTACAGCGAACTTTTAATAGTTCACCATGCATATGGATAACCCTCTGGCTTCCCGCTCTTTCATGTAAATTGTCTATATTTTGTGTAATTAACAAAAAACGGTCACCAAAAATCTCTTCAAGCTGTGCAAGTGCATAGTGAGCAGCATTAGGTTTAATATTTTCTTGCTGTAACTGCCGACGTCGCTCATTATAAAAACGTTGTACTAATTTAGGGTTACGTTCGAAACCTTCAGGAGTTGCCACATCTTCAACGCGATGCTCTTCCCATAAACCATCCGCAGAACGGAATGTTTGGATCCCAGATTCGGCTGAAATACCTGCTCCTGTTAAAACGACAATATTGACATTTTTCATATTACCCAATCTATTATCTATATAAAAAGACCGGTTACGAAGTCGCTGACGGCGTATACATTTATTCTTACGAGCTTTTTTCAACCTATAACGAAATCGCAACATCAAAGCTTCCTTTCATCCATATAACCAATAAACTTATATCATGTTAAATATTAATTGTTTTTATCATGTCATTACGACACAAACTTATAAACGCTGATTGTTTGAAATTTTTAAAATAATCAAGCTCCAAGTATATACTTTATTGGCATACTAACTATTTCCTTACCAGCACTGATGACATTATCTAAATGTTAACATACTAAAACGCATCATCTTGCTGAATGCAAATAAAAATATCAAAGGCATCGATTTTGTCACTTTTTATTCATAAAAATGACACTAATATTTCATAAATTCGCCATAAAACGTTCGTAACTGTAAAACAATAAAAAAACCTTTCTCGTTCACTCTCCGTGCAGTTAAAATACGCCTCGCAGATTTTACTGTGTTGCTAATTCACCACTAAAAGGGGTTTCATGGAAAAGTTTTTTGAAAGAGCGATGTATGCTTCACGTTGGATTTTAGCGCCTATTTATTTTGGGCTTTCACTGACACTATTGGCTTTAACCATTAAGTTCTTTCAAGAGCTATACCATATTTTGCCAAATATCCTTTCAATTCCTGAAGCTGACTTAATTTTAACGCTATTATCATTGATTGATATGGCATTAGTCGGTGGGTTATTGGTGATGGTGATGTTTTCTGGTTATGAGAACTTTGTCTCCCAAATGGATATCCCTGACAGCAGTGAAAAACTAGGCTGGCTAGGTAAAATGGATGCTTCATCATTAAAAAATAAAGTCGCGGCTTCCATTGTTGCTATTTCCTCCATTCACCTATTAAAAATCTTCATGGACTTGAAAAGTGTCTCAAATGACAAGTTGATGTGGTATGTCGTTATCCATTTAACCTTTGTATTATCTGCATTCGTTATGGGTTATCTAGATAAAATGACAAAAAAATAACCAGTAGAATTTATGCTAAAAGTGCCTAATTTAAATACCTAGGCACTTACCTATTCGCTAATCTCATCTTTATCTCCCTCGTCGATTTCCGCTTTGTGTTACCATCATTATCCTGAAGGTTAGTACCAAGGAACTTTACATGAGCCAACATTTTGTCGGTAAATATGAAGCTGAAATTAAATTTCATTTACCGGACCCGGATACTTTTCTGCATAAAATAAAAGCCGACTTGGCTGAACCCTTTACGGAAAATAATACAGAAACAGATTGTTTCTATGAAAACCCGCATCTACCACTAGCTGACAATGGCGTCAGTATGTGTGTACGTGAAATGGTGCCATCAGGCATAAAATTATGGATAGTTAAAGGGCCTGGGGCTTCTGAATGCAAAGCCATTAATATTGATGACTGCCGCCATGTACAAAACATGTTAACGACACTGGGATATCATTGCTACTTAACCACAACTAAAATAAGAAGCATTTATTTCCTGAATGACATCCACATTACAATTGACCACCTTAGTGGGATCGGCTGGTTTGCTGAATTTGCCATTATGACAGATGAGCAGGATTTACTTGAAGCTCTATATCAAAAATTGATGGCGACCGCCAAGCAATATGGGTTTACAGAAGAAATGGTGGAAACTCGTAGTTATAAGCAGATGTTTTTAGCTGCGCAGTAATCATAGGAAGAGCCAATAAGTTTTTAGAATCGTCTCCTAAAAACCATTGGCTCTCTAACCCTATAACCCTACTAATAGCTACTGCCCGCTAAGAATACGTGCAGGGTCTAATTTGCTTGCCCTACGAGCAGGATACCAACTAGCTAGTAAGCTCAATACAATGGTTGTAATTAAAACATAAACCACATCCATGACATGCAATTCAGAAGGTAAAAAGTCAATAAAATAAACATCACCCGATAAAATTGGATGGCCAACAATAGCCTCTACCACCTTAATCATGGGTGTTAGATTTAATGATATGACGACCCCAAGCACAACGCCAATCAATGAACCAACAAGGCCGCCCAACAAACCATACCATAAGAAAATAGCACGAATTTGCCTATCTTTTGCCCCTAAGGTGCGCAATACAGCGATATCACTACTTTTATCTTTAACTGCCATAACAAGGGTAGAAACAATATTAAAACACGCAACGCCAATCACCAATATCATAGCTAAGTACATGATACTTCTAACCATTTGAATATCATTATACATATAGCCATAATCGCCTATCCAACTTTTTACGACGACATGATGCATTGTTTTCAAGCCTGCATCATAAACGACTTGATCGGCAATAAATGGGTCTGTTGCTTTGATTTCAAACCCTGTCACACCATCCCCATAGTCGAGATATTCCTGTGCATCTGCGAGTGGAACGAGTGCTAACTGGTGATCGAGCAAACCACTAAGTTTAAAAATACCCGTCACCTGTACACGAATACGCTTAGGCTGCTGAATTTTCAAGCTAGCATCGGTATTTGGGATCATGATTGTTACCCAGTCCCCAACCTTCACATTCAATGCATCCGCCACACCTTGGCCTAAAATAATTGATTGTTTGCCTGCATCAAAATGTTGCCAAGCATCATTGAGAATGAACTGAGGTAACGCACTGACTTGTGGCTGAGTTTCTCGTGAAACCCCCATGACTTGAATTGCTTTTAAATTTGCACCACGTTCAAGTAACCCCGTAAAATTGATGTAAGGGCTAACACCTTCTACACCGGGCGTTTTACGGATAACTTGCTCAGCAAACTCCAAATCTTTATACGGTGGCTTAACAGCAAAAATTTGCCCATGGGGAACAACAGATAACACACGGTTATTTAATTCGCGTTCAAAGCCATTCATTGCGCTTAAACCGATAATTAGCACCGCGACCCCAAGAACAATCCCCAACGTTGAAACTATCGAGACTAACGAAACCATCCCTGTTCGGCGTCGACCACGGCTGAAACGCAGCGCCGTGACTAGTGAAAGAGGCAATTTAGACATTACCGAGCCCCCAAGGTAATTTCCTGTTGCAAATGCCCATCTCGCATTTCCAATTGGCGGGATAACCGCCGAGCCAGAGTCATATCATGGGTGACGACTAAAAATGCGGTCCGCTGTGTTCGGTTTAATTCACCCAACAACTCAAAAATGGCATCTGCATTACGTAAATCAAGGTTACCTGTCGGCTCATCTGCCAAAACCAGTGCTGGCTCATTCACTAACGCCCTTGCAATAGCAACACGCTGGCGTTCTCCCCCTGATAATTCAGAAGGCCGATGCCCTGCTCGGTGTGCTAACCCAACTGCCTCTAACATTTCAGTTGCTTTAGAAAACGCAGTTTCTTTCGCAATCCCCCCAATTAATAAAGGCATTGCCACATTTTCAAGGGCAGTAAAATCCGGTAAAAGGTGATGAAATTGATAAATAAAACCGAGATCTTTATTACGAATAGCAGCACGCTCATCTGAGGTTAATTGATTTATATGCTGTCCACGAAAGATAACATTCCCTTCTGAAGGGGTATCTAGGCCACCCAATAAATGCAATAAGGTACTTTTACCTGAACCAGAACTTCCCACGATGGCCATCATTTCTCCACGCCCCATGGAAAAACTGACATTTTTCAACACTTGCGTCGACAATGTCCCTTCTTGATATGTTTTGCTTAATTTTTCACAGACCAGAAGTGGTTGTTTATTCATAACGTAAAGCCTCAGCAGGTTGAACCGCTGCTGCACGCCAAGAAGGATAAAGCGTTGCCAGCAGAGAAATCAGCATTGCACTTAGTGCAATAATTAAAATACCAGAGTAATCAAGCACAATAGGTAAAGAGACGCCTTTGGGTAATAAACCGATCAGCGGCATAATGACATTCAGTTGACTAGAAAGTATCGTGCCTAATATCGTGCCAATGAGTGAGCCAATCACCCCCGCTCCAGCGCCTTGGATCATAAATATCATTAAAATACGCCAACGTTTGAGGCCTAGGGTTTTTAAAATAGCCACTTCACCTTGCTTTTCCATCACTAACAGTGATAGCGAGGTAATAATATTAAATGCCGCCACTGCAATAATTAAGCTAAGCAATAAGCCCATCATATTTTTTTCCATGCGAACGGCTTGGAAAAACTCCCCTTTACGCTCCCGCCAGTCTTTCCATACTAAGCCATCTGGTAACGCTTGCTGACTTAGAACGTCAACTTGTAAAGGCTCATCTAAATATAAGCGCCACCCAGTAATGTGGCCTGCGGGATAACGTAGCATACGTGCGGCATCTTGTTGTGCCACGACCAGTTCACTCGTATCCACTTCCCCATTTGTTTGGAAAATACCAGCCACAGTAAATAGGCGCTGACTTGGAATGCGCCCCATCGGTGTTAACTGACTCACGCCTGGAATAATTAAGCGAACCTCATCACCACGTTTTACCCCGAGTGTTTCTGCAAGTTTATTCCCGAGAAAAACATTATAACTGCCTTCTTTGAGGTCATTGCGTTGCCCGACAACCAGTTTATCCAATAACAGCGAAGATTCTTCGGGGTCGATTCCCCCCATAACGCCCACGCCAACATTGGTTCGGCTTTGTAATACCACATCAGATTGCACAATAGGTGCGATCTGGCTGACACCCTTTAAATGTTGTAGATCGGATATTGGATATTTTGCTGGGTCTATATTTCCAGAGGCAGAGGTTAAAATTGCCTGCGGCATATAAGCAAGTATGCTATCTTGTAACGATCGCTCGAACCCATTCATCACTGAGGTGACGGTTATCAATGCCGCAACCCCTAGTGTGATACCAATAGCAGATAAACTGGATACGAAACGCCCAAATTTATCCGCAGCACGCCCACGTAAATAGCGTAGGCCTATAAATAATGAGACAGATTGGTGCATGAAATCTATGATGCCCCTGTTGCCAAAGCGAAGTGTTCAGCGATAATAAAGGGTACGATTGATGAATGGAACCACCCGATGGTTTTTTTTTCTGCTTTAAGTGCCTTTTTGTCTGACTTTCAGACGAATTACGAGTTAAAACTGATTGTTTTGTTATAAATTTTGTAGTTTAACTATTTGTTGATTAACTTAACTATTTTTCGTACAAAAATTGGCTATGTTTGGGCTAACTCTTGTTTAACTGCTTACTAATCGCTGTGAGATACCGAAGATTTCTATGTTGTCAAAATTTCGTTATGAACTCCCTAGTCGTAGTGGCGATGTTCGCCATTTAGGTTGCCTCATCGGGGCGGCTGGTGCACTTGAATGTGGAGAAATAATACAACGTCACCAAGGGCCTGTGATCATCGTGACACGTGATATGCAAAATGCATTACGTTTAAGAGATGAAATTCAACAGTTTACACAACACCCTATAGAGACTCTTTCTGACTGGGAAACATTGCCATATGACAATTTCTCCCCCCATCAGGAAATTATTTCTCATCGTTTATCGACACTGTACCGTTTGCCCGGTTTGCAAAAAGGCGCATTAATTCTTCCCGTCAATACATTGATGCAAAAAGTCTGTCCTGCTGACTTTTTAACCAGTCATGCCTTAGTGATGGCAAAAGGTGACAAACTTTCCCGTGATAACTTACGTAATGAGCTCGATAACGCTGGCTACCGCCATGTAGAGCAAGTCTTAGAGCATGGTGAATATGCCACACGGGGCGCTTTACTCGATTTATTTCCCATGGGTAGCTCGTTGCCGTTTCGTATTGATTTCTTCGATGATGAAATTGATAGCTTGCGAACGTTTGACGTTGACTCACAAAGAACACTCGAAGAAGTAGAGCAAATCAATTTACTCCCAGCTCATGAATTCCCGACCGATAAAGACGCTATTGAACGTTTCCGCAGCCAATGGCGCGAGCGCTTTGAAGTTCGCCGTGATCCAGAGCATATTTACCAGCAAGTCAGTAAAAATACCTTACCGACGGGTATCGAGTATTGGCAGCCTTTATTCTTTGCTCAGCCACTGCCATCTTTATTTGAATATTTACCGCCATCAAGTTTAATTGTTTCTCAGAGCTTACAAGAAGCGGCTGAACGCTTTCAGGTTGATACTCAGCAGCGGTATGAAAGCCGTGGTGTTGACCCAATGCGCCCATTACTCCCCCCTTCTGAGCTATGGTTAACTGTTGAACAACTTAATCAATCGTTAAAAAAATGGCCGCGTATTCAGTTATCCCTCGAATCTTTACCCAAAAAAGCGGCAAATACTAATTTAGATTACCTGCCATTACCGGATATCAGCATACAAGGGCAAAGCAAAACGCCGCTTGAAAAATTGCGTCAGTTTACTGAACAATTTGATGGAACCATCATCTTTTCTGTGGAAAGTGAAGGCCGACGTGAGACCGTTACCGAGCTATTAGCCCGTTTAAAAATTCGCCCTGAAATTATTCAAAGCTATACTAGCCCTACTGACAGCAGATTTGCCATCACCATTGGTGCCGCTGAACACGGCTTTATTCAATCCGATATCCATAGGGCATTAATTTGCGAAAGTGACCTACTTGGGGAGCGTGTTGTTCGTCGCCGGGCAGATAACCGCCGCACCATTAATACTGACACCCTCATTCGCAACTTAGCTGAATTACGCCCTGGGCAACCTGTGGTACATATTGAGCATGGTGTAGGCCGTTACCAAGGTTTAATTACCTTAGAAGCGGGCGGTATTAAAGCGGAATATTTAATTTTAACCTATGCCGGTGATGATAAACTGTATGTTCCTGTTTCTTCACTCCATTTAATTAGCCGTTATGCAGGTGGCGCTGATGAAAACGCCCCATTGCATAAATTAGGTAGTGATAGCTGGGGTCGTGCACGCCAGAAAGCCGCAGAAAAAGTACGCGATGTTGCTGCTGAACTGCTTGATATTTATGCACAACGAGCCGCTAAGGCTGGCTTTGCATTCAAGCATGATAAACAACAATACCAAGAATTTTGTCAAGGCTTTCCATTCGAAACGACGCCTGACCAAGAAGTCGCCATCAATGCTGTTCTCAGTGATATGTGCCAACCATTAGCAATGGACCGACTCGTGTGTGGTGATGTGGGCTTTGGTAAAACCGAAGTGGCAATGCGAGCCGCATTCCTTGCGATTAATAATAACAAACAAGTTGCCGTTTTAGTCCCCACGACACTACTTGCACAACAGCACTATGATAATTTTAAAGATAGGTTTGCTAACTGGCCTGTCCGCATAGAAATGTTATCACGCTTTAAAACAGCGAAAGAGCAACAACAAATTATTACCCAGACCGCGGAAGGCAAAGTTGATATTCTAATTGGTACCCATAAGTTGCTACAAAGTGACTTAGTATGGAAAGATTTAGGTTTGCTCGTCGTCGATGAAGAGCACCGCTTTGGTGTCCGCCATAAAGAACGAATAAAGGCTATGCGTGCAGACGTTGATATCTTAACGCTGACCGCCACACCTATTCCTCGTACTCTTAACATGGCCATGAGTGGTATGCGTGACTTATCTATTATCGCCACACCACCAGCACGCCGTTTGGCTGTAAAAACCTTTGTGCGCCAATATGATGACTTAGTTGTCCGTGAGGCAATTTTACGGGAAACCTTACGTGGAGGCCAAGTTTATTACCTTTACAATGATGTTGAAAATATTGAAAAGGCAAAGGCTCGCCTTGAAGAGTTAGTCCCTGAAGCACGTTTTGTTGTTGGGCATGGCCAAATGCGCGAGCGCGAGTTAGAACGCGTAATGACAGATTTCCATCATCAACGTTTTAATGTATTGATATGCACCACAATTATTGAAACTGGTATTGATATACCAACAGCGAATACCATTATCATTGAACGCGCGGATCATTTCGGATTAGCTCAACTCCATCAACTACGTGGACGGGTTGGTCGCTCTCACCATCAAGCATACGCTTACTTACTCACCCCGCATCCCAAAGCTATGACCACCGATGCACATAAACGCCTTGAAGCCATTTCATCATTGGAAGACTTAGGAGCTGGTTTTGCTTTAGCAACTCACGATTTAGAAATTCGTGGTGCAGGTGAATTACTTGGTGAAGACCAAAGTGGGCAAATGACCACTATTGGTTTTACCCTGTACATGGAGCTATTAGAAAGTGCTGTCGATGCGCTTAAAGAGGGGCGTGAGCCTTCATTAGAAGATTTGACTAGCCAACAAACAGAAGTTGAGTTGCGTATGCCTGTTCTGTTGCCAGACGACTATATTCACGACGTGAATATTCGTTTGTCTTTCTATAAACGAATAGCCAGTGCAAAAAACAGCCAAGAGCTCGACGAATTGCGTACAGAACTGATCGACCGCTTTGGTAGTTTACCTGACGCAGGTAAATTCCTATTAGCGAACGCAGCTATTCGATTACAAGCTCAAGCTCTTGGTATTAAACGTATTGAAGCTCATGAAAAAGGTGGCTTTATTGAGTTTAGTGATAAAAATAAAGTCGACCCAAGTTTCTTAATAAGCTTATTACAAAACCAGCCACAAACTTATCGGTTAGATGGCCCTGTTCGACTAAAATTTTTCCATGATTTAACAGAAAGAGTTTCTCGACTAGAGTTTATTAAACAATTACTCATTGGGTTTGAAGAGCATCAAATTAGCTAAGTTTGATGCTCTTCAATGATAAAAGGCTACTCTTGTAGCCTTTTATCTCTATAATATTTATAGAAAAAATTATTCCATAAAGCCAAATGTATTTTTATTCGGTTGCAGTTCTAAGACTGCTGATGAGTTTTTTGTGATTGGTAATTCATTTTGCTGTAAACAATAAAAGGGTAATAATTCTTTTATATCACTGCGCATGGTTTCACATACTGAATTGGATGAAGTGAGCACCAAACGCCCTTTATCATCTAAAGGAATAAACATTGATGGTTCATAGGATGTTCTGACTTTTCCAACTGTTTTACCAATTTGGTACACAACGTCATATCCAACAATCACTAATTCCATTTTTTGTGTGTTAACACAGGTTTGATTTTGCATATCAAATAGAGATGGAAAGCTTTTCCCTTGTAATGCTTCAATCATAAAAATCATTTTGCATTCGCTTTGCGCAGGGTGAAAACGAGAAAGAGATTGCTGATTAAAAGTGCCTAAAACCCCTGTTACTGTACAATTTTCGTACTCAACAAGGCGATTCGCTTTGATCGGCTCAACCGATAATACCGTAGCCAATTTAGTTTCCGGCTCTTGGCTGAATGAATTCACGAGCAATACAATAAGGAGCATCACTACAGTTGCTAATAACAACTTAAATTTTAGCTTCATCGTGTTAACCCTTATTAAAGTATGCCGTGCCTATTGTAACCACTACTCAAAATAATTCGATAATTACCTACTAATAGTGTTGTTTTTTAGAATTATCTTAAATTATCATGAAAACATATGTTTATTATAACTGTTTTAGAAAAATAAACTTTACCATTAGTGCAACTTCACCTATTGATTACAATCAAAAATATTACTGTTTTAAATCAATAGGATAATAGAAGAGCCTGTTATGGTTGGCTGTTATCGTTATATAAATGGATTTACATCTTAATTATTTAATAACTTAAGATAAGTTAATATTCGGATCATTTATTTTATATTAATTTCTAGGTTTAAGTTTCATTAAAATAAAATATATATTTATATAAGTAATAGTGACAATATAATCGATAATTAACCTATTAAATTTGATCTAAATGGTTTTTCTACGCAATATTTAACATAGATAAACCTTGACAGATTGAGTTAATATATTTTTTAACATTATTATTTATCATTATAAATAATAAAAAATAATGCACCTGTTATACGAATATACAGGTGCATAGTGCTAATAAAACCAAATTAAACAAGTAGCTAGTCGTTGACTAGTGCAATTTTAACTTTGGACGAATAATTCTGTTAATACTGCCAACAAGCATCATTAGCCCCGTTTTAATGTAACCGTGTAATGCGATTTGGTGCATACGGTATAAAGAAATATACACAAAACGAGCGATACGCCCTTCTACCATCATATCCCCACGCATTAAATTCCCCATCAAGCTGCCAACTGTACTAAAGCGAGACAGTGAAACTAATGAGCCATGGTCTTTATAAACATATTCTTTTAAAGGTTTATCTTTCATTAAAGCGACAATATTATCATAACAAAGGCTGGCCATTTGGTGAGCTGATTGAGCCCTTGGTGGCACAAATCCCCCTTCTGGCTTAGCGCAAGAAGCGCAATCGCCAATGGCAAAAATCATATCGTCACGAGACGTTTGTAACGTTGGTTTTACCACCAATTGGTTGATACGATTTGTTTCTAACCCAGCGATATCTTTCATGAAATCAGGTGCTTTAATCCCTGCAGCCCAAACCATGAGATCCGCATGAATTTTACCATCTTCTTTCGTATTCAAACCATCTGCATCAGCACTGGTTACCATAGTTTTCGTCAATACATTCACGCCGAGTTTATTAAGTTCTTGATGTGCGGCACTTGAAATTCTCGGCGGTAAAGCCGGCAGGATACGTTCACCCGCTTCAACTAGTGTGACATTCAATGCATCTGTGTCTAGCCCTTTAAAGCCATAACTGGTCAGTTGCTCTACTGCGTTATAGAGTTCCGCTGATAACTCAACGCCCGTTGCACCGCCACCAACAATGGCAATATTAACGCTCTCCTCTGCGTTATCACGAACTGAGTAACGTAAAAACAGATTTAGCATTTCGTCGTGAAAACGGTGCGCTTGGTGTGGGTTATCTAAGAAAATGCAGTGTTCTTTAACACCTGGTGTACCAAAATCATTCGACGTACTTCCTAACGCCATCACTAAAATATCGTATTCTAGTTCACGCAAAGGGACCAATAATTCACCATGTTTGTCATAAAGTTCACCGAGAACCACTTTTTTATTTTCACGGTCAATATTCGTGAGTGAACCTAATTGGAAATTAAATGCATTATGGCGAGCATGGGCCAAATAGCTTATCGCATCGACGCCATCATCTAACGAACCTGTCGCCACTTCATGTAATAGTGGTTTCCATAAATGGCTTGGGTTGCGGTCAACCAAGGTAATTTGTGCGCGTTTTTTACGGCCTAACTTGCGGCCTAAACGTGTTGCCAGTTCTAATCCACCAGCCCCACCGCCGACAACGATGATTTTGGGTTGAGATAAGGTCATAAATCCCTCGAAACAAAATATATTAATGTTATTTAAGGTTTCTCATAAAAAAACCTTATATAACAATAATTAGCCACAACTCACACTAACCCTATTAGAATATCATGACTGGTCTATTGGTAATACCAAATATTGATTCACATCAATTTAGTTGATTATTATGACTACGATCACATTCGTCAAATCATTTTTTTCCCCAAACGAATCGAGTCAGCTTTTTAGCCGTTATATCAATCAATTGTTTAAATTCACAAAATCATAATGATAATGAGAATTATTACTTTATCATTTTTTATTTAGTAAACACAATCAATCCCCCCTTCTCATCGTTACCCCATGCCGGAAATTAAGCACAAAAAAAACTCTGAGGATGATAAACACCCTCAGAGTTTTTAATGGAATATTAAATTTTATTATTTAATTTTCTTGATACGCACATCCGTTGGAACGGAAACTGGTGAGTTATCTTTAAAGTACTGCATTAACGCTTCGTTATCTGGCAGGCTATAAACACGGTCTTTACCTTGGTTGAAGGCAGAGAAACGGCTACCACCCGTTGCTAAGAATTCATTCGCAGCAACACGATAGCTTTTATTCATGTCTAACGGCTTACCGTTTAATTTCATTGATTTTTGAATAACTTTATCACCCACTGGGCGGCTGTCATCCCACTCGTAGTAAAAACCTTTAGAAACTGGCATAACTTGTGGACGAGCACGATCCCACTGCTGCTCAAGCGCTTGTTTAATTTGTGCACCTGTTAGCGATTGCGTAACAACCACGTTAGAGAATGGCTGGACAGTGAAAATATCACCGTAAGTTAATTCCCCTGCTTTCATATCAGCACGAATACCGCCACTGTTCATAAACGCAATTTGCGCACCGCCCGCTTCTTTGCTGGAAGCTGCATATAATTGCCCATCAGCAATAATCTTACCTAGAGTTGAATCTCCTGCAGGCAATAATTTTTTATCCACATTTGCTGTTAAAGAGCCCATCACTTGTTGCGAAATAGGCAAGGCAATTTTTTCGTATTTTTGTACGAACGTGGTTAACTCAGGGTTTTTCTCATAACGGCTCGTTTCAACAGGGATATTCTTTGCATTGATACTAACAATATCTTTCGTATTTCTATCAATCTCAATATTCAATTGAGATAATAAAGTCCCGTTAGACTGGGCTGAAATTACTGTCATCCCATTGATTTCACAATTGTAAGCTTGGTGTGTATGACCGCTGACAACAAAGTCTACATTCGCATCTAATTGTTTAACGATATCAACGATTGGGCCTTTGATATTATCACAACGGTTAATATCTTTAACTTTGGTATCAACTTGTTGTGTTGCGCCTTCATGGATCAGAACACCGATACTGTTAATACCTTGTGCTTTTAATAATTTCACTTGGTTATTAATAGTTTCGACTTCATTTTTGAATTCTAACCCTGCGGTTCCACTTGGTGTCACGATAGCTGGCGTACCTTCTAACGTTAAACCAATAAATGCCATTGGAATGCCATCAAACTCTTTAATAAAGTAAGATGGGAACAGAGTTTCTCCTGTTTCTTTCACAATAACGTTGGCCGCTAAGTAGTTAAAATTAGCACCATCAAAGGAATCTTTACCCACACAACCTGCTGTTGGGTGACAGCCGCCGTTTTGTTTTCTCAGCAGCTCTTCTTTACCTTTATCAAACTCATGGTTACCAACTGCACTAGTTTCCATACCAATCGCACTTAAGGCTTCAATGGTAGGTTCATCATAAAACATCGATGACAGTAATGGGCTTGCCCCGACTAAATCACCCGCGCCAACAACGATAGTTTTATCATTTTGCGCTCTTAATTGATTAACCAGTGTGGCAATTGACTCAATACCACCTAATTTACCATCACCTGGGGCTTGTAAAGCCCCATGGAAATCATTAATACCAATGACTTGTACTTTTACGGTATCTGTATTTTTGGGAGCACAACCCGCTAAAAGTGCACCAGAAATGAGCAGTGTGAGTAATCCAATTTTATGTTTCATTTATTTTACCTTTTTTAATCCTTTTCAACTATCGACTACATTTTAAAACGATAAGTCGTTGTCATTGATCCAGATAACGAGTGTGCACGACGTGAGTGACCATCATATAATTTTGGCGTCGTGTAGTCGTTCTCCTGACGGTGGTGCCAGCCCAGACCGCCACTTAACGAAACAGAAAGGTTTTCAGTTGGTTTCCAATAGCTGAATAGACCAAATTGACCTTGTTTTAATCTTTCACCTTCATATTTAAATTCTGAATAGTTAGTACGCGCACCAACAGAGAGTTCTTTACTAATACGATACTCTGCCGCCATTGCAACCATGGTTTCACCATCGCGTACGTAGTCGATATCTGCATAGGCTGGTGAGTTAAAACGGCCACGAGTGTTACCAATTGGGTTACGCGCAAACTGGCCTACGCCATTCGCTTTTTTCGCTTGGGTATGAGTTAAACCTGTGCTTAACGTCCAAGGTGACTCAGGAATACGCCATTCTGCCGTTCCTGCGTAGTGCCATGCACGTTTGTCAAAATTACGCTTCCCTTTTTGTTTATCGGTTTCAGTACGTTTACCATCACTACCATATTCATGGTTATAGATTTGTGTACCTAGTGTCACATCTGAAGTCAGTTTATATTTTGCTTCTAAACCTTGTTGACGGAATAAATCATCTGCTTGACCATAGAAATAGTATACTTTCAATGGTTTAGTATTGTAGTTAATACCACCTGTAATGACATGATTAACATTGTGTCGAACACCATTAGCATCAGTGAAATACATCGCATCAATATTTGGGCTATCGCGACGCATGACTTTCTTATCGAGATATAATAAATCCAAACTCCAATCACTGATCGCAGTATTAGTGTAGTAACCGCTATAACTGTTCAATGATAAACGCTGTGAATTCGTGAAAATACCCGTATTTTTCAGCGTAAACCAACCTGCTTTCGCATTAAATTTTACTGGCTCAAGGTCCAGTTTTACTTTTGCATAACGTTGACCAATTTTGTTGTACCCTTTCGCATGGCCATCATCATTATATAAAATTGCACGGGAGGCGAAGTCTTTACTTGCCCCCAGTTTGATACCGCCGTAATAAGAGGCATCAAAGCCAATTACATCAGCAAAATAACCTGATTTGAAATCTGCTTGAAAGTTTTGTCCCCAAGCATTCGCAACTTGTTTTCGATAACGGTTTTCGTTTTTATCAAAACGGTTTTCTGTTTTTAAGTATTTCCACATGTTGCGGGTTGACAGCTCTAGCTCCGAATCCGCAATGAATGAGTTTTCCTTGATAGAATCTTCCCAGTTGCTGGCATTTGCCATTGCTACCGCTAAATAGCAAGGAGAAAGCATTAATAACGCAATATTTTTAACTTTCATTGGAATTAACCTAGTTAATGATTATTTGAATTAATTTTATGCTGTGCCATGTTTCCATGAACAACAAAACACCATTTTTATTTTTAGCTTAATAAAACAATTTAACTTAAAGACAAACAGATACATCCATTTCAAACACATAAGTCATTTTAAATATAAAATTCAATACAGTATTTTCCTGTATTTGTGTTTACTTATTACTATGAATAGAAATATTCCTTATAAGAATTCAAAAATACATTATTGATTCGATAGCGCCACTTACTCATATTTGGTGTTTATCTAGCTTAAACCTCACACTACGGCACTGTATTTATCGACACTGTATTATTTATTAAGAAAAAAAATTTCACTTTATTTCCTATATAATTTTTTAGAGCAAAAAACATCCCTGAGAAATAATCATCTCAAATAAATTTGAATATTTAACTTAAAATGCAACCATTAAATTGCTATCTTTTTAATTGATTACTTATCACTCTAAATTGTCATAAATCTTTCATAATACGAATGCTATCGTAATTTTATGTCAATTAAAACGATCGCTGTCACAACACGCCACATCAGTTGCAATAAGCTACTTTTTAATAGTGATGCATGTCACATTTTATTTTAAGGTAAATTTAATATGTAACTCATTATTTTGAATAGAATTTTATCGGCAATTCATTTATTTGTTAACTCATCCACTTAAATAGGTATTTGTAATAGCTTTATACATATTGGCTATATGTATAAAATTTCACCCAATAGAAACTTTCATATGAATGCGTAGTATTTGTTGATGTATATTTACTCATGATCGTTCTATAGCCCCCTCATAAGAGAAAGTATTATTCTCTGTAGGCAAATTTAAATTAAGTAACACTTGAGCAAATGATAGGCACCAATAGTTATTAAGCACTAATTGAATCATTCTATTTTTCATTTATTTAAAATCATCTTAACTTTTTAAGATGATTGCTTTCATTATTAAAATTAACATAGCTATACCTAGCATCCTAACCACATAAAAACCCAGACATAATGCAAATATATGGTTATTTGTTTCAATTAAACTCAAAATATAATTACCAACAAATAAAACAATCAATATTTCTATTTTATTCTTTCAAAAATGAAACATAACACTAATGAGATTAATAAAAACCTTCTAATTATTTTTAATAGTGAAATAAGTATTAGTTCATTTTTATCAAATATAGTCGAAAAGAACATTGGGATTAACTGTAAAAAACAAGAAAGTTACGGGTAACTTTTACCACAAGTCATAATTTTATTATTTTATTCATGCAAAGCAATTTGTCTTTTTTGCGTACTTATGCAAAAAAGCCAGTAATAAATTACTGGCCTTTCAGATGTACTAGAAATTATTAGCGATGTTCTTGCCAGCGCTCATGCAAATCAACGAGTTGACGATGGCTATTTTTCCAACGCTCAACTGCTTGCAACTCTGTTAAACTATATTGTCGGCCGCTATGATATAGCTTAGAAGCTTGGCTATCATATTGTTTCGGTAAGTTATCTAAGACGCTGACTGCACCTTCACGATTATTACAGACTAAAATCATGTCGCATCCCGCATTCAACGATGACTGGGCTCTCTCAGGATAACTTCCCATCACCGCAGCGCCTTCCATCGATAAATCATCAGAGAAAATGACACCATGAAAACCAAGTTGCTCTCGCAATACTGATTTTAGCCAAAATGGTGAACCGCTCGCAGGACGATCATCAGCTTGAGTATAAATAACATGAGCAGGCATCACTGCATCGAGTAGTTCTCGCTGAATAAAGTCTTTAAAGATCAACATATCTTTACCCCGGATCTTATCCAAGGAGCGGTCATCCCGTGGTGTTTCTTTATGTGAATCAGCTTTCACTGCACCGTGACCAGGAAAGTGTTTCCCTGTCGTTTTCATACCCGCACTACGCATACCTTTAATAAAACGTTCTGCCATGACCATCGCAATTTCTGGGTCTTCGTGGAATGAGCGTTCGCCTATCGCAATACTTTGATGGCCAAGATCCAAAACAGGTGCAAAACTAATATCAATATCCATGGCTATCATCTCTGATGCCATTAACCAACCCGCCTCTTCAGCGAGTTTAGCACCATCGATTTCACTATTGAGTGCTGCAAATGCCTGAGCAGAAGGCAATGCTGTGAAACCATCACGGAAACGTTGTACTCGACCACCTTCTTGGTCAACAGCTATCAACAACCGGTGTCTTGATGCATCACGAATTTGGCGGACAAGCTCTCGTAATTGGGCTGCGTCATGAAAGTTACGGGTAAACAGTATTAACCCCCCCACGGATGGGTGAGCTAATATTTCGCGCTCTTCGTTGTCCAATTCATAACCCTGAACATCTAGCATTATAGGGCCCATAACATGCCTCACTTATTAAACTAATTGTCTTAATCCGATACTGTTTTCTGATAGCCTTTGGCTATCAACCTATTAAACCAAAATATTGCCGTAATAATTGTGAGTGTACCAAAAAGTCAGATGACTGGCTTTCATTCCACTGCACTTCATACCACATTAATGTCATATATTTTACCCAAGGTGCCCATGATTGACAGCTTTTCGCCAATTGCTGTTTGTCTCGATAAGCACCGTGAACATCACAATATTGCCTCAAGAAAAAATCTCGCTGAATGTCTGTCAGACCATTAAATTGGAAATAGGTTTCTAAAGAGAATGCGATATCTGTATTTGCCGCATACTCCCAATCCAATAGCATTAGCTGCCCTGTTGATGTGCGAACAATATTTTTTGTATGAATATCCATATGGGCAGGCGCCAGTTTCAGCATTTTGGGAAAAGCGTCAGAGGTAAAATGGCGATGGAGTTTTTTCCAGCGAGGTGATAACCGTTTTTTATCAATTAAATAGCCGTAATGAGATATTTCATTGCGGAGTTGTAAATGATACCCCAGCAGTGGAGCACAATGTAATTGTGTGACTATATTTACAAGCTCGCACTGAAAACTAGGTAACAAAAAAGTATTGTTATCAGGGTGTTGCCCTTCACACCACCCTAATAATAACCATTGTGAATTCCGACCAATCACTTGAGGTGTAAATGAATAAGCGCGTAATTGCTGCAATATCCGCGCTTCTTTCTTTCGGTCAACATACAAAGCAGTTTGTGCATTTCCATCTGCACGCGCTATCAGCTTCACTTCGCGAGCAGGTAGAAAACATTCCAGTAAATAACTTCCACCTGACAACCCTGTTAGTGAGGATATTTTCCAATCACGTACAGAGATTGTAGGAAAATGTGTCACTAACAGTCGAAAAAGTGACTGCTGGTTACTCAATATTGTGCTTTCCAGTCCAAACAATTTCACCTGTTTGCACATCCATCAATTGCATTTCAAGGCTTCTTTCTTTATTTGAACCTGACATCACGCTGTAAATCACATACTCCGCTTGGACATAGCGGCCTAACCCTATCGCTTTGCTACGGGTGACTAAGCTGTCTTCTTGTGATAAACCGAGTGTTTTACGTGCGGAACTCACCACACTGGCGGGAACCACTTTAAAACGATTGGTGTTCTCAACCGCGGTTGTCATAACTGATGTTACAGTTTGCACCGGTATTGAACCATTCGTGTTATTTTTCACTGAATCAACTAACAGTACTTTGCCGTTTTCGACCCCATCCGCACTGGCCATTTGATTAACTAAAGGTGTAATGGAAGCGGACCAATCTGTTGTTTGTTGCTTTGGTGGAGTTGGAACAACATCAACGGGTGGCGGAGTCACTTCTGGTTGTTTTTCCGGCTCTACTGGCACAATTGGGGGTTGTGTACCTGGTTGTTGAGGTGGATATGAAGGGCACCCAGCCAAAATTAATGTCGCGGCAGCAACCATTAAGATGCGTTTCATTATTATTCTCCGGCCTTTGACGATAAAAATACATGAACACGTACATTTGTTGCACGTGGAGAAGAAGTCACAGCACGAACTTTCACATCAGAATTTGCTGCGATTTGCTGATACAAGGTATTCGATGTTTCTACGTTTAATCCTTGCTTATCATACCAGTATAAACGATAAGCAATATTCACCACTTTAGGCTGTGAATTACTCATGTTAATAGTAGCGATAGTTTGATGATTTTCACTACCTATCACTGGGTTTTCGACAATGACCCCTTGTGCAAGTACTGCGGGCTCCATAATGATGCGCTGTTGCTCATTAAAAACCAGCCCTTGTGTTTTCTTAAATATGCAACCACTTAGCAACACAGTTACCAAAGCAAGTAATGCAATACGGTTCATTGCCGATCCCTTATTATTTCGCCAATAGCGGCCCTAATGGGCGACCACCCACTAGATGCATGTGGATATGAAACACTTCTTGCCCTGAATGTTCATTGCAGTTCATGATTAAACGGTAGCCATTTTCTGCAATACCTTCTTCTTTGGCTATTTTCGCTGCAACAGTAAACAAACGACCTAATGCAAGTTCGTCATCCACAGTAACATCATTGACAGTTGGAATTAATTTATTAGGAATAATAAGAATATGAGAAGGTGCTTGTGGCGAAATGTCACGAAATGCGGTGACAAGTTCATCTTGGTAAACCACGTCTGCAGGGATCTCGCGACGGATAATTTTACTGAAAATCGTTTCTTCTGCCATTTCAATTTCCTTAGTCATTTAATCATTCTAGTGAACTAATTTATACGTTATTTGTGCCAACATTTAAATGAAACAAACGATTGAAGTTTTGTGTCGTGATTTCAGCGAGTTGCTCAACACTAACCCCCTTTAGCACCGCCATATACTCAATAACATCCCGGACGTACGCGGGTTGGTTTTCCCTGCCACGATGAGGAACAGGAGCCAAATATGGCGAGTCAGTTTCGACTAAAATTCGGTCTAAAGGAACAACACGGGCGGCTTCTCTAATTTGCTCTGCGTTACGAAATGTGACGATCCCTGAAAATGAGATATACATACCTAAATCGAGTAGTTCAACAGCCGTATCTTTATCTTCAGTAAAGCAGTGTAATACCCCGCCACAGTCCATCACGTTTTCTTCGCGTAGAATAGATAAGGTGTCTTCTCGTGCCGCACGAGTATGCACAATGACGGGTTTATTGACTTCACGACCTATGCGAATGTGCTGACGAAAAGACTCTTGCTGCAACGCGGCATTCTCTTGCTGATAATAGTAATCCAGCCCAGTTTCTCCTAGCGCAACGACCTCATTTCCTGCGGCTAATTGTGCTAGTCGTGCGAAATCATATCCTTCGTCTAAATTGAGAGGATGAATACCACATGAAAAAGCAATATTGTCACGCATGCCAATCATTTTTTTCATGCTTTCAAAACCGTGCAACGTTGTTGCAACAGCTAACATGAAACGGACATCACGGGCCGAAGCCTTTGCGATAACATCGTCGACATTCTTATGTGATTTTTCATAATCTAAACAGTCGAGATGACAGTGTGAATCAACAACAAACATATTTAACTCTTTTTAAAATGTAGGGAGAGACAACGAAGCTTCCCATTGTAATAATTGATTTGTCAGAATCAGTTCCTGATTCAGTGCAGGAACTGTCAGTAATTGATGGCGGCAATATAACCACTTATCATACATATTTATTAACTGTGTTCGATTCATAGCACCAGCTAATTGCAGAACTTGAGATTGCTGATCTTGGTTGATGCAAAAAACCCCAGCCCCTTGTTGAATTTTAATAGCATCCGCCAATAAGCTAAGTAGCCAATTTAAGGCATCAGGCGCTTCATCAATATTCAAACTAGGCAGCAAACTCAACATATCCCCCGTTTGCAATGCATGACCTAAACTATGGCATAGTGCATTACGTTTTTGCCAGCGTTGTTCATCCAATAAGGCTAGCGCAGAAAGTGGCGCACCTTGGCATATTTTTAATGCCGTTATCGCATTTTCAACAGCAATACCCGGCTTTTGCTTTTGCAACCAGTAGAGTGCTATTTGTGGATCGGGAGCAGGTAAGAAATGACTTAGGCAACGGCTGCGAATGGTCGCAAGCAAATTCTCTTGTTTATCACTTCCAAGTAAAAAGTAAGTATCCTTTGCTGGCTCTTCCAATGTTTTCAATAACGCATTAGCTGCTGCATCTGTCAATGCTTCAACCTGTGGAATATACACCACTTTGTTGCCGCCTTGTTGAGCATGGCGACTCAAGGTTTCAATCAATTTTCTAACCGCATCAACACTAACAGTAGACTTCCCTTTTTCTACTTCAATAATATGATAGTCAGGATGATTACCAGCGAGCATCAAACGACAGCTGTGGCATTGCCCACAGCTTTTTAGCCCGTCTCTTTCTTGGCAAATAAGCCAACGACTAATTCCATAGCATAGTGCTTGTGCCCCATTTCCCGGTATTGAGTGAAGCAGTAACGCATGGTGGCCTCTACCGTTTTGGTACGCAGTAATAATTTGTCGGTAAGGTTCATTTAACCAAGGATACCAATTCATGGGATTAATACCTTATGTGGTTTATCAAGCACGCGCTAACCATTGCGTCAACGTTTGGCGAATATCTTGCTGTACTTGCTCAATATTTTGGCTCGCATCAATAGTGAGTATCGTTTCATCACCCGCAGCCAGCTCAAGATAACGGCTGCGTGTTCTTTCGAAAAAGGCTAACGATTCTTTTTCAATTCTATCTAATTCACCCCGTGACCTTGCACGTTGTAAACCTAATTCAGGAGGTAAATCAAGGTATAAGGTTAATGAAGGTTTGAAATCGCCCAACACTAAGTCACGTAATGATTGCATCAAATGACGATCAATTTCACGTCCACCCCCCTGATACGCTTGGGAAGATAAATCATGACGGTCACCGACCACCCATTTGCCAGCCGCTAATGCAGGTTGGATCACTGTATCAACCAGTTGTACACGGGCTGCATATAACATCAGCAATTCAGCCTTATCCGTGACTTTATCACCTGCAATACCTTGCTTTATCAGCTCACGGAGTTTCTCTGCCAATGGCGTTCCACCAGGCTCTCGAGTAAAAACAATATCTGTGACCCCTGCTTGGTTCAACGTTTCCACAACCGTATTGATTGCAGTTGTTTTACCAGCTCCTTCGAGCCCTTCAATAACAATAAATTGGTTTTTCATTTTTATCAGTTTTGCTGTTCAAATTGGCGGTAAACTTTAACGGCACGATTGTGGTCGTTTAGATTACGACTAAAAGTATGCCCACCTTTACCATCTGCGACAAAGAATATGTAATCCGTTTTAGCCGGATGTGCGGCAGCCTTTAACGATGCAAGGCTCGGCATTGCGATCGGTGTTGGTGGCAAACCATCAATCTTATAAGTATTGTATGGTGTGTAATTATCTAAATCACTACGATAAATTTTACCACGATACTTTTCACCTAACCCATAGATGACGGTTGGGTCGGTTTGTAGACGCATATTTTTCTTTAAGCGGTTAACAAATACGGATGCAACCTGGGCTCTTTCACTATCAATACCGGTTTCTTTTTCAATAATCGAAGCCATAATAAGCATTTCATAGGCATTCTTATAGGGTAAATCCCTATCACGCCCTTTCCACTCTTCATCAAGGCTGTTTTGCATACGTTTATAAGCACGTTTTAAAATTTCAGCGTCTGTTGTCCCCGCTGTGTATAAATAGGTATCAGGATATAGCCACCCTTCTAAAGTCCCTTCTCCGTTAAACCCAATCAAGGCATGCAGTTCTGTCGGGGTTAAGTTGGTAGTTTTATGCTCTAAGTAAGGAGCATCACGTAAAATATTACCCCAATCACTTAAACGGTTACCTTCAATAAAACGGATCGAAAATTGTGCTTCTTTACCACTTACAATTAATTGTAGTAGTTGTTCCACATTCATACCCGGTTGCAGGCGGTAAGTTCCTGCTTTTAGCTGAGCCAGTTCAGGCCGTAGTTTGAGTAACCATTGAAATTCATTCCCTTTTTCAAGAATGTTATCTTCTATAAGTAACCCTTCAAATGCGACACGCCCAGTTCCTGCTGGTACCGTAAAAATTTTTTCTTGTGTGATGTTAATTGGCGTTTTGGCATAGTCCAATACTTGACGATATTGCCAATAGACCGCGGCTGCGACAATAGCAGCCAGGGTAACGGCGATTAGAATGATTTTTTTGGCTAATTTCATTTATTGACCATTTCAATGCGTGTATTGGTAATAATTAATTCATTTATAAAAACTAAATTTTGCAGCGCAAAAATAGATACTCAAACAGCTCACGAGACGCAAATTGTAATGGTGGAAGTTGTTTATCCATTTGAATACTTTGTACCGGTAAAACTGGCATCAGCGCATTACAAATAACCACTTCATCACAATGAGTTAAGACGTTAGCAAAGCGTTCCACCTGTTGAAGATGGTACTGGCTATCTTGTAACAGTGATATTATCTTTTGTCTCATTAATCCATTCACACCACTATGAGATAAAACTGGGGTATACACTGTTTGACCAATTCGCCAGAAAACATTAGCACTACAGCATTCAACAATAATACCGTCGGTGTCTAGCACAATAGCTTCATCTGCATTAAGTTCATCAACCTCTTGCTTAATAAGGACTTGTTCTAAGCGGTTGAGGTGTTTCATCCCTGCTAGCAATGGGTTACGAGCCAATGGAATTTGGCTAAGAACGAGGTTAGCCCCTTTGCACTGTAATTGGACATAATTATTCGGGAAGGGAGAAACGCTGACTATCACCGTCGGCGAGGTAAAACCTTTAGAGCTATATCCTCTACCACCAGCACCGCGACTAATAATCACTTTGACCACAAATTCGTCTTGAGTCTGTTCTGCACAAACCTGCTTTAGATGCTCTGCCAACCTTTCCCAATCTGGCTGAGCAATTTTCAATCTTTGGCTATCGTGCTTTAACCGAGCAATATGCTCATTTAACATTTTAGCTTGCTGATTAACGCCATGTATGGTCGTAAAGCAGCCGTCCCCAAAAGAGACTGCGCGATCAGTAACACTTATTTGCTGGCAAAGCTGCCCATTAACCCAATATGACATTGATAATACTTATAATAAAAGCTGATAAATCAGACAGTAATCAAGTGGGATTATCATAAACTAAAGCGAAGAACTGTGCAAAGAACTGGGCAAAATAAAGCCCCAGCCACAATACGTGACTAGGGCTAATGACTAACGGTAATAGATTAATTATTCGCCGTGATAACGACGGAAAATTAATGAACCGTTGGTGCCACCAAAACCAAACGAGTTACACAGAGCATACTCCATGTTATCCACTTTACGTGCTTCACCTGGAACAAAATCCAGTTTGCACGCTTCATCTGGGTTATCCAGATTAATGGTTGGTGGAACAATTTGATCGCACAATGCCAAAATAGTGAAGATTGACTCAATAGCACCTGCAGCACCAAGTAAGTGCCCAGTCATTGATTTAGTTGAGCTGACTAATACATCTGTGCCCTCACCAAATACATTAACGACTGCTTGTGCTTCTGCTAAATCGCCTGCAGGAGTTGAAGTACCGTGAGCATTGATATACCCCACGTCACTCGCTTTGATTCCTGCGTCATTTAGTGCATTTTCCATTGCAAGTGCTGCACCCGCACCATTTTCAGGTGGTGATGTCATATGGTAAGCATCACTGCTCATCCCAAAACCTGCAATTTCTGCATAAATTTTTGCACCGCGTGCTTTCGCATGTTCATATTCTTCAAGAATAATGATACCTGCGCCATCTCCCAGAACAAAACCATCACGGTCTTTATCCCATGGGCGACTTGCCGCTTGCGGGTCATCGTTGCGAGTCGATAATGCACGCGCTGCACCGAAACCAGCCACACCAAGTGGTGTAGTCGCTTTTTCAGCGCCGCCTGCAACCATTACATCGGCGTCACCGTAAGCAATCATACGAGCTGCATGACCAATATTATGCACACCTGATGTACAGGCAGTTGCAATTGAAATACTTGGACCACGGAAACCGTACATAATGCTTAAATGACCAGCCACCATATTAATGATGGTCGATGGTACGAAGAATGGACTTACCTTACGAGGCCCACCGTGCAGTAATGACTCACAGTTGTCCTGAATTAAGCCTAACCCACCAATACCAGAACCAATCGCTGCACCAATTCGAGTAGCATTGGCTTCTGTTACTTCCAATCCAGCATCTTTAAAGGCTTGAAAGCCAGCTGCGATACCATATTGGATGAATGGATCCATTTTCTTTGCATCTTTACGAGAGATGCCAAATTCTTCGTAATTGAAATCTTTTACTAAGCCAGCAAATTTAGTTGCGTGGTTAGTAGTATCAAAATGATCGATTAGGCTGATACCACTCTGTCCGTCACAAACAGCTTTCCATGATGACTCAACTGTGTTGCCGACAGGAGATAACATGCCCAGTCCGGTTACGACTACACGACGCTTAGACACGTATTTCCTCCAAGGAGGGAAAAGTTACAAAAGGAACATAGGCGATCGAGTGATCGCCTAGATAAGTTTTCGTACAATTATTTAGATGCGTTCTCGACGTAGTCAATCGCAGCCTGTACTGTTGTGATCTTTTCAGCTTCTTCGTCAGGGATTTCGCAATCGAACTCTTCTTCCAGAGCCATAACTAGCTCAACTGTGTCAAGAGAATCAGCGCCCAAGTCATCAACAAATGAAGCTGTATTTACAACTTCTTCCTCTTTAACACCCAGTTGTTCAACGATGATTTTCTTAACGCGTTCTTCGATAGTGCTCATACTATTAAAATTCCTATCAAAACTCGCTTTCGCGATGGTTTTCGTAGTTTATGAAATACAGGAAAAGATACAACCCAATCCCGGCTGTTGGAACTATTATTTTGCATTATTTAGCGTTAGATAACATTAAAAATGCAAATAGTTCCATCATTTCTTTAGATCATGTACATGCCACCATTGACATGCAATGTTTCACCTGTGATGTAAGCAGCTTCATCAGAAGCTAAAAACGCTACAGCACTGGCAATTTCTTGTGCATCACCCAGTCTATCCGCAGGAACCTGAGATAAAATGCCTGCACGCTGTTCATCTGTCAATGCTTTAGTCATATCAGTTTCGATAAAACCAGGTGCAACGACGTTGACAGTAATACCACGAGAAGCGACTTCACGAGCCAATGATTTGCTAAAACCAATTAACCCTGCTTTCGCTGCTGCATAGTTAGTTTGCCCCGCATTTCCCATCACACCGACAACGGATGCAATTGAAATAATACGTCCACAACGTTTTTTCATCATGGCACGCAAAACGGATTTAGACAAACGGTAAACGGATGAAAGATTGGTGTCAATAATATCTTGCCATTCATCTTCTTTCATACGCATCAATAGGTTATCACGAGTGATACCTGCATTATTAATCAAAATATCAATTTCACCAAATTCTTCGCGGATTTTGGTCAAAGTTTCTTCGATTGATGCTGCATCAGTCACGTTTAATGCTAAACCTTTACCTTTGCCATCAAGATAAGCGGTAATGGCTTCTGCGCCTTTTTCGCTGGTTGCTGTCCCGATAACAGTAGCACCACGAGCAATTAATGTTAAAGCAATCGCTTTACCAATTCCACGACTCGCGCCTGTTACCAGTGCAATTTTTCCTTCAAAGCTCATGTCGTCCTCAGCTATTTTCTAAAGCAGTGCTTAATGATACAGGATCATTGACTGCGACGGCAGTTAAATTAGAGACAATTCGCTTGGTAAGACCAGTCAATACTTTCCCTGGACCTACTTCAATAAGATGTTCAACACCTTGATCTGCCATTAATTCTACTGTTTCCGTCCAGCGTACTGGATTATACAGTTGACGGACTAAAGCATCACGAATATTTTGTGCCGATTTCTCAATTTTAACATCAACATTGTTAATAACTGGATAGTCTGGCTCACAAAAATCAATTTTTTCTAACGCTTCGGCTAATTTATCAGCAGCTGGCTTCATTAATGCACAATGAGAAGGGACGCTAACAGATAATGGTAATGCGCGTTTTGCCCCCGCTTCTTTACATGCGATACCCGCACGTTCGACTGCCGCTTTTTCACCCGCAATGACGACTTGGCCTGGCGAATTAAAATTAACTGGTGAAACCACTTGGCCTTGAGCAGCTTCTTGGCAAGCTTTTTCAATTGATTCATTATCTAAACCAATAATGGCATACATCGCACCAGTTCCTTCAGGAACGGCTTCTTGCATGAGTTTTCCGCGCAATTCAACCAGTTTAATCGCTTGTTTGAAGTCGATAACACCCGCACAAACTAAAGCAGAATACTCACCAAGGCTGTGACCCGCCATCATCGTTGGCATTGCGCCATTTTTGTCTTTCCAAACACGGAAAATAGCCACAGAAGCTGCCAATAACGCAGGCTGTGTTTGCCATGTTTTGTTTAATTCTTCTTCTGGCCCATTTTGTACTAACGCCCAGAGATCGTAACCCAATGCTTCCGATGCTTCAGCGAATGTTTGCTCAACCAGCTGATTTTCTTCAGCTAGTGCCGCTAACATACCTAAAGACTGAGAACCCTGTCCGGGAAATACCATAGCAAATTGTGTCATGTCTATTTTCTCAGTTAATTAAAAACGAACCAATGCAGAGCCCCAAGTGAAACCACCACCAAAGGCTTCTAAAAGCACAAGTTGACCACGCTGAATACGGCCATCACGCACCGCTTCATCCAACGCTGTAGGAACTGATGCTGCAGAAGTATTACCGTGACGGTCTAATGTGACAACAACTTTATCCATCGTCATATCTAATTTTTTCGCCGTCGCAGAAATAATTCTTAAATTTGCTTGATGTGGAACTAGCCAATCAAGTTCTTCTTTGGCAATGCCGCTCTGTGCTAATGTTTCATCAACAATATGCGCTAATTCACGCACTGCAACTTTAAAGACTTCATTACCTGTCATGGTCAAATAGGCAGGGTCTTCAGAGCAACGGCTACGATTAGGTAATGTGAGTAAATCACCATAACGGCCATCTGCATGTAAATGCGTCGAAATGATACCCGGCTCTTCAGATTCGCCAATAACCACAGCCCCTGCCGCATCGCCAAATAAAATAATTGTGCCACGGTCTTCGGGATCTAATGTTTTAGATAATGCATCTGCACCAATAACTAATGCTTTTTTAGTCATGCCCGTTTTAACGAATTGATCAGCAATACTAATCGCATAAGTAAAACCTGCACATGCAGCTGCGACATCAAATGCCGCACAATCTTGAATACCAAGCATTTGTTGGATTTGGCAAGCTGCACTAGGGAAAGCGTGAGTTGCTGATGTGGTTGCGACGATAATCAAACCAATGTCTGTTGCATCGACTTGTGCCATGTCCAACGCATTTTTGGCCGCATGAAAACCCATCACTGAAACACTTTCTTCTTCGTTAGCAATTCTTCTTTCATGTATGCCAGTGCGTGTCACAATCCACTCATCAGAAGTATCAACCATTTTTTCCAGATCAGCATTGGTACGTACTTGTGCTGGTAAGTAGCTGCCTGTTCCTAAGATTTTACTGTACATAGCCATAGGTTATTGATCACTCCTGGGTAAAACAATATTTAGTCGCGCTGTTATTCTTTCTGGGACTTGTTTTTCAACAGCTTGTACTGCGCGGTCAATAGCCGCTTTAAAAGCGCCTTCATTCGCTGCACCGTGACTCTTGATGACAATACCTTTTAATCCTAACAGAGTCGCACCGTTATACTGGTCGGGGTTCATGTCCCCAAAACGTTTCATTAAACGTTTTTTTAACCATTTTTTCGCCAGTTGCATAAACCAACTGCTTTTTTTATGTTGATCGCCGGTCGATTTTATCAATGAAAGGATGACGCGTATTACACCTTCCATCGTCTTCAATGAGACATTACCTGCGAAGCCGTCACACACTAACACATCGGTTTTACCTGTCAGTAACTCGTTACCTTCTACATAACCAATGTAGTTAATTGATGTCGTTTCTTTTAATATTGAGGCGGCTTCGCGGATATTATCCAACCCTTTACTCTCTTCTTCGCCAATATTCAGTAACGCAACTCTCGGTTTAGAAATGTTAACCACTTCTTCAGCCATCACGGAACCCATTACGGCAAATTGGACTAGCATATCACTACTACAGTTAACATTAGCGCCTAAATCTAGCACTACTGTTTGACTTTTTTGCTGATTAGGTAGGATTGTCATTAGCGCTGGGCGCTCAATCCCCTCTATAGACTTTAGCATTAATTTCGCTAAGCCCATCAGCGCACCCGTATTTCCCGCACTCACGCACGCTTGTGCCTGCCCTGTCTTCACTAACTCTAAGGCCACTCGCATCGACGTTCCTTTGCTTTGTCTTATCGCGTTTGATGGTTTTGCATCGTTTGCGATAATGCCGTCAGCAGGAATAATTTCGACGCGCGAAATTAGCTCAGCACTTTGTTGTGCAAGCAAAGGTTGAATGGCTTCGGGTTGACCGACAAGCAGTAATTTGAGTGCTGGATTAGATGCCAGTGCCTGCAATGCAGCAGGCACCGTGACGCGGGGACCAACATCCCCGCCCATAGCATCTAACGCGATGGTTAGATTAGCCAAGGTAACAACAAATTACTTGTTGATAACCTTACGGCCACGGTAGTAACCATCTGCAGTCACATGGTGACGCAGGTGAGTTTCACCGGAAGTTTTATCTACAGAAACTAGGGTAGCAGTCAGTGCATCATGTGAACGACGCATACCGCGTTTTGAACGAGTTGGTTTATTCTGTTGTACGGCCATTGACCTTACTCCTTAAGTACTTTTCTTTAAACTGGCTAATACGGCAAATGGGTTTGGTTTTTCTGCCTCAGGAGGCAGTTCACCATACACCATGTCCGCTTCGGACACTTCACAGTGTTCAGAATCATGAACCGGAACCACTGGTAAGGATAGAATTATTTCATCTTCTATCATTCCCAGCAAATCTATTTCACCAAATTCATCAATTTGAATCGGTTCATAGAGCTCCGGTAATGCTTCGGCCTTTTCGTCATTGACGACAGGACTAAAACAATACGATACGTAGACATGATGTTTGAAATCAGTTCTGCAACGTTGGCATTGTAAGGTGACATCCACTTGGGATTTCCCCTCGATGACAGTCAAACGCTGATTATCAATTTTAAATGATAATTCGGTTTCTACATCACTATCTACACTGACTACTGATTCGGCAATTCGTGTAACTTGCTCAGATGTATAACTCCCAACATAGTCGAGGTTTTTCTGAGCTGCACGCTGCGCATCGATAGTCAGGGGTAATTTTACCTTTTGCATAAGGCGCGCATATTAACTTTGTAATGAGCTATAGTCAAAGAAAAAGGCGGGGTAAACTCGCCTTTTCACCAAAAAACCGTAGGTTTTACGTTTTATAGTTTAAAATGAGTTAACCCTTTTGGCTACGAGTTTCGAGAAAAATCATGAAATCGATTATTTTGGCGTCAACTTCACCATACCGGCAAGCCCTACTAAAAAAACTGGGATTGCCTTTTTTAGCAGTGGCTCCCAATATTGATGAATCGCCCATATTGAATGAGTCCGCTCAGGCTTTAGTGATGCGTTTATCTCATGAAAAGGCCAACGCACTCTCTGCTCAATACCCTCAGCACCTGGTTATCGGTTCTGATCAAGTCTGTGTAATTGGAAATAAAATTATGGGCAAACCGCATAATTTTGATAATGCCTTTCAGCAGCTTAAATCTGCGTCAGGCAATAAGGTCACTTTTTATACTGGCCTATGTTTACTCGATACTGAAACAGGTAAGTTTAATGTCGAGTGTGAATTGTTTCACGTTCATTTTAGATCACTATCTGACGCCGAAATAACTAATTACTTACTTAAAGATGAGCCTTATCAATGTGCTGGAAGTTTTAAATCAGAGGGATTAGGGATTAGCTTATTTGAACGTTTGGAAGGGCGTGACCCCAATACGTTAGTGGGGCTTCCACTTATTCTATTACTTGAAATGTTACGACAACACCAAGTTAGCCCATTGTTTGATAATTAATCAGTTAACTGGCAGGAAATACCTGCCAGTTAATTAAATGACCTACTTTTCTGCTTTACGACTACGTAATATTTTTAGGCAGTGATTCAATTGGTTATCTAATGGAGCTTGCAAACGCATCTCTTCACCCGTTTTAGGGTGTGTAAATTTCAGTGCGCTCGCATGCAAAAATAAGCGGTTTAAACCTGTTCCGGCCAGTTGGCTATCAAATTGCTTATCACCATAACGGTCATCAAATGCAATAGGATGCCCTGCATAGAGAGTATGCACACGAATCTGATGCGTACGCCCTGTGACAGGGCTCGCTTTTATTAAAGTTGCATTATCAAAACGCTCTTCCACTTTAAAGCGTGTCTCTGATGGCTTCCCTTCGCTGCTCACTTTCACGACACGTTCACCACTTTGTAGAATATTTTTCAGTAAAGGAGCTTGAACAACTTTCATGTGGGACTGCCAATTACCTCTTACGAGTGCTAAATAATCTTTTTGCATTTGTTTTAAACGCAATTGTTCATGTAGTGCGCGAAGTGCAGAACGTTTTTTCGCCACTAACAAAATCCCAGAAGTGTCTCTATCCAAGCGATGGACTAATTCAAGGAAACGCGCTTCGGGTCGCAAAGCCCTCAAGCCTTCGATAACGCCAAAGCTTAAACCACTTCCACCATGAACAGCAGTACCAGATGGTTTATTCAGCACTAAGAGAACGTCATCTTCAAATAAAATGCAATTCGCTAATGCAGCGACCTTATCCAGTTTAGCCGAAACCGGTGTAGTTTCCCGTTCAGCAACCCTAACGGGAGGAATGCGGACTTGGTCCCCTTCGACTAATTTATACTCAGGCTTTATCCGCCCCTTGTTAACACGCACTTCCCCTTTGCGGATAATGCGATAAATCATACTTTTTGGTACACCTTTAAGTTTAGTGAGCAAAAAGTTATCGATACGTTGCCCAGCTTCGTCATCGCTGATGTCAATAAATTGAACTTGATTTTGTGTATTCATTCGGGAATGCGTTAACTCTAATTGATTAAAATATGCTCTTATTCGCTTTCCCTATCATACCGACTCCACAAAATTTTTTATCTTTTTTTTTAATTTGGTTATTTTCTGCATGATTTATCCTATTTCTAAATAAAATTTCCATATAACTTCCGTATCGACTTGCTATAATGCCTATGGCAATGGAATAATATGAAGTTGCTAAGATGTTTAAAAAACGAAAGTTAACGTTTTATAGGATTTCTTATTTGATGGCGTAACAGTGCAGCAATGGCGTAAGACATTTAGCAACATCAAATAAATTAGCGAGCAACGAATTTTGGCTTATTGGGTTAGGAACTTCCGTTTTCTTTAATAACTTACGGCATCCTGATTAAGAACGCTGAATTTTTAATCTAAAAATCAGGTTCACCGAATACTGCGCGTCTCTATACGAACGACTGCCGCGAGGCAGACGGTTTTGTAAAAATCACGAGGCCATCGGTTTACAGTAGCTCTTTCTTTCGCTGCTCTTTATTTAAAAGAAAATAATGAGTAAGTAATAACATGAAAAGAATGCTAATAAACGCAACTCAACAGGAAGAGTTGCGTGTTGCCCTTGTTGACGGGCAACGCCTCTATGATTTGGATATTGAAAGTCCCGGTCATGAGCAAAAAAAGGCCAATATTTACAAAGGTAAAATCACTCGTATCGAACCTAGTCTTGAAGCTGCTTTTGTTGACTATGGCGCTGAAAGACACGGTTTCCTTCCTATCAAAGAAATCGCTCGTGAATACTTCCCAAGCAACTATCACTCCCAAGGCCGTCCTAACATTAAAGATGTGTTAAAAGAAGGCCAAGAAGTTATCGTTCAAGTGGATAAAGAAGAGCGTGGAAATAAAGGTGCCGCATTAACCACCTTCATTAGCTTGGCAGGAAGTTACCTCGTTTTAATGCCAAATAACCCACGTGCGGGAGGCATTTCACGTCGTATCGAAGGCGAAGACCGCACTGAGCTAAAAGAAGCGCTGTCTTCTTTACAAATTCCAGATGGCATGGGCTTAATCGTTCGCACCGCGGGTGTGGGTAAATCTGCAGAATCACTGCAACAAGATTTGCTTTACCGTTTACGTCACTGGGAAGCGATTCAAAAAGCCGCTGAAAACCGCCCTGCACCTTTCTTAATCCACCAAGAAAGTAACGTTATTGTTCGTGCATTCCGTGATTATCTACGCCCAGATATCGGTGAGATCCTAATAGATAACCCGAAAGTTGTCGAAATGGCACGCAACCATATCGAAGCTATCGGTCGTGGTGATTTTGCAAGCAAAATCAAACACTACAGTGGCGATGTTCCACTTTTTAGCCACTACCAAATTGAATCACAAATCGAATCTGCGTTCCAACGCGAAGTTCGTTTGCCATCAGGTGGTGCATTAGTTATTGATACCACTGAAGCTCTGACCGCTATCGATATCAACTCCTCACGTTCAACACGTGGTGGCGATATCGAAGAAACTGCGTTCAATACTAACTTAGAAGCGGCTGATGAAATTGCACGTCAATTACGTCTACGTGACCTAGGTGGTTTGATTGTTATCGATTTTATCGATATGACGCCAGTTAGGCATCAACGTGAAGTAGAAAACCGCTTACGTGAAGCTGTACGCCAAGACCGTGCTCGCATTCAAATTGCACGCATCTCTCGTTTTGGTTTATTAGAAATGTCACGTCAGCGCTTGAGCCCATCGTTAGGTGAATCCAGCCATCACGTGTGTCCTCGCTGTTCAGGAACGGGAACCATTCGTGATAACGAATCACTTTCCCTGTCTGTTCTTCGCCTTATCGAAGAAGAGGCACTGAAAGAAAATACTCACGAAGTGCATGCCATTGTTCCTGTACAAATTGCATCTTACCTATTGAATGAAAAGCGTAAAGCCGTTAGTGATATCGAACAACGCCAAAGCCATGTTCGCGTTGTGATTGTCCCTAATGACCAAATGCAAACGCCTCACTTCCATGTGATCCGCATTCGTAAAGGTGAAGAGGTAAATACTTTAAGCTATAACTTAGCTCAATATCACGAAACCGTCACTTTGACACAAAGTGACGAGACTACCGCTGAGCGCAAAATCCCTGAACAACCTGCAATTTCAGCTTTTGCACTGCAAGAGCCTGTAGACATGTCTACAGTGAAGCCAAAAGAAACTGCAACAAAAGCACCAGTAAAATCAGTGGCAACTGAACCTGCATCCCCAGGTTTGTTCAGCAAAATTGCGGCTTTCTTCAAGAACCTATTTGGTGAAGAAGAAAAAGTGGTTGAGAAACCAGCGCCGAAAAACCGCAATAATAATGACCGCCGCCGTAACAATGATCGTCGCAATAATAATCGCCGTAATAATAATCGTCGTGATCGCGATGAAAATGAAACACGCGATAATCGTGACAACCGTGATAATCGCAATAACCGTAATACGTCATCGGATGATGCGAACACTCGTAATAAAGGCCGTAATAATAAAAATACGAGCCAGCAAGATGAGCAAGCAACTGAGTCTAACAATCGTGACAACCAGCAGCAACGTCGCGAACAACGTGCTGAGCGTCGTCGTCGCCAAGACGAAAAACGTCAACAGCAAGTGGCCAAAACTCAACAAGATGCTCAGCAAAGTCATGTCGAAGATGCGGTGGAAAAGGAAGAAGAACAACGTCCGGTTGCCCCACGTCGTCAACGTCGCCAATTAGCACAAAAAATCCGTGTTACTGATAGCGAACAAATCATTACTCCTGTTGAAACGGCACCTGAAGTAACCACTGAGCCAGTTGCAGCATTACCTGCACCAACGGTATCTGTGAACCAAACTGAAGGTGAAGTACAAACTGAAGAGCGTCAAGAAGCCGTGGCTCAAGTTGATGGTGAAGAAAAACAAGACACCATCATTCCACGTCGTTCTCGTCGTTCACCTCGTCACTTGCGTGTCAGTGGTCAACGTCGTCGTCGCTACCGTGATGAGCGCCATTTAACTAAATCACCAATGCCATTAATCGCTGCCGTTGCCTCACCAGAGCTTGCGTCTGGCAAAGTATTTATTCATTACCCGATTGCTCAGCCTCAACAAGAAAGCATGGCAATCATCACCAATGAAGAAATGCTTGAACAACAAAGTGTTAATGACGCTTCTGTAGCTGAAACCTCAAATGTTACCGCGTCACAAAGCCACGTAATTGTCTCTCCAGTCGTGGCTGAAGAGGTTAAACACGAGGTACAAGACACCACTACAGAAATGGTTAATGTAGAAGAAACCTCATTAGTTAACGAAGCAACAGTTGTTGAACGCATTGTCGAACCAACTCCAGTTGTTGTCGAAGAGAAAACTGATGTTTCGCAAGAAATTGAAACCGTCGAAGCTGTAAAAGAGACTGTAGAAATAGTGGCTGAAGTTATTGAGCCACAGGTTGAAATAGCTCAAACAGAAGTGGTTGAAAGCGTTTCTATTGCGGACGAACAAACAACGCCTGTTATTGTCAATGAAGTCGTTGAAGAAGTACAACTTCCTCAAGTTTCTGTCACCGCATCAGCCGAGGTAGTCAGTGTCGAGGAAGTTATCGAACCTGTTGCCGTAGCTGAACCAGCAACGGTAGTAAGCAGCCCAGCGGTCAGCTTACATAAACGTCATGCTTATTCTCCAATGACAAAAGCACCAGCCCCTACAGTTGCTGGTGCGCCATTTGAGATCACTGAGTATCAGCGTGAAGCCTCAACCTTTGAAGGTAAAGGCGGCGCAGGTGGTCATGTTGCTTCAAACGTAGCAACCTCTGCAATGGCAAAACCATCTAGTCACTAAAACTAAATAGTTTTAAAACACAGAAGCCTTGATAGGAAACTATCAAGGCTTTTTTTATGGCTATAAAAACGTTTAACTTATTGTAATTCATTAAATACTAATAAAATTTACCCTCCTAAAGCCTTTGACGGGTAGTCATTAATAAATGCATCGTATATCTGTACAAAGTACATACGTTTAATGATTCCGCACACTAACTGAGGAAATTTTATGGATTATGACTATAGGCAAATAGACCGCTGGGAAAATGGTCATGCATATACAAGCGATGGTGTATTACTACTCCCGACTCTTCATGTAACCCCTGATAGAATTTTACCAGACCATATTCTGAATGCGATGGCAAAAGGAATATGTGGAGTTTGTGGGGTTAGTAACTGCCGTTTTGAAAAAACATCTCCTTATAAAAAGATGTTAAGTGCCTACCAAAGTGGAAAGCTCGAGTTAATGTTTATCATTTATTGGCGCTCTTTTGGCGGATTATACAAAATGATGAAGCCCAAAATAGAGCAGGATTTAAATGAGATAAAGAAACAAGAAGCAGAGGAAATTAAAGGTTCAGTTAAATTTGCAGCTGATTTTTATAAAGAAGCTTTTAATACTTACGGTGAAAAAGCAGAGAAATTGGCTAAAGCTATGGCAGAACAAGCTAAAGGAAAAAAGATCCGTAATGTTGAGGATGCATTAAAAGCTTATAATAAGTATAGCAATAATATTAGTAGGAAAATTGATGCAAAAGATCGCAAAGCCATTACAGCAGCATTAGAATCAGTTAAAACTGAAGATATTGCAAAAAATTTCAAGAAATTTAGTAAGGGTATGTTATACACAAGCCGAGCAATTGACTTTATTGATTGGTCAAATGAATTAATAAAAGCAATCGACACTAATAATTGGAGACCTTTTTTTGTTAAAACAGAAACAATAGCGGCTGGAATGGCAGCTACAGCTCTTGCTGGATTCGCTTTTAGTGCATTGCTTGGCGGGCCTATTGGTATACTAGGATATGGCTTAATTATTGCAGGGATAGGCGCATTAATTAATGATAGTTTAGTCGAAGAAGCAAATAATTTGATTGGTATTTAGCCATAAAATAGATGCTATTTACTTTGCTGACAATCTTCTTATAAATAGAGTTATAATAAAAACCAACGTAATTGGAATAGATAATAAAAATACGACACCACCATATATGGCTAATCCTCCAGCCTTACCCGCTGTGTCCATAAATAAGCCTCTATTCCAAAATTCTCTAGTGGTAAACATGAGAAAGAAGCTTTCAACTGCCCATTTCGCAAATGGGAAAATAATAATACCAACAACACTAATAAATAACATCAGTGACTTATATTTGAGTTCACTCCCCAAATAAGAATATAAAAACAGGGCTCCCATAAACCAACCCCAACACATATTTTGAATATAATATTTTTTATTCATTAACTATTTCCTTATTCTTCTATGAAATATGATAGCAAACTCTATATGAGAATGAGAACTCATATTAACTCTAGTTATTAGTATGCATTGATATCTTAAAGTTGCTGATTAATTAGTACTTAATAATTACTTTATGTTAATGTGTGATTATCTATCATTCATTACAAAGGATGGTATTATGTTAAAAGTCATTGCGGAAGATTTTATTAAAACTGAGGCGATTGAAATAGTTATGCCTCTATATCGTGAATTAGTCGCAGCAACCAAGCAAGAACCTTTATGCATCAGCTACAACCTTTACGTTGACCAAAAAGACCCGGGGCACTTTATTTTTATCGAGGAGTGGCCGAATCAAGAAGCATTAGATATCCACTGTGCTAGTGAACATTTCCAGCGCCTAGTTCCGCTCATTAACCAGTATCAAAAAGCCGCACCAACCTTTAAGTTTATGAATAGTGCTTTTGAGTGATTAGCTTTGTCTATAAACTTACGAAAATCTAACTACTTGATAAATTGCTTGTTTTTATTAATGGATTTAATTCTCTATAACCCTAAACAAATACAATTATATCAATCCTCTAAATAGTTCGGTCTGTCGCTAGGCGGTAAGCTAAACGAGCCCCTAGGGGCATACATAAGTATGTGACTAGGGCGAGTGTGTGAAGCCAACAACACTTATAATCCTAAATAAATACAATTATATTAATCCCCTAATAATTCTAAATAAAATACAATTATATCAATCCTCTAAATAGTTCGGTCTGTCGCTAGGCGGCAAGCTAAACGAGGCCCTAGGAGCATACATAAGTATGTGACTAGGGCGAGTGTGCGACGCCAACAACACTTATAACCCTAAATAAAATACAATTACATCAATCCTCTAAATAGTTCGGTCTGTCGCTAGGCGGCAAGCTAAACGAGGCCCTAGGAGCATACATAAGTATGTGACTAGGGCGAGTGTGCGACGCCAACAACGCGACAGGCCGAAATATGACGAGGATTTTTAGAACCAAGGAGCTTGGATCATAACCGCTCCATAAAACAAGGCACGACCCGCTAATTCACCGCTAAATATGGCTAATATCACTAAGGCAATTAAAATCGCCGATGGCGGTTTCTTATATCCTTTCATCGCCACAATGCAAGGCAATAGCATACTCATCACAACTTGCCACCACAGCAAATAGCTTCCACCTTGGCTTGCAGGTAATTGCAGGCGAATGATTTGCGCGATTAATACCAATGCAACGCCTATAAGCACACCGACTTTAATTGACGATGGTAATGGCTTTCCTTGCCCAATAACAAATAAGGCCACTAGACTAAAACCAAGGACAATTGCACTGCCTATAAATGCGATTTGTGTTGCCGGAGTATGCCATAATGGGTGAGCGACCATTTGATAATAAACTTGTGCTGTGACAAGTATAGCGGCTAATCCTCCAATCCCACTTACCCAGCCTAATATCGTGTTGCGCATGTTTACTGTGGGTTGCAACCAGCAAGATAGAGCCCATAACGTGACAACGCCATTTAATAATACAAATGTCACGGCCTCGCGGCTTAACCATGAATGGCTTAACCCCAAAACGGAACGGTATGCTTCAAGAGGCACACCTAAATGCCCCATTGACATCGATGAGCCAATAACTTCAATCAACCATATCAATAGCACTGCTCGACGCAATACAGGCCCTGATAATAGGGACTCTTGACTGGCTTTCATTTGGTAAATAGTTAATGCGAGAACTGCCCCGATCCCCCACTGGCTCATCACTGTAAAAAATACCAGAGGGAGTTCCATATGTTTAATATCCATGATTAGTCCTCCATCCCAATAATCACAATATTTGGATTACTAATTGTGTGATCGGGCATATTATAACGCTGCTCCAGTACCGCCCAATTTGTCGTGTGCTTTTTACGTAGCTCGGTAATATCACCAAACTCAATAGCGCCCGTCGGGCAAGACTCCACACACCTTGGTAGTAGCCCTTCATCTAACCGTTCTGCGCACATATTACACTTGCTCGTTTTCCCTTCAGCAGGATCAAAAACAGGAGCATGATATGGGCAAGCCATGATACACATCTGGCAACCGATACATTTTTCATGGTCTTGAACGACTATGCCATCCGCCCGTTTGGTATAGGTGTCAGCAGGGCAGACTTTCAAACATTGAGGATCATCACAATGATTACAAGACATCGTAATAAATGCTTGGGCATTCGATGAGTCATCATTAAATTCGCGAACTCGACGCCACAAAACCCCTGGTGGGGTGACATTTTCGGATTTACAGGCCATTGAACAAGTACGGCAACCATAGCAATCTTTTGTATTTATCAAAAAACCATATTGCTTAACCATGATTACGCCTCCCTTCTGACATCAACTAACGTACTATTACAGCAGTGCCCTGTTCCCAAATGTTCAACTTGGTCATTCGTGACATGACTGCTGCTTCCCCCCTGCTGCTCCCACCAGCCGTTATCCAGTGAAATCACGCCTTTTTTAATATGCGTTGTCACAACAGCAATGGCTCTGTGCTCTCCTCGGTCATTAAAGGTGATTGCCCATTCCCCATTCTGAATACCTCTAGATTTAGCATCTTCTGGGTGAATTAAAACATTCGGCTGGTTTCGTTGTACTTCCAGAATCCATTCATTCATTCCATGACTTGAATGCACACTACGCGCTAACTTGCGCTGAACCGCCATTAATGGATACTTTTTGGCTAATTCAGGTGAACCTTTAACAGACTCAGTCACTTGGTAGTAAGCGACGACAGGTGAGAAATTTTTCTTTTGCCAATCTTCAACAAACAAGTGCGCTTTTTTAGTCGATGTTCTAAAAATACCGTCTTTGAAAGGAATCCAGTCTCCTTCTACGGGACGTACTGGGCCTTTTTCTAACATTTGACGAGTGATGCCTGAACCGACTAAACAGGCATCAATGTAGTGTTCTATTGGCTTATTGAATACATCTCCAAAGCCGAAACGCTCTGCTAGCCGGGCGAAAATCCAATAATCGGGTTTTGCTTCACCAACAGGTTCGACGGCTTGTTCCATTAATTGAACATATTGGCTACGTACCCCCGCCATCAAACTTGTATCTTCAAAAATCGTTGTAACAGGTAGGACTAAATCTGCATATAACGCTGTTGAGCTCATGAGATTATCAGCCACTACCACAAATGGAACTTTCTTCAGAGCCTCCCGAACCTTGTTAGTATTCGGTAATTGGGTCATAACCCCCATTGTCATAATCCACCAAAAATTAATCGGATGCGGCTTTTCATTGACGATAAAATCGCCAACTTTCGCCACCGGAATAGGTGGAATATTTTTCACATTCGGAGCAGGAGGAACGATTGGACTAAAGTTAGCCATTTGCCGAGCTCCACCGGCATCACAAACCCCCGCCCCTCGTTTACCGATATTGCCAGTGAGTAATGCAAGGTAGAATTGACTTCCTGCAACATAAGCACCGTGCTCAGTTCGCTGTGCTCCTGACATATTTTGCACAATCATTGAAGGTGTTATTGATGAGTAATCCCGAGCAAGACGTACGATAGTTTCCGCTGGAATATCCGTTTCTTCACTGACTCGAGCAACATCCCATGGTTTAGCTTGTTGATAAATTTGCTCAAAAACCGTGGTATACCCCAAATCTTCAGGAAGTTCATGTTGGAATAGTGCCGGTTTAATACCCGATGAATCATGACGAACTAATTGTTTGCTTAATATGTCGAAAACTAAATAACTGTCCTTATCATCATTATTTTGCCTAACTTGTTTCTGATTGGTGTCAACTAAATAAACAGCGCCTGTATGTGTTCTAAGGAAGTTTTCATCTATTCGGTTTTCTTCAATAATGATTTTGATCATTCCCAATGCCAAAGCCGTATCCGTCCCTGGAATAATCGGGACCCACTCGTCTGCTTTTGCCGCGGTTTCACTATAGCGCGGGTCAATAACCACTAGTCGAGCACCATTTCTTCTCGCTTGGTTATAATTTTTAAAATAGGCTTGCATGGTAACAGCAGGGTTATTTCCCCAACACAAGATATAGCGGCTGTCGGCTATCGTATCTCGGGTATCTGCATACCTTAAACCTAGCATTGGGATCATCGCTGCTGTTACCGCTGAACAACACAATGAACCCGCCTGTTTCGTTGCTCCGCCTAAATAATCAAAAAAGGCTTTTCCCATATCATTCTTGATAGAGTCCATATTCCCTGCATGCGTGGAAATAAATAACCCTTCATTACCATATTTATCAATGGTTTCTCTGATATTTTTTTCGATAAGATCCAGCGCTTCATCCCAGCTTATCGGTTTGAATTCCGCTTTACCTTTTTCGCCGACTCGCAGTAATGGGGTTTTGATGCGTTGCTCATGATAGACCCATTTAGTCCGGCTCATACCTCGCAAGCAACATTTGACATTAAACCCTTCAGTCGCCTGTATTTTCATCAGCTTACCTTGATAGGTATATGCAGTTAGGTTGCAATGTAAACACTCCATTGCACAAGTTGACCGAAATGTTTTGTAGTCCGACAATTTTAGTCGCACCTTAGGTAAGGGTTGATTGCTGTTTTCTTGTGTATAAGAACAGGGAGCAATACTCGCCAACCCCACAACACCAAGCCCTTTGAGCAGAGTTCGGCGTTTCAAACGTAGTGAATTTATAGTTTTCATTATAGTAAACCTCGACATTGCTTTTTAAAGTTCACTATATATATACTCTATTCACCAAAAGTGAACTTGAGTAGCATCAATAATTCTATCTATTTATAGGTAATAACGTACTACCGCTTTCGGATTATTTGTTTGTCACGTCGGGTCGTTAGCAGCACAAGGCAACTCATGGTAAAATACCCAAACTTGTTAAATTTAGGTGGTTTATGTATGTCTACTCTGCAAGGTGTTAATTCTGTTGATATAGCCGTAAGCATTTTAAATTATATTGCTCAGAATGGAGGTATTGCGCGCGCAGCGGATATTTCAAAAGGCTGTGAGATATCAAAAAGTCGGCTACATAAATATCTTGTTTCACTATGCCGTACACAAATGCTGTATCAAGACATTCAAACTAGCCGTTATGGCTTAGGCCGAAATTTAACCTTCTTAGCCAATTTTGTTAAACCTGAAGACTCTTATATCGACACTATTAATAATGCTTTGATTCAATTTCGTGATGAACAAAATGTCTCAACAGGTGTTGCCACCCGCTTAGGGAAAGCACTTTCTTTGGTTAAATATAATCGTAGCTTTAAAAATATTGAAATTGACTTTTTACCTAACACGCCATTGCCTGTCGTAAAAAGTGCGGCAGGGCTGGTTTATTCAGCATTTGATGGCCAATTTGGCTCTAATTCCTATTCACAAGACGAAATTAATAAAGTGACCCAACAAGGTTATGCTATCCGTTACCAACCAACAGAAGGTATTCCCGGAGCGCAATCTATTGCTTGTCCTGTATTTAATGGCGAAGGTCAGCTTGTTGCTGCCGCAGTGACGATGGGATTTATTGCAGAAAATGAAATGGAAAGATTAGCAACTGCATTAATCAAACAAGTTAATAAACTAAATTTATAACAACAAACCTTCATGATAATAACTCAAAAACAATAAAGCCGAGATTATCTCGGCTTTATAAGTTGATTATTTTACATCGATGCGAGGCAATTCACCCATTTCTTTGAGTTTTTTAGATATTTCACGGCGCTCTTTGGAAAGCTCAGCGTTCTTGATAATATAATCATCAACACGATCATCATAATCGCTACGCATGTTCGCAATAATTGCCTGAATATCCTCAATCGACATGCCTGGTTTTATATATTCACTCAAGTTATCCAGTAGCAAAACACGCTTCTGGTTATCACGAATTTTTTTCTCATTGTCGGTGATTTCACGACGAATTTTATTTTTGCGACGAAACATACGCACAAATTCCAGAACATTTTGGAAAGACGGCTTGTTAGCGTTGTCCATGTTTAAAACCCTCTAGTCAATATTCAAAACGCATTATCTATTAACACAATACATTCTAATCCTATCGTGTTACAAGCCCGTTTCGCATATTTATCAAATTATTCCGCTGAAACTTGATTTCACTTTATACTTTAACGACCAAATTATCAGAGTGATCTTTATCAAACTTATTTCTCTGATCTTTACTTCCGATTTCTTGATTACCTGTCCCGTCACCTCTGAGACAAAATGCAGATAATATTGTCGTAATAATCACAAATCCCCCCATGACGAGATAAGTATGAGCAAAACCAATTTGATCGTATCCCCAGCCAGCTAATGGCGATAAAATACTTGCAACTACAGAGCTCATGCAGCTAAAGCCAACCAAATAAAGTGTCGATGACAAACGTTTATCAAAATGAAGGCTGTTATATTTAAAAATCGCGACTAAAAGAATCGGGAGTTCAACGGCATGCAGTAATTTCATTATCGATATCATAATTGCACCATCAACTAAGCCTGAACCAATAATGCGTAACGCCATCACTGAACTCGCAAATAATAACCCATTTTTAGCACCTATCCGATTGACGATAAATGGTGCTAAAAACATCCCCCCTGCTTCCAAGAAAACCTGCAATGAGTTTAGATAACCGTACATCTCATTACCTAATTGTTCATTCTGAAATTGATGAGCAAAATACACCATAAATTGCTGATCATATACACTGTATATACAGGTTCCTAATACAAATAATATTAAAGCCCAAAATTGAGGTTGTACAAACAATTGTAGAGCGTCTTTCACGGTTATCGTAGAAGGTTTACCATGTTCAAGGCTATTATAAGCATCCGTATTTGCCGTTTTTAATTTCAATAGAATAACTAAAAATAATAGGCCTGAAACAGTTGCCATAATAAAATTGTAATCAGGGTTCACGTTAATGTTACGCCCGGCAAAAAAGGTAGCTGTCGCCCAACCCAATGAGCCCCACATCCTCGCTTTACCATATTCAAAATTACGTAATCGGCTGACCCTCTCTGTATAAGACTCAAGCACCCCAATCCCTGCGTGAAAGGTCATACCAATAAATAAGCCACCAATTGCACTGCCTAAAAATACATTCCATTTTAGCAACGTCCCAAAAACCATAAAAAATGGCCCTGATGCAATCAGTAATACTGCAATAAATAATAGTAAATTTTTTCGTAACCCTAATTTATCCTGCATGAATCCATAAAGTGGTTGCGCGCAAAGCGCCACAATCGAAATACAAGAGAAAATAACCCCAGTATCTGCGCCATCTAAACCAACATATTTACGCAGCCAGATTGCAACGACAGAAAATGTTGATGACCAGGTGAAAAAGAAAAAAAACAATAATGCACTCAAAGAGGCATAATACTTTCTTGAACCACGATTCATATTTCATCACCTAACAAAAATTATCCTGATGAAATGTTAAGGTTAACATTAATTACAAACCACAAAATCACCTATTAATTGTGATGTTAATCACCAATGTTAACGTTAACAATTAATATATGTGACGCTTATCACAATACTTATAATTTAAGATAACGACCTCCTGCAGGGTAAAATATTCTATCGAGTTATCAAATTAAACTACTATCAATCGCGCCAGTTCAATATCAGATAGCCTTGGTTTAGCTTTCACAGTAGATAAGGTATCATTAATCAACAATGTATAGTGAATACCAATAAATTAACCACTATCAATCTACTATATAACCATCGAAATGGTGAAAACGTTGCAAGATAATAAAAAACAACCTACTTTTTTTATTCATGACTATGAAACTTTTGGTAAGCGCCCTGCTCTTGATCGGCCAGCGCAATTTGCAGGCGTCCGCACCGACCTTGATTTTAATATCATTGAAGAGCCAGAGGTTTTTTATTGCGCTCCAGCTGATGACTATTTGCCGCAACCTGAAGCCGTCATGATCACTGGGATCACCCCACAGGTCGCATTATCTCAAGGCGTTAATGAAGCCGAGTTTGCTAAACGAATTCATGCGGCTTTTAGTGTCCCCAATACCTGCATTATGGGTTACAACAATATTCGTTTCGATGATGAAGTTACCCGTAATATTTTTTATCGAAATTTTTATGACCCGTATGCCTATAGTTGGCAGCAAGGAAATTCACGTTGGGATTTACTCGACACTTTGCGTGCCTGTTTTGCGCTTCGCCCTGAAGGTCTTCAATGGCCAGAGAATGAAGATGGCCTGCCGAGTATGCGTTTAGAACATTTAACTAAAGCGAATGGTGTTGCTCATGAAAATGCTCACGATGCAATGTCTGACGTTTTAGCCACCATTAACATGGCCAAACTGTTGAAAGCCGCTCAACCCAGAATGTTTGATTATTTTTATCAATTAAGAAATAAAAACAAAATAAGTCAACTTATTGATATTGTAGAAATAACACCACTAGTTCATGTGTCTGGTATGTTTGGTGCATTACGTTCTTATGTCAGCTTAGTCGCTCCTCTTGCTTGGCACCCTGACAACAAAAATGCCGTTATTATGTGTGATTTATCTGCTGATATCTCACCATTAGTTGAGTTAGATGTTCAACAATTGCGTACCCGATTATATACACCTAAAGCTGAATTGGCAGGCGCTTCTCCCGTTCCTGTAAAACTCGTTCACATTAATAAGTGCCCTATTTTAGCACCAGAAAAAACACTGCGCCCTGAAGATGCGGAACGAACCGGTGTTGACCGTGACTTGTGTATGCGCAATCTGGAAACTTTACGCAAGAACCCTGAAATTCGTAATAAATTAATTGAGTTATTTAGCGAACCACAAGTATTTACAGAGTCGGATGATGTCGATACACAAATTTATAATGGATTCTTTAGTCCTTCTGACCGCTCAACCATGGATATTATTCGTGAAACATCGCCACAGAACTTGCCTGCATTGGAACTCAGTTTTGAAGATAAGCGCATGAAAGAGCTCTTCTTTCGCTATAAAGCACGTAACTACCCTGCCACCTTGTCTTATGATGAGCAGCAACGCTGGTTACAGCACCGTAGAGACTACTTTAGTGAAGAGCGTTTAACAGAATATATGCAACAAATACAGCTATTACTTGTAGAGCATCAACATGATGAAAAGCGTTGCCAACAATTAAAAGCATTGATTAGCTATGCGAGAGATCTCGCCAGTTAATTTAGTAATAAAAAAGGCAGATATTGAAACGTTTCCCAATACCTGCCTTTTGTTATTTATATGACGCGTTCATTAATGATCATGAGTATGAGCGCAGCCACAATCCCCTTCCCAATTTTTGCGTTTAGTTGTTTTACCTAAACCGGGGTTCATTGTATTTGTTGGGTCAGATTGTTTATAAAATGATTTTAATTGTTCTGGGGCTTTATATAAATGCCCTACGTTATGTTCCGCAGGATATTGAGCCCCCCTTTCATCTAATAAAGCTAACATTTTTTCTTTTAGTTCTTTCGGGTCAACGCCTTTTTTCAAGACATAGTCTTGGTGCATAACATGGCACATAAAATGACCGCAGTATAATTTATGAACTAATAGCTTTTCAATTTCTGGTGGTAATGTTTCAAACCAATTTCTATCATTGCGACGTAAAGCAATGTCGAGAGGTAATACATCTTCCACATCTTTATTATGAACAGCGTGATAACGAACAGCGGAGCCAGCAGCGGCAAAGCGGTGTAAAAATGCTTTTGCCCCTTCTTCTGGTGTACATTCAAAATAGCCGCCATCGGCGCTTGCAAAATAAGATTTTAGCCAAACTTTAGCCTCATCAATGCCATCTCCGGCCATTTTTAACATTAAATGGTGTTCATAACGATCACGAAACTCTTTCATACGTGGTGGTAAATGGGAAGGCCATAATTTACTGAGAACCTGCATAGTACGGTCGATCAGATTTGATGGCAGGAATGGGACTTTATTTAATACTGCATCAATACGCCCTTTAATAGTGAAAAACATTGGCATTTTGTCAGTACCAAATTTATCAATCATTAAAAAGGTATCTTTACCATAAACTTCTGCTATATCGAAGCAACCACGGTGCATATATTCACCTGCAACTGGCAGGTTTTTAAATTCACTTAAAATATAACGGCGTATATCTTCCAAAACGTCAGGGTTATTTGAACCGATATAAAATACCTGTGTTTTTTTATCGGCAGGGAAGGTATCTAAACGAACCGCAAACACGGCTAATTTTCCTGCGCACCCTGATGCTTCAAATAGACGACGTTCATCCGCGTTAAAGCGTGATGGTGTATCTGCATCGACATCACGAACGCGTTCTGCATACTCATGGTCAGAAGCGAGTTTATCGCTAACTTGTACGTCTTCACTACTATAGCCACGATTTTGTAAATTCGTCAGGATTTCTTCTGGTGTGTTACCTAAATCAATACCTAGGTGATTGACAAGCTCCACTTTTCCATCGTCACTGACTCGGCCATAAAGAGCAAGCTCAGTATAGGCGGGACCTCTACGCACTAATGAACCGCCAGAACTATTACAAATACCACCCACAACTGAAGCTCCAATACAAGAAGAGCCAATCAAAGAGTGCGGTTCACGCCCTAATGGTTTTAAGATTTTCTCCAAGTCGTACAAAGTACTCCCTGGCATCGCAATGACTTGGTTGAATTCCGGTAAAACTTGAATTTGGTTTAATTTCAACGTACTAATAATGACGATATCGCGATCATAGTCATAGCCACTCGGTGTCGACCCTTCGGTTAACCCTGTATTAGCCGCTTGCATCAGGACAATTTTGTCTGCTTCAACACACGCCTTGAAAACATACCACTGTTCGAGCAATGTTGTTGGAAATACAACCGCGATTGCATCCCCCATACCAGAGCGGAAGCCTTTACGATAACGTTCTGTTTTATGTGGCTCTGTTAAAATATTTTTTTTGCCAACAATATTCCTAAGCGTCAGTAATAACCGTTGATTCTCAGGTTTCTTTGCATCATTCATTTGTGTGCCTTATTAATCGAATTCGTGATTATCATAGTTCTGCATTATGCGTTGTAACAACAATATCACATAATATTATGATGTTAATAGGCTACACGCTTTATCTTAAATAATTCTTAACGGATAAAAAAATAGCGCCTCAAGGCGCTATTTTTGAATCTAATTCTGGACATATTCAAAATAGTTCGTGTTGTAGCAAGGCGCCGAGCAAAACGATCATGGGGAGCATACATAAGTATGTGACCCATGATCGTTTTGAGAACGCAACGCAGCTACAGCGCGAAATATGAAGAATATTGTTAAACGTCGCTCATTTGCGGCATAGGCCGCTTAAACATACGTGTCAGTACAGCCATATAGACCAAACCAACTGCCGTCCAAACCAACCCGTAAACCATTGAGTCTTCTTCGATATTCAGCCATAACACACACACTGTCAGTGTACCAATAACAGGCAAAATCAAGTAATTCAGGATATTTTTGAACCCTGTCATACGGCGTTCACGAATAAAGAATTGGCTGATAACCGAAATATTAACAAAGGTAAACGCGATTAACGCACCAAAGTTAATTAACGCGGTTGCAAAATCCATTTCAAACCAGATAGCGCCTAATGCCAAGAAACCAACCATTAGTACGTTGTATGCCGGAGTACGCCATGTTGGGCTTACATAACCAAACACTTTTTCTGGGAATACCCCATCACGCCCCATAACGTACATTAAACGTGCGCTACCTGCGTGAGCCGCCATACCTGACGCTAATACCGTAACACATGAGAAAACCAGAATGATTGACTGGAAGAATGCACCAGCAACAAAACGCATAATATCTGGCTGTGTTTCATTAATATTCTTAAAACGTGAAACATCAGGGAAATACTGCTGTAAGAAGAAAGACACAGTAATAAAAATAATTCCACCGATTAACGCGGTTAAGAAAATAGCACGTGGGATCACTTTGCCTGCATTAGGTGTTTCTTCTGACAGTGAGCTTAATCCGTCGAAACCTAAGAATGAGAAACAAAGGATTGTTGCCCCAGCAATAAGCGGGATCACTTCGGTTTTTTCATTAGCAAATGGGTTAAATGTCCAAATCTCACCTGAACCTTCACCATTTGAAACGCCGTGAATCACTAAGCCCGTAAAGACCGCCATTACCCCAATTTGGATAATCGCAATCACGGTACTTAAATTCGCTATCACGTTGATACCGCGTAAGTTTGCTGCTGTCATTAATATGACTAATCCCACAACAAAAATCGCTGGCTCAACATTAGGGAAGATATCTTGTAAATAAATTTTAGCCAATAAGATGTTGATCATTGGCATAAAAATATAGGACAGCAAGGATGTCCAACCCACCAAGAAGCCAATATGTGGGCTCATTGATTTTTGGGCATAAGTGTACGCTGAACCGGCTGATGGGAAACGTTTCACCAATTTACCATAGCTCAGAGCAGTAAACAGTATCGCAGCAAGTGCAATAATGTATGAAGTTGGAACATGTCCACCGGTTTTATCTGATACCATTCCGAAGGTATCAAATATCGTCATTGGCTGGATATACGCAATACCGATCATGACCACTTGCACCAATGTTAAGGTTTTTGCAAGTTGTACGCGGTTATTCGCACCCGTTTGATTGTGACCGATGTCTAATGGAATTGGTGTGTTATTTTGCACGTCTAAGCCCTCCCATAACTTTCGATTGCATACTACTTCGGCTTAATCGACAGTTACTGGGAAGACTTTGCATCTGCCTATAGGCAGAGAAAAACGAAGAAAGGGAGAAAGGCGTGTGAGCGAAGCCACCGAGAGCCCCGTAGTCATCGATACGGCAGCCGCCAGCGCCTGGCCCTGCTGCGAATGCGAAAAAGTAAGCCATAAAAGCATTCCTCAAATCGGTAGCGTAAAATGTTTGCTACACGTAAATATTAAAATTATCTCTCCGGCTCTATGTCCGGCCCCGCTAGAATGAACGTTCCTAAAAACAAAAAAACCGATGCTTCATTTGATTAAGCATCAGTTATTTTTTAGTTCGCGCATTTTGCACGCCATAACTACAAATAGCAAGTTAAATTGTTAACAAATCACCCTATTTTCCATGAGAAATTTTGATTATTTCTGACTTTTTCCTCTATCTGCTTATATCTTTTTTTTCTTATGGTTTTAATCAGCAAAAAACCCTTTGGTAGAAGCCAAAGGGTTTGGATTAATCGAGATTAATTATTCGATTAGAAGTTGTAGTTGATACCGATATTGTAGCGACGGCCTTCTAATTCGGCACCGTAGTTTGCAGTATCAATACGACGATCTAAGACGTTATAGACACCACCAACTAAATTCGCATTTTTATTTAATTGATAACTCGCGCCTAGATCAAATAATGCATATGATGGGGTTCCTTTACTCATTGCTTGTCTACGGCCTTGGTAATCGGATGTTTTACCCCTAAAGTTCATTCGAGTCCAAGTTTGTAAGTCTTCAGTTGTATCCCAAGTCAATGTTGAGTTAACCATATGTTTTGGCTGTTTATTTAGTGCTTTACCTTTATTTACACCACTTTTTTGTTCAGTATCAGTGAAGGTGTAGTTATTTGTGAACGCTAGATTATCCAAAATATTCCAATTAAACGTAACCTCAACCCCACGCATATTAGCTTTACCGATATTAGTGCGATCACTGACAAAATCATAACTATGATTTATTGGATTACTTGACGTACTACATTTATTACTACTATCTTTGTTATCACAACGTGTAATTTCAGTAATTTTATCTTTAAAATCAGTATTATAAATACTTAAACTTGCTGTTAAGTTTTCTTGATTATTCCAAATAACCGCAATTTCTTCAGTTACGCTTTTTTCTGGTTTCAAACTAGGGTTACCAAAAATGACGCCATTTGATTGGCCGCCACCTGTACCTTGCCCCCAATTTGCAGAGGATTGGCGTAAATCAGGTGCTTTATACCCAGTTGAAACCCCACCTTTAACCGTCCATTGCTCATCAAGATGCCACACACCATATAAGCGCGGAGTCCAATGTGTACCGTAGTTTTCGTCTTTATCCATACGAATACCACCTGTTAACGCAAAATCATTGGTCATTAACCATTCGTCCTCTGCGAATAATGCCCAACTGTATCTGTCTAGAGAACTAGCCTTTAACTTATTCTGCTCATCTTCCAATTTTTCTTTACGGTATTGCCCACCAAGACTTAGACTATGATCGCCCAGTAAAAATACGCTTTGATTACGCATAGTCGTATCTTTTGATGTCATTTTACGACCAATATTCTTAGCTTCATCATGCTGAATATAGGTATCTGTAGAAAAACCGTCGTATAAACCATAATGTGTTAAGGCGACGTGTGTATTTTCAAATTTCTCTTTATTCTCAGTTTTTGCAGTGCTACTTCTTGAATAGCCATATCGTGAATCACGATGCTGATTATCTTTTTTGAAATCTAAATCAAAGGTATTTTTATCATCAGGAGTTAATGACAGTGTACCACCACCACTTGTCATAATTTGACGATTAAAACCACCTTCATATTTATCTTCACCACGGTGTGAATACTGGCCTTGTAATTTAGCACCTAATAAGCCATCAATTAATGGCCCTGATGTATAGAAGCTGCCTTGCCCTGTATTACCTGAATTTTTACGTTCAGTCAGTGTAGTATCTGCTCGTAAACTGGTCGTCCACTCTTGTTGCACACGACGAGTGATAATATTGATAACCCCACCCATCGCATCCGAACCGTACAGCGACGACATAGGACCACGTACCACTTCAATACGTTCAATCGCAGGTAATGGCGGTAACCAACCTTGTTCAACACCTGAATTATCACTATTTGGACGAGTGCTGCGTGTATCAACGCGTTTACCGTCGATTAAAATCATGGTGTATTTAGCATCCATACCACGGATGCTGATGTCTGAGCTACTGCCGCCTCCAGTGACTAAAACACCCGGTACATCTTTTAATGCGTCAGTCACATCACGATAAGCTTTAGTTTCGAGTTGTTCGCGAGTTACTACAGAAATAGACGCAGGGGCATCTTCAATTTTCTGTTGATAACCTGATGCTGTTGTTACATAGATTTTATCTTTACTGTCATCAGCAAATGCAGGTGCCGCAGCAATAGCCGCAATTATGCTAATTGCCACTTTTCTTTTATTAAAAACAACCATTCCCAACTCTCCAAGAGATATTTTGTTTTATATATGAATTGATTTGCTCACATTGATTTCATTGAATCAAAAAATATTTTTTATTATTGGGGTATTTAAATACCCATAGGAAATCCATGGTAAAAAACCATTATATAATTCAATTAAATTTCCTGTGGGTAATTACTATTAATTAATATTTAATTTGTTTTTTTAATATTACATCCTCTCATTTTATTTTTATTTAATGTGCTTGCCGAGTGCTGCAAGCACATTATTCTATTACGATATTAACTTGCTAATTTATCAACCAACCCATCTATTAGGACTTGCGGAACACCTTGCGAACAACGTTCGATACGACCGCGTACACCATAGACCTCAGCAAGGCTTTCAGGGGTAATTACCTCAGCAGGTTCACCTTGTGCAATTAAATTACCTTGCTTCAACATTAATACATGTTCTGCGTGTTTGAGTGCAATATTAATATCATGAACCACCACAACCGTGATTATATTTCGACGCTTCGTTTCTTTCGCGACTAAATCCATCACATGATATTGGTAATTTAAATCCAGTGCACTTAAAGGTTCATCTAATAACAATAAGTTGGGTTGACGAATTAAAGATTGTGCCAAACCCACTAATTGTTTTTGACCACCTGAAAGTTGGTCTAAATAACTTAACGCCAAATGTTCAATACCCAATTGACGTAATAACCCCATCACTTCGTCTTTACTATTCTCATTGCTTAAACCACCTGAAGCACGTTGAGCAACAATAACAGACTCGAGAACATACAAGTGCACACCAGCAGGTAACGTTTGCGGTAAATACACCACATTTTGTGCTCGCTGGGCAAAACTCTGTTGAGTTAAGTCCTGGCCATCCAGTAGCAGCTGCCCTGTGGCTTTATTTAGCCCCGCCAAGGAACGCAACAATGTGGATTTGCCACTACCATTGGGGCCAAGTAATACTGTTATCTTGCCGCGAGGTAAGATATCCGTCGATAGGTTCTCAATTACGGGGCGCTTTGGGTAACCTGCATTAAATTGGTTAATAATCAGGCCACTCATGATACGTTCCCCCTATGACGTAAAATAATGCTTAAGAAGAACGGCACACCCACTAACGATGTCACAATCCCAACAGGAATAATCACACCCGGAATAATATTCTTCGACGCTATTGAGGCCATTGATAAGATTAACGCCCCAATTAATGCACTTGCTGGCAGATAAAAACGGTGATCTTCACCAAAAATCAACCTTGCAATATGCGGTGCGACTAAACCAATAAAGGCGATAGGCCCCACAAACGCCACCGCTAAAGCCGATAAAATACTAATACGTAATAATGTTGTTAGCCTTAAACGGCGCACATCAATACCGAAACTGATCGCCCTATCTTCACCCAACCTTAAAGCCGTTAATTTCCATGAACTCATCATGGCAACCGGGAAAACAAGCGCGAAAACCAATGCCATCACACCAAGTTTTACCCATGTTGCTTTTGATAAACTGCCCATCGTCCAAAAGACTAAACCCTGCAAGGTATCTTCTGTTGCGATGAATTGCATCATAGAAACCAATGCATTAAAGGTAAACACAAGTGCAATACCGAACAATACGACACCTGAGGTTGCTACACGCGTCCAGCGAGTTACCGCGTCTAACATCAAGGCTGCTAATAATGCAAAAATAAAGGCATTGGCTGATATTACCCATTGGTCAGGCACGCCTGGAATTGCAATCCCTGAAACAATCGCCAATGCGGCACCAAAAGCCGCCGCATTAGATACCCCTAGTGTAAATGGGCTCGCTAACGGGTTATTAAGGATCGTTTGCATCTCAGCACCAGCAAGTCCTAATGACATACCAATCACCACGGCCATCAATGCATATGGCAGACGGATATCCCAAACAATGACTCGAGTTCCTGCATCAACTGCTTCTGGGGTCATTAAGGTTTGCCATAAGCGTTCAAGGGATAACCCTGAAGGACCTAAGGTGAAATCAATAACCAGTGATAATAAAATCGCAGCGACGATAACAGCTATCCATGTCAATCGACGACGCAACATATTTTGATAATGTTGTTTTACATTGTTGTCAGCCTGAATCGCTGCTTTTTCAGCCGCAACTATTGGCTCGCTCGTAATACTCATCAATTCTTACCCATTTTCATTACTTTTCGCTGACCCAATATACACCTGTTGGTTCGATAGCGAGAAACTCTCTATGTAATTCATCCAGTGTTTTTTGCGGTTCAAGATCGGTAAATCGTTCTGGGTAAAACCATTTGGCGAAAACTTGTGTCGCAATCACATTGTATGGAGAGTTATAGTAATTGTGCCAGATAGCATAATCTTGCTTATCTTTTATAGCTGATAGCGAGCTAATTCCTTTACGTTCAGTTATTTTTTTCAGGCTTTCTTTCGCATCAGCTAATGAACTTTGCGCCCCTAATTGAACGCCTGCATCTTTACTTCCCGGTGCTTTTGCTCCAGATGCAATGTAAATATTTGGGTCCGCAGCAATGATTTTCTCTAAGTTCATCGTACCAAGCGCGCCCGGCAAAACGCCTTTAGCAATATTTTTACCACCAGCTAAATCAATAAAGTTCCCCATATTTCCATCGCCAGCGGTACCACAGCAATCTTCAAAAGCACCAGCACGTAATTCAATAAAAACACTTGGTTTTTTATCTTCTGGTATTTTAGAAGTAATATCAGTGACTAATTTTTGGTTTCTTTCATAAAAATCGACATATTTATTTGCTGCCTGTTCGCGGTTCAACGCTTTACCAAGTAAACGCATACTTGGTAATGTGTTTTCCAGTGGTTTATCACGGAAATCCACAAATACGACAGGCACGCCGGCTTTCTCAAGCTGGTTAACTAATTCACTGTTTTTACCCGGCCCATGGCCTGACAAACCAAAAATCGCAATATCAGGGTTTAGGGTTAATACTTTTTCTGAACTGACGCTATCTGCGCTGGTATTACCAATCAGTGGAATATTGTCAATTTCAGGGAATTTAGCTTTATAAACAGCGTAGGTTTGAGGGTCTAGTTTTCGAAGGTCACCTTGCCAACCGACAATTCGGTCAATAGGTTTATCACCTTCCAGCAGAGCTATTGCACTAAACAGGCGCCCTTCACCTAATAAAATGCGATTAACATTATCAGGAACCTCAACAGTACGGCCTGCAATATCAGTCACTGTTGCAGCCCAAGCGCTCATACTGGCACTTGCTAATAACGCTAAACCTATTCCTTTTACTACCGACCTAGCTACAGACTTCTTGGCTACCGACGACATAGTATTAAGCTCCACTATTAACCTCATTGACTTACCTTTTTTTTATGCGGTAACAATAAAGCAAATAAGAATACTTATCAATACGATTATTAGTTTAATCATGACTTTCATCAATGGAATTCTGTGACCATTATCGTAAAGCCAAACATTCAGCCTATTTTACCGCCAAAATGCAGGTTTGTTGCGCTATATATAAAAAAACAGCACCCTATAAAGAGTGCTGTTTTTTATGATAGATATTCTAAGAATATTATTTATCTAAATTTTCTCGGTAACTTGGAAAGCTCATATCTTTATAGCGAATAAACGTTGTTTTCTTCACTATCTTATAACCAAACCAAATTGCTAAAAACAACGGAATTCCAATATAAGTTGCCGTAACCCCTACCCAATCAATTTTATCTTCTAAAAAGGCTTGGTAGTTTTGGCCTAATGTAATTGTTAAACACAAAATAAAGGCAAAAATAGGACCAATTGGGAAGAAACCTGAACGATAAGGTAAGTCATTAAGATCTTTCCCTTGTGCAATATAGCCTCTACGGAAACGATAATGGCTAATTGCAATACCTAACCAAGCAATAAACCCTGTCATCCCCGATGTATTTAATAGCCACAAGTACACCGTCTGGTTTCCAAACATGGAACTCAAGAAACATAAGCCCGCAATAACCGTCGTTGCTAACAACGCATAACGAGGTACGCCACCTTTAGATAAACGAGCGAAAATACGTGGTGCTTTACCTTCACGCGCTAAGGTATACAACATACGCGTTGATGCGTACATACCCGAGTTACCTGCCGATAATACTGCCGTTAAGATAACCGCATTCATCACCGCAGCAGCAGATAATAAACCTGCATTTTCAAATACTAAAGTGAATGGACTCACACTAATATCTTTTACATCATTACGCAGTAAGCTTGGATCAGTATAAGGAATGATCAAACTAATAATTAAGATTGCAAAGATATAGAATAACAATATCCGCCAAAATACTTTGCGTACTGCTTTGGGAATATTTTTGGCAGGATCTTTCGATTCCCCCGCAGCAATACCGATTAATTCAGTTCCTTGGAATGAGAACCCAACTATCATTGCCACGCCAATCATTGCTGAAAAACCACCCGCAAAAGGTGCATCACCAATTTCCCAGTTATGCCACCCGGCATTTTCCGCACCGCTCATGATGCCAAAAATCATTAATACGCCAACAACAATAAAAATAACGACTGTGGTGACTTTTATTAATGAGAACCAGTATTCCGCCTCACCAAACCCTTTCACAGAGATGAAATTCAGTAAGAAAATAATCGCAAGGAAAATAGCGCTCCAAATCCAACCTGGGGTATCTGGGAACCAATAGGTCATCACCAATTGAGCAGCAACTAAGTCAACTGCAATTGTTACAGCCCAGTTGTACCAGTAGTTCCACCCTAGTGCGAAACCAAAACCTTCATCGACATATTTTGCACCATAGGTTGCAAATGAGCCTGAGACAGGCATATAAGCGGCTAATTCACCTAAACTGGTCATTAAAAAATAGACCATTAAGCCAATGATAGCATAAGAAAGGAGTGCTCCACCGGGGCCTGCTTGTGCAACCGTTGCACCGGATGCAACGAATAAACCGGTACCGATAGATCCACCGATAGCAATCATCGCAAGATGGCGCGCCTTTAACTCACGGCGTAGTCTTTGTGGGCCGCCCTGCGAGATAGTATTGGTATGTTGTTCTGACATTTGTTCCCTGTATTTTATTATTCAGCTAATATCGCATGGATTCTAGCAAAATAGACTGTGAGAACTAAGCAACTCTTCACTGTTATAAGATACCTTCATAATTCATACAAAATTATAAGTAAAACGCGTTATCTCAAAAAATTCAGTATACCCTCTTAATAAGAGGACGACGTTTTATTCTATTTATCGTGTCTGTAGCGGCAAATGTGACTGTTCAAGGCACATAAAAAGTGCAGCCAACAACGCGATAGCCTATCACTAGTGCAACACATTCACTGCAATCCTCTATAGCTTTTAGCGTGTCGCTAGGCGGCAATTGAGACTATCCAAGGAGCATACATTAGTATGTGACTTGGGTCGTCGATTGCAGCCAACAACGCGACAGGTTAAAAGATGACGAGGATTTTTAATTACAGTAAGACAGAAGATTAGTAATCGCGCTTGAAATATGCTTTTGACGGTGATAAATCAAATATAGCGTTCTTTCTAAATGAAGGTCGTCTATTTTTAATTCGACTAGAGAGCCATTTTCTAATTGTTCTTCGATCACTCGACGTGATAAACAGCTTATACCTATCCCGTAACGAACTGCATGCTTGATAGCTTCTGAATTTCCTAGCTCCATCAAAATATGAAAGCCCGGAAGATGTGCAAATAATAGTTGGTCAAGGACATCCCGTGTACCTGACCCCCTTTCACGCAAAATCCAAGGCGCGTCACGCAAATCTTTTAAAGAGACTTTTTTATTCGCTAATGGGTTTTGGGGGGAAACAAAAATAACGAGCTCATCTTTTAACCATGCTTTAGAAATTAATTCAGGGCTATGACAAACACCTTCAATTAACCCAACATCCGCCCTAAATTCCATGACTGCCTTAATAATTTCTTCTGTATTACTAATAAAAAGCTCTAAAGGAATATCAGGGTGGTCATGACGATACCCCGCTAAGACTTCGGGTAAAATATAATTACCAATCGTTGTACTGGCAGCAAGACGCACGGCGCCCATCTCTTTTTTAAAGAGTTGCTCAACTTCTAACCCTTGCTCTAATAACGCTAACGCTTTTGGATATAAAAGTCTTCCGTGCTCATTAGTAACAAGTCGTTTACCCACACGGTCAAATAATTGAACGCCTAATTGACCTTCTAAATCCGTTAGCGACGCACTGACTGCAGATTGTGAAAGCGCTAATAACTGAGATGCTTGCGTCGTGGAGCCACTCTTTAATACTTCCGTAAAAACCTCAAGTTGCCTAAGTGTAATTCGCATAAAGGTAAGCCCCAACGTGATTTTTAGTATTTGTAATAATAATGTTAATATTAACGATTTATTTGCAATATTCCAGAAGAAACTTTCTAATCTATTTTAGTGGTAGATTATATGAAGACAATCAATTTAAATTATTATTGATTTTGTTATATCCTTATTACTAAATCTTATAAGCGGTAATAAAGAGCATTATCATGAATAAAAGTGACACCAGCACCCTTGAGCGGAATAACCTAAATCCTATATTAAAACTGATACCCGGTATTATTTTAGCTGGTATTCTGACTGCTATTGCAATTTACCTAGGTGACCAACCTTGGTTTATGGATATCGGCTTAGGTGCATTAACCCTCGCAATCTTATTAGGAATTATTGTAGGGAATACTTTTTACCCCGTAGCCAGTCAATCTTGTGATGCCGGCATTAAATTTGCTAAGCACTATTTTCTCCGTGCGGGTATAATTTTGTATGGTTTTCGCCTTACTTTCCAACAAATTACGGATGTAGGTGCTACAGGGGTTATCATTGATGCCTTAACATTAACCTCAACTTTTTTATTAGCATATTGGCTAGGTAAAAAAGTGTTCGGTCTTGATGAAGAAACCACGTTATTGATTGGTGCAGGTAGTAGCATTTGTGGCGCAGCCGCAGTCATGGCTACTGAACCCGTGGTGAAAGCTTCTGCAAGTAAAGTTGCAGTTGCCGTATCAACGGTTGTTATCTTTGGGACTATTTGTATTTTTGTTTATCCTTGGATTTACCAGTTAAATGCGCACTTTGGCTGGTTTCCTGCAACAGAAGAAACTTTTGGGATTTATATCGGTTCAACAGTACATGAAGTTGCACAGGTTGTTGCAGCAGGCCACACTATTGGTACTGACGCAGAAAATGCCTCTGTCATCGCCAAAATGATCCGTGTAATGATGCTTGCGCCTTTTTTGATTATTTTATCGGCTTTCTTAAGCCGTAAAACAGCCGCAAACCAAACAACAAACACTCAGAAAAGTAAAATTACGATTCCTTGGTTCGCCGTATTTTTTATTGTTGTCGCAGGTTTCAATTCACTCAATTTACTGCCCCATGTATTCGTACAACAAATCATAGCCTTGGATACGATTTTACTGGCTATGGCAATGGTTGCTTTAGGGTTAACTACCCATGTTAGTGCTATTCGCCAAGCGGGTATTAAGCCATTACTGATGGCACTTATCCTGTTTGTTTGGTTGATTGTCGGTGGGCTCTTAATTAACATACTGATTCAAAGCATTTTTTAGCATATATTCTCCTCACTTTTAGCCACCTCAATGGGTGGCTTTTTTGTTGATTTCATTTATTTGCTTATTAATGGCATACTCCAACAAAAAGGAGTCAAAAATGAAATATATTGGAGCACATGTCAGCGCCTCTGGTGGGGTTGACCAAGCTGTTATTCGCGCACATGAAATCAATGCAACCGCTTTTGCTTTGTTCACAAAAAATCAGCGCCAATGGAAAGCCGCGCCACTAAGCGAAGACGTGATTAAGAAATTTAAAGATAACTGCAAAAAATATGGGTACGGTAAACACCAAATCCTTCCTCATGACAGCTATTTGATCAATTTAGGTCACCCCGAATTTGAGGCTCTAGAGAAATCTCGTGTCGCTTTTATCGATGAAATGCAGCGTTGTGAACAATTAGGTATTGATTTACTTAACTTTCACCCCGGTAGTCATTTAAAGAAAATTGAAATTGACGATTGTTTAGCTCGCATTGCTGAATCTATTAATATTGCCCTTGCTGAGACCGAAGGCGTGACCGCTGTAATTGAAAACACGGCGGGACAAGGCACTAACTTAGGCTTTGACTTTACGCATCTTGCAAAAATTATTGAACGGGTGAAAGATAAAAGCCGTGTAGGCGTTTGTATTGATACTTGCCACGCATTTGCCGCAGGTTATGACTTACGCACAGCCGAAGATTGTGACAACACATTTAGCCAATTTGCAGATATTGTTGGTTTTGAGTTTCTAAAGGGAATGCACCTTAATGATGCTAAAAGTGAATTTGCCAGTCGTGTTGACCGCCACCATAGTTTAGGTGAAGGGAATATTGGTTTTGTCCCATTCACGTATATTATGCAAGATAGCCGTTTCGATGGTATCCCCTTGATTTTAGAAACCATTAACCCCGATATTTGGCCGCAAGAAATTGCATGGTTGAAAGCACAGCAAAGTAGCTAATTATTGGCTTTCTAATATAAAAACCCCCGCATTATCATGTGGGGGTCGTTTGAAATTCATTAACTATAACGATTTCATTTCAATTTTTGCCATCATATCCGCTAATTTGTTTCTATTTTTTAAACCGACATCTGGCTGAGAAACGGATAGTGCAGAAATTGCGGTCGCCATACGTAATGTATGCTCGCTGGACTCACCATTGAGTAACCCATAAGCTAGCCCTGCTACCATCGAGTCACCAGCCCCAACCGTGCTTATCACTTCACAATGTGGCGGTTTCGCCAGCCAAGAACCCGAAGCATTAACCCACAGAGCCCCTTCTTCTCCTAATGAAATAACAACATGAGAAATTCCTTTGTCTCTTAACTCATGCGCTGCGGCTACAACATCTTGTAAATCTGGCAGTTTTCGGCCAACCCAACTTTCTAATTCATGACGATTAGGTTTTACTAGCCATGGTGACGCTTTCAAACCTGCCTTTAAGGCTTCTCGGCTACTATCGAAAATAATACATGGGCATAATTGGCGAAGGCGAGTCATCCAACGAGTGAATTCTTCTGGGTCAATACCACTTGGTAAACTTCCACTGACAACGACCATATCGAAATGGCCTAACCAATTAAGTGACTCTGTGGAGAAACGGTTCCAATCGTCTTTACTGACCTCAAAGCCTGAAAAGTTGAAATCCGTTGACTCCCCATTATTTTCCGTGAGTTTCACGTTAATCCGTGTACGCCCTGGCACCATACTAAAACGGTTCGCCATGCCATTTTCACTGAAAAAATGTTGAAACTCTTCTTGGTTATCCTTTCCCATAAAACCACTAACAGTGATATCAATACCTAAGTCACGGAGCACTTTTGCGACATTGACACCTTTACCACCCGCGTTGAGGCTAGCGGTTTTGACTAAATTGACTTCACCAACTTCGATAGTAGAGCATAAGCCCACAAGGTCGTAAGCAGGATTTAATGTAATTGTAGCAACCCGGCGAGTCATAACCACTAATCTCCCTTATCATGATTATCGTGTCTTTAAATTTAATTATAGTTATAACATTAAAGCATATTGTTTTCAGTGATATTTGTACTTTTTCCTGCTTGTTTTTCTACAAGATTATGTCAGGATCAGCGCGCTGAAAAATAAAATAATAAGGAGAATATATGTCTCAGCATACTCATGTCGTCGCCGGTGTTGGTGTTCTAATCACTAATAAACAGGGACAAATTTTGATGGGCAAACGCAGTAGTAAACATGCGCCCTATTGGTCCATTTTCGGGGGACATGTGGACCCTGGTGAGTCCTTTGAAGATTGTGCCATTCGTGAAATAAAAGAAGAAATTGGTATTGATATCCAAGCTCCGACTGTTTTTGGTATCAGCAATAATTTACAGACTTATCAACAAGAAGGTAAACATACCGTTTCTATTTGTATGCATGTTGAATATAACGGTGAGGTTGAACCTCGAATTATGGAAGCAGATAAATGTGAAAACTTAATGTGGGTTTCACCTGATAAGCTCCCAGAGCCTCATTTTGAAGCTAGCCGCAATGCTGTTGACCTCTGGCTTACACAACGTTTCTATCACCACAAAGCCTAATCAAGTGTAAACGTACAACATCCTCTTTTTGTACGTTTATCATCCATCCCTTTCTAATTACTCATTTTTCCCTATTTTATTCCATTTACTATATTTACAATACTGCACTCTTACCGTATCATTTAGCTAGTACAGTAAAACGATATATTTAGGAGCCACCATGGCTATTGATGGAACAACACAACAAAAAAATCCTTCTATATTAGGAGGTGCGATGATCATTGCCGGTACTGCGGTGGGTGCAGGTATGTTTTCAATTCCTATGGTGACTTCCGGCGTATGGTTCACAGGCTCTGTCATACTGTTAATTTATACCTTTATTTGCATGTTACTTTCTGGGTTAATGATTTTAGAAGCCAATATGAATTACCCAGCTGGCGCCAGTTTCCATACTATGGTCAAAGACTTATTAGGCACGACATGGAATTCTATTAACAGTTTATCCGTTACTTTTGTGCTTTATATTCTTACTTACGCCTATATTTCTGCAGGAAGCTCTATCATCACCGCGAATTTGTCAGAAAAAATACAAATACCACAAGCGGGTGCAGGCTTTATTTTTGCATTTATTGTGGCTTTTTTTGTGTGGCTTTCTACTCGTGCTGTCGATAGGTTAAGTACCATTTTAATTGGCGGGATGGTCATCACCTTTGTTATGTCAATCGGTGGAATGATTTCAACCGCATCACCAGCTATCCTATTCAACCAAACTGAGCATGGTGAAAGCCAATATCTTCCTTATGCCTTAGCCGCATTACCCTATTTATTAACCTCATTTGGTTATCACGGTAATGTTCCTGGATTAGTTAAATATTATAATAAAGATAGCCGTAGTGTTGTTAAGAGCCTAGTTTATGGGGCTACCATTACCGTTGTTATCTATATTTTGTGGCAGTATGCGATCCAAGGAAATATTCCAAGAACGTCATTTATTGAAATCAGAGAAAATGGCAACAATATTGATGCATTACTGGCTCAAATGAATATTTCTACCCAGAGCAGCTTTATATCTCAATTTTTGAACCTGTTTTCTTATATGGCTCTAGCGAGTTCTTTCTTAGGCGTGTCTTTAGGGTTATTTGATTTTATTGCTGATTTTTTCAAATTTGCAGATAACAAATTTGGGCGCCTTAAATCTGTCTTAGTCACTTTTTTACCACCAACAATACTCGCACTGATTTTTCCTAATGGGTTTATTTATGCGATTGGTTTTGCAGGGTTGGCAGCTACTATTTGGGCAGTCATTGTCCCTGCGCTGATGGCGAAAGCAAGTCGTAAACGTTACCCTAACAACAGCTACAAAGCACCAGGTGGGAGCTTTATTATTGGCTTTGTGATCCTCTTTGGATTAATTAATGCGGTTGCTCATTTATTGTCACTATCTGGCTTACTACCTATTTATTAACCCTTTCAGTGTGGATATCGCCCTCTGGTTATATCCACACTGATATGTCACCTAAAAATTTTTCACTGAAAATTGACTTCAGCATCTTGCCTAATTCTTTATCTGCGAGTAATTTTGTCGCACTCTTTTTGACAACCCTAAAGAAGGTTATTTATGGCCAAGGCCAACGAAATCAAACGTGGTTTAGCAATTAACTACAATGGCAAATTATTACTTGTAAAAGACATTGATATTCAAGCACCTAGTGCTCGTGGAGCGAGTACATTATATAAAATGCGCTTTACTGATATCAAAACGGGCCAGAAAGTTGAAGAGCGTTTCAAAGGCGATGATATTTTAGAAACAATTTCCCTAACCCGTCGTGGAGTGAGCTTTTCTTATATTGATGGTGATGAATATGTCTTTATGGACAATGAAGACTATACTCCCTACCTTTTCAAAAAAGCCGATATTGAAGAAGAATTACTTTTCATTCCTGAAGAAGGGTTACCAGGAATGCAAGTGTTAACAATGGATGGGCAAGTTCTTGCTTTAGAGTTACCGCAAACGGTTGATATGGTCATTATTGAGACAACCCCAGCAATTAAAGGGGCTTCGGCTAGCGCACGAACTAAGCCTGCAACGATGGCTACAGGGTTAACAGTTCAAGTTCCTGAATATTTAACAACCGGTGAAAAAATTCGTATTCATATCGCTGAGCGTCGTTATATGGGCCGTTGTGATTAATTTCTGCTTTTGATTTGAAAGAAATAAGCCTTTATATGCCTATGAATTTATTGTTCATAGGCATATGTCATTAAAATTAAACATTGCATACCTTCTCATCTTAGTTTGCTATATTCAATTTGTGTTCGTCTCAAAATTAATCGTATTTTATTGTGTAAATACCTAGGGTTTTATCTTTATTAATCCAGTTGAATTGTTGAGTACCTTTTTGATTCGGAAGCAACATTTCTTGATTCTTTAGTTTACGAATATCTGCAGATGCGGTTTCCAACTTACCACTATCATTCCAGCATTTGGTTTCTACTTTATTCGCATTGGCTTCGACAATACAAGGCGCTGCTACAATAGCTCCAGTAAATCGAATAACGCCTGTATTGCTGCGTTTTACCTCACTGTTTTCAGATGCAAATACTGAAAAGCTTGAGTTCAATGCTGTTACTGCTAAAAAAGCCATTACCATTTTTTTTACTGAGCTATTCATAACGAAATTCCCGTTTAAAATTATGTTATCGTCACTTCCTGTAATTTATTTACAGTTAAAGTATTTATTTGGCTGAATTGCCTGAGGACGACATACTAATTCCAAAGGGATATTAATAATTTCATTTATAGCCGTAGTTTTTTATTTTTTGTTTTATTATTTATCAAAACAAAATATATGACTTGCCTCACACTTAATTAACCACACAAAATGCAACACTTTATAAATATAATCTATTAGCATTGGTCAATTAATTTATAAAAATCGTCGCTATGCCATTTTAGGTATATCTATATATCAAACACCTTAAACTTGTTAAAAAAAGTGTTTATTATCATTAATATGAACTTAGATAAAAAAATTTTATTACCTTCTGAAAACTTGATCGCATCAGGCAGGCAACGTGCTTGTTATCAGCATCCTGAGTATAATCACCTATGTGTAAAAGTTCATTTAAGTGGGCGAGATGATAAAGAAACATTAAGAGAGGTTCGCTATTATAAACGCTTGTATAAAAGGAATCTTACCGTAAAAACGATTTCTCATTACTATGGCACCCAGCAAACTGATCGGGGGCTAGGGTACGTATTCCAATTAATCAAAGATAAGACAGGAAATGTTTCAAATACTTTAGATTATTATCTAAAAAATAAACAAGTTTTTTTGAAACATAAAAGAAACATGAAAATTGCTTATGAGCAATTTAAAAAGAACATATACAAAGAGGCTATTACCACGATGGCGCTCAAAACTTATAACATCGTTTATCAACTAGGCTATAAACCTTATGGTCAATTTATTATTATAGATAACCTTGGCTCATCTAACCTAATCCCCATTGATTATTTCTCAACTAGAATTGCTCGTTCCACCCTAAATCGCCGGTTTGCTGATTTCGAACAACGACTTTATCGTGACTATAATCTTAAGATATAGACACATTCCTCGCCCCCTATTTTGCTGTCACCATTAAATATCTAGTTATATTGACGTATTATTAGAGTTGCTCTAACAATACATTGGTTATGAATGGTTATGGTAGAATGCTACTCACTAGTCGATATTAATATTGTGGAGAATTGCTAATAAATACAACCAAAAAATACTGATATACATACAGTACTTTTATTTTTTAAATTATTTTCTGAGCGTTTTTTATTCTAATGGACTTTCTTAACAAAAATTAAGCTGTTTATTTGAGTACAAACACACTCCCTCTAAATAAAAACTTAAACTTCTTTACACTTCTAGTTTGAAAACTCCTTAATTATGCAAATTCACTGAAATAACACATAGAAAAGTGTGATTTAGTTCATATTTTACTAGTTAAAAATACCATCTTTATAAGTAATATCCTTCATTGTAGACAATTGTCACATAAACCAATGGCAAATAGGCACTTTTATCTAATGTTTTGTAAATTTCACCCCTATTAACTCGCCATTTTGCTTTTGTTTATGTATGCTCTTAAAGGTTTGATTTGGTACTACTACGATGCTGAATCTTCTAAACAAAAAAATGTAAAGAATGTCTTAGTAAATTTAGTAAATATTGATATATCTCCTATACTCAATAAGTCACTAAATATGACTAGTACACTCGAAGTTTAGTGGTACTACGATAAACACTTTCTGCGAAAAACACAGTTTTGCCATCTATAATGCGTTTTTCACAGGGATAAGTTTAGTTTTTTTGTGTCTTTTTACACAATAAAGTACTAAAAAGAAAAATGGTAAGGGATATATATAAGAATGCTAACCTCTGAAAAACTTAAGCGCTATGCTTGGCGCATTGTTCCGGCAATTGCAATCGCCGTAACGCTCACAGCATGTACCAACCCAAAGTCAGCTAAAAACACACAATATACTGCTAAATCAGATACTCGTATGCTAAATGGTTCTGCGGGTGACTCGTTGACGATGGCATCTCAAGATGAATTCGAAGAGTTAGTACAAAGTGTTGATACTAAATCTAAAATAATGGATCAATACGCAAGCTGGAAAGGCGTAGCTTATCGTCTTGGCGGCACAACAAAGAAAGGTGTTGATTGCTCAAGTTTCGTACAGAGAACATTTCTTGAACAATTTGGTGTTGAACTCCCTCGTACGACCTCTGAACAAGAATCCTCCGGCAAAAGCGTAAAACGTAATAATCTAAAAGTCGGTGATATTGTTTTATTTAAAACAGGCCGTACTATGAAGCATGTTGGCATTTATATTGGTGACCAAAAATTTGTCCATGCATCAACCAGTAGTGGTGTTATCGTTTCTGAAATGACTAACTCATACTGGAGCAAAAGATATTATGCCAGCAGGCGCATTATTAATGGCTCATAAGTTTTTATAATATCCTATATCCCTTCCCAATAAAAAAGCTTCCATTTGATGGAAGCTTTTTTATTGGGAATTTTTTGACTAAACTTAGTGATAGCCATTTGATTTTTAGGTAAAAAACAACTAAAACACCAAGCCCACCTCGCGATAATACTCATTCAAAAACAAGCTTTAAACACGTAACCGAATAAAACCTGTAACTAAAATAATAATAAGTAATCAAGCCACTATAACAACTAATAAAATATTAAATATACTCAAAACTAAGCACTATAAAAACCAGAAGAAAGTTCTGCAATAGCAACGCCAGAGGCTTTTAAACGGCACATAGCTGCCAACTCATCATTAGCATGAATAAATAGGCAAATTTCTTTTTGCCACTCTAAGATCGCGTTGGCAATCTGCATATCTGATAATGATTCAGACAATTGTTGCATTGCAATACAATCTGTCGCACAGTCATGGCTAAGTAATTTCAGCCCCACAAGCTTATCGCTATCGGCATCATTCATAGGTACAACTTCAACATCCGTACCTATTTTGCCTGATAACCAGCGGTAGCTTTGCGGTAGCCTGTGCACCACCGAAAGACCTAATTTTTCCACAAAGATATCCTATTGATACATTCTAGTATTTTGCCAAGTATTGATATTTAATTTCTTACTTGACCTAACATGGGCTTAAGCCACTCATTCATCGTTCAAACCGAACTTAAAGTTATCCAAAAAGTAACATGAATGTTAAATACCGAATCTTAAATATAACATTAAAAAAACAAAATGTCGTTAAATTTTTGTGACATAAATCATTGCATATTCATTTTAATAGCAAATATCTTAAAATATAAACTAATTTTGATCGCTACATCCTAACATCTTGCATAAAACACTTAACTTTTTTTTACATTTGTGAAAAGAAAATAGTAAAAAACAGTTTATTTTTGAAGTAAATCCAAATTTTTATTAATGAATAATGTTGCAATGCATATCAAATCACAAAACATAAATTTAACAAATTCAGCTGTAATGATAATTGATTTAGATCATTTTTCACTAAAGATTATTAATACCACTGCGTTATCACTCGATTTTATCGAGCAATCACTTTTATCTCTAATAGATAAATGAATTATATGGGAAAGTAACTAGAACAAACTTTGATTAGTCCGTTATAAATAATGAAGAAGAGAATTGAGTGTTCTCAGTTTCATCCATGAAACTTGAAAACATATGATTTATTTTATTTTTTTGGCTAGTAAAACAAATAACATTGAGAGCGCCACGCAAGCAACCATAGAGCCGACCATTGGCCATGCGCTCTGAGCAGGTATTAGTGATAACAAAGTTCCAACGAGTGCGCCAATTGAAAACCTTATTGTTCCTGCCAATGAAGAAACAGTTCCTGCAATATGTGGATAATTATCCAAGATCACTGCCATTGCGTTAGAAGTGATCATCGCTATTCCACTAACATAGACTGCAACACCGATAACCAATGTCCAAAAATCTAATGCAAATGCCGTTGTAACAAGCAACCACACGCCCATCACAAATTGGATAATAATACCAAAGTAAAGCATTTTCTCCGCGCCGAAATGCCTTACATAACGGCTATTAATGGTCGTCATAATAAACAGGAAGATGATATTGATACCAAAATAGTAGCCGAAATTCTGTGGAGATACCCCATTTAAATCGATATACACAAAAGCGCCTGCATTTAAGAACGAAAACATCCCTGCAAAGGAAAATGAGCTCGCTAATATATAGAACAATACTTGTTTTGCTCTAAATAAAGTCGCAAATTGCCTTAATGTTGTTCCAACATGAAATTTTTGCCTTTTGGCAACGGGGAGTGTTTCCCGCACAAAACAGCTCACTAAAATAACGGCGATAACCGCAGCAATAGCGATGCTCCAAAAAATTGCATGCCATGAGAACCAGCGCATTAGCTCTCCCCCTAAAATAGGGGCTAATAACGGTGCGATTGTCATCACTAAGACAACAAAAGACATACTTCTTGAGAATTCATCACGGGTAAACATATCCCGCATAAGTGCATTAATCACAACACTTGCAGCTGCCGCGGCAAAACCATGTAAAAAACGCAACCAAATCAGTGAGTCAATCGATTCAGTGATAGCACAAGCCGCTGAAGCAATTGCAAAAACAACGACTCCACCCAAGATAACAGGTTTACGACCAATGCTATCTGCCATCGGCCCATAAAATAATTGCCCTATAGCAAAACCAAAAATGTAGCTATTGAGCGTCATTTGAATGCGCCCTTCATCTACATTAAAATAATGCATCATCGTCGGAAAGCTTGGCAGGTACATGTCGATGGCCAACGGCATTAACATCGATAATAAACCTAGAATTAGTATCAGCCCCAAATAGGATGAACGCTGCTGTTGCACTCTTTAAACTCCTGCTATTTATTTACGTGGTACGTTAATACTGTTGATCTCTTCTTCCGTCAGTGGACGGTATTCTCCGGGCTCAAGAGTCTCATCGAGCCAAATTTCACCAACGCGTTCACGGTGTAACCCACAAACATGGTTCCCCACCGCAGCAAACATGCGTTTCACTTGATGATAACGCCCTTCACTAATCGTCAACCTGACATCTCTAGGACTGATAATTTCCAGTTTTGCTGGTTTAGTTAGGTGTTTTTCCCCGTTAAGCATAACGCCCTGAGCAAACTGCTCGGCAACATCATTGGCGATATCGTCACTCAATTGAACTCGGTATGTTTTTTCACAATGATGCTTCGGTGAAGTAATGCGATGTGACCACTGACCATCATCAGTTAATAAGACAAGACCCGTTGTGTCGATATCTAAACGCCCTGCTGAATGCAGTTTTTGTGCGAGAGGCTCATCAATAAAAAAAAGAATTGTTGGATGTGTTGGGTCATCTGTTGAGCAAATATAGCCTTGTGGCTTATGTAACATAAAATAACGCGGCCCAGTAACTTGCACGAGGACATTACCATCATAAGCGACTTCATGATCAATCGTAACTTGAAAGGCCCCTGACTTAACGATTTCATCATCAACCGTTACGAGCCCTGCGCGCAATTCTCGCGCTACCAAACTTCGGCTTATCCCTAATTGCTGGGACAAAAATTTATCCAGTCGCATAGATTCTCTTAACTTGATGGAATGCCAGCGAAGCGTACAATAACGCTCAACTGTCAGAATATAGAGTGAAAGGTTGTTGTGATTGCTATCACATAATTCATTATAACAATAACCCCTGTGAAGTGATAGTTTCACCGCAGCAACTTACATCTTTAGACAGAGTCATCGTTTTAAATTAAATTTAACGTCATTCACCTGATTTAATTACATAATACTGAATAATATGCCTTTTGTATTACGCCCTTACCAACAAGAAGCTGTCAATGCGACGGTTGATTATTTCCGCAAGCAGACTGCCCCTGCCGTGATTGTCTTACCAACAGGAGCAGGTAAAAGCTTAGTGATTGCCGAATTGGCTCGGCTTGCTCGCGGGCGAGTGTTGGTATTAGCCCATGTGAAAGAATTAGTTGAGCAGAACCATGCTAAGTACCTCGCATATGGCCTACAAGCCGATATATTTGCCGCTGGCCTGAACCGCAAAGAATCTCAAAGCAAAGTGGTTTTCGGTAGTGTGCAATCTGTTGCTCGCAATCTTAAGGCATTTGACGCACATTTTTCCCTAGTAATTATTGATGAGTGTCACCGTATAAGTTTGAATGATAAGAGCCAATACCAACAAATTATTCAAGTTTTACAAGCTAATAACCCTTCATTACGTATTTTAGGATTAACAGCCACCCCTTACCGCCTCAACAGTGGCTGGATTTACCAATACCATTACCATGGCATGGTACGTGGTGATGAAAATTGTTTTTTCCGAGAGTGTATTTATGAACTCCCCCTACACTATATGATTAAAAACAAATTCTTAGTTCCACCTGAACGCTTAGACATGCCTGTTTTACAATATGATTTTAGCCAAGTTTCACTAACATCATCGGGTATTTTTAACGAACAAGAACTTAATTTGTCATTAAAAAAACAACAACGCATTACGCCTAAAATTATTGAGCAAGTTATTGAATATGCAACACCGTTACAAGGCTGCATGATCTTTGCTGCGACGGTCGAGCATGCCAAAGAAATTCTGAGTTATCTACCGAAGAATAGTGCGGCATTAGTGACGGCTGAAACCCCAGCAATTGATAGGCAAGCAATTATTAAGCAATTTAAAAATAAAGAATTACATTATCTCGTTAACGTTTCAGTATTAACAACAGGGTTTGATGCACCTCATGTCGACGTGATTGCTATTTTGCGGCCAACAGAGTCAGTCAGCTTATACCAACAAATTGTTGGCAGAGGATTACGCCTTTATGAGGGAAAAACACGCTGTTTAATCTTAGATTACGCAGGTAATCCACACGATTTATTTCGGCCTGAAGTGGGTTCAAGTCAACCAAATTCAACCAGTGTGCCTGTGCAAGTTTTTTGCCCATTATGCCAATTTGCGAATATTTTTTGGGGAAAATGTACCTCTGATGGGCAAATTATTGAACATTACGGCCGGCGCTGCCAAGGCTGGGAAGAAGATGAAAATAAGCAGAAAAAACAATGTGAATTTCGTTTTCGGTTTAAACAATGTCCACACTGTGGTACAGAAAATGATATAGCGGCTCGTCGCTGTCAAAAATGCCAAGAAGTGCTTACCGACCCTGACGATATGCTAAAAGCCGCCTTAAAACTCAAAGATGCGTTAATTATTCGTTGTGGTGGTATGCAATTCATTACAGGGAGTGATAACAAAGGTGAATGGATTAAAATCAATTATTATGATGAAGACGGAACTTCTGTTTCAGAACGTTTTCGCCTAGCCACACCCGCACAAAAACGCGTGTTCGAATATCGTTTTTTACGTGAGCATCAGCGTGCCCCAGGTGTTCCGTTTAAGTGGAATAATGCAAATGATATATTAGTGCAACAATCTTTATTACGATATCCCCAATTTATTGTCGCGCGCAAAAAAGAACGCTTTTGGGAAATTCGAGAGAAAATCTTCGATTATCAAGGGCGTTTTCGCGTTGCTGCTCCCCTGTCATAACGCGAAAATGATCATAATGATTGCTGGATGGCCGATTTTTCGTTAAAATGCCGCCCGCCTTCCGATATCTTGTTCTATGAATAGATTATCCTAGGCCAAATCTCGAACCTGCTGCTGGGTCGCCTGTAGCAGGAATTTATATTTTCTTTTTATAGAGAAATAGTAATGTTAACTATCAATGCAATTGAACGTAAAGAGCAGGGTAAGGGTGCGAGCCGCCGCCTGCGCAGAGATAACCAGCTTCCAGCTATCGTTTACGGTGGCAACCAAGAAGCTATCTCTGTAACTCTTAACCACGATGAAATCATCAACCAAGAAAGCAAAGCAGAATTTTACGAAGTTCTGAATCTGGTTATCGATGGTAAAGAAACAAAAGTAAAAGTTCAGGCTGTTCAACGTCACCCATTTAAGCCAAAAGTGACGCACATTGACTTCCTGCGCGCTTAATTAAAGCCCACAGCCGAGCTTTAGAAATTTTCGGGACGCCGAGTAAATAACGCCGCAATTGCGGCGTTATTTATTTCTACCTCTTCAACACCACAACCTATTTAGTACCACGGCGTTGTAATTGATCACGCAAATTAGGTGGTGTGCCACGAATGGTTAACGTATCAGTGACAGGGTCCCAAAAGATACGCTCCCCCATGAGCATCGCATCAAAGCTAATCGTGATCCCGCCACCACTCCCCGAAAACTTCGTTAATTGCTTTAACGTTCCTCTATCGGCAGGGAAACTTTCTTCGAGTTGATAATCATTTTGGCGAGCGAAATCGTCAAAGCTTTGTTCTTCAACCATTGGCAGCTCTTTTGCCAACGCCTGTAGCTCTATTTCCTCTCCAGACTGTAATTGTTCTGTGCAATAACTATGTACTTGCTGGCGATAAGCTTGGCGCGTATTTTTGTCCATTTGTGCATTGTCACAAAAATCATCAAGTGCCTGAACCAAGCCTTTATTCTGAACTTTTGCGTTTAACCCTTCAGATGCAGCCAGAAAATCCATAAAAAAATCAGAAACTTTCCGCCCTACTCTGCCTTTTAAGAAAGTTAAATAGCGTTTTGACTCAGGATTGGTTTCCCATTCGGTTAAATCAATACGTGCGACAATATCTGCATGAGGAATATCTAAATAATGTGTCGTGCCTAAATCCAATGATTCTGTGACAAACATGCTGTCACAACTATTGAGCACCGCAATTAATAAGTATTCGACCGCGAGGTAACGGTATTGACAAAAGAGAACCACGCCCCCTTCCGCAAAAGGATATTTGGCTAATTCATCTTTTAAGCGAACCGTCATCGCGCGGCTGAAACCTAAAAATTCTTCTTCGCCCTTACGCAATAACTTTAACGCATCAGCAAGTTCACTTTCTTCGTTAAATTCACCAAATGCTTTACTTTTAGCACTATAGACGCGGTGCAATTCTGCCATCATGTCTTGTACGACACCATCTGCTGTCAATAGAGAATCCCGCAACATCACCTCTAGGGTCTGCTCATCTCTTTTAATTAGCTGGTGTAAAGCTATCTGGTTAATTTCCAGACTCATTGTTGGCTCCTTCGTTATAGCGAAAATAATGTTGCGCGTATTCAAACATTGATATTATTCATCTGCAACAGAAACCATCATTTGTTCTATTTTTAGCCTGATTACGCTGAACTAATACGCACTTTACGAATCTGAATTAACATTATTCCCATTTAAACAAAAATTTGTTGCGAAGAAAGAAGAAAAACCAACTGTGATACGCTATGATATGTAGCTTTCATTAATTTAGGATGTCTCAATTTATGCCACAATCATCTCGCTATAGTGATGAAAAAGTTGAAGGTTTACTTTCTGACCTCGTGAGTGTGTTAGAAAAAAATCACACCCCTGTTGACCTTTCCCTCATGGTGTTAGGTAATATGGTAACGAATCTGCTGAATACGTCGGTTGCGCCTGCGCAACGTAAAATGATTGCAGAATCATTCGCAAATGCATTACTTTCTTCTGTTAAAGAAGATCAATCACACTAATTGATTAATGAAATAAACAGTATGGTCACCCACCTGCGCTACCGTGACAAAGTCTCTAACATGATTGGTTGGGGGCACTGGTTTGCACTATTCAATATACTGCTTAGCCTCGTGTTAAGTAGCAGCTATCTGTTTATTTTTGATTGGCCAGATACCTTAACTGGCCGAATTTATGCTTTCGTCAGTTGGTTAGGTCACTTTAGTTTTGTGGTCTTTGCGACTTACTTGCTAATTATTTTTCCACTGACCTTTATTGTTATGTCTCAGCGGTTGCTGAGGCTACTTTGTGTTGCCCTTGCAACGGCAGGAATAACACTATTAATCTTTGATATCCGTGTTTTTAGTCAATTCGGTTTGCATTTAACACCGCAAGTTTGGGACTTGGTCATCAACCCAACTAAGGGGGAAATGGCTCGTGAGTGGCAACTGATGTTTATCAGTATTCCCATTATCTTTCTTGTTGAAATGTTATTTGCGACTTGGAGTTGGCAAAAACTACGTAGTTTAAACCGTCAAACATTCGGCAAACCTCTGGCGGCTATTTTTATTGTGACTTTTATTATGTCACACCTGATGTATGCATGGGCCGATGCTAATTTTTATCGCCCTATCACCATGCAACGCTACAATTATCCATTGTCGCAACCCATGACAGCTCGCAAGCTACTTGATAGGTATGGCCTATTAGACTTAACCGAACATCAAAATCGTGTATTCCAACAAGGTAGCCCAACGGCACTTAAATTAAATTACCCATTGAAACCTTTAAGTTATTATGACCAAGGCGCTGATTACAACTTATTATTGTTGGTCATTGATGATCTAGGGAATAAATCTCAACAAGATTCTATGGGGGCGTTAAACGAATTTAAAGAAATCAGTACGCAGTTTACGAATCACTACACAGCTGGGCTACGTAACGATACTGCGCTATTTGGCCTATTCTATGGTATTTCATCGACTTATTTCGATAATATTCTCAATGGCCGCCATCCATCAGCGCTAATTGAAGCCTTACAACATCAAGGGTATCAGTTTGGTTTATTCTCAACAGATGGCTTTAATTCTCCATTATTCAGACAAGCTATTTTAGCTGATTACTCATTACCTGCAAAAACTGCAGATAATGACAACTTAACCGTTACACAGTGGAATAACTGGCTAGATAACCTTAAGAACGGCTCGCCTTGGTTCTCTTTCCTGAATATTAAAGGAACACCTGGAAGTGCAAAAACGAATGAACAAATCAATCGCGTAATGGCCGCATTACAGCGTGATAATCGCTTGCAAAATACCATTGTTATTGTGACGGCAAATTACAATAACCAAGGAAAAGCAGAAAACGAATGGTTAGATGGTAAACGCTTCAACCGTGATAATATGCAGGTACCACTGTTTATTTATTGGCCAAACACACCTGCACAGCAGATAGATAAGCTAACAAGCCATCAAGATGTGATGACAACACTGATGCAGCGTTTATTACATGTCAGTAATCCACCTGATGATTACAGCCAAGGTGAAGATTTATTTAGTGTTAAACGTACTTACCCATGGGTGATCACGGGTGACAACGACGATGTTGTCATTACCACAGATAATGCCACCCTCTACATGGATCAAAATGGCCAGTTTAATATCTACGATAAACAAGGTGCCATAGAACGAAATGAAAAACCTGATTTGGCTGAGTTGTTGAAAATCTTTACTGAATTAAAGCGTTTTAATGAAAATTAGTGCTTAAATATCAACCAGTCGCATCATAAGTCTATTGCTTTTAGAAGCAAATTGAGTAGTATTAATCAAAGTTCGGCATGTAGCGCAGCTTGGTAGCGCACCGTCATGGGGTGTCGGGGGTCGTAGGTTCAAATCCTATCATGCCGACCAACTTTTTCTAGAGAAACCAACCTGTTAAGGTTGGTTTTTTTATGCATGAAATTTTAGGTGGGCAAAAGTCGGGTAAAAATCCAACTTATTTTCTAACTTTAACCACTGCTAATTCATCAAAATTTGTCGTGTAGGCAGGTGACAACATTTCTCTTTTCATTTTATATCCGCTATTACTACTCTTACTAACAAACAATCATTACACATACCTGTCAATTACTACCCATGACTATATTTCTCATAATAACTAGTCATAAGCCATTGTGTGCATTATGCCAACAACAGTCTTTAACGATTCATTGAACCATAATAAATCGCCTTGTGATGTGTATTAAACTTTACCAAAACATAAGGTTTTAATTATGGCTTTTGAGCACTAATAATAAATATCATTGGTCTCTCTTTTTCCTCATCTAATGTTGGATTTTCTATAATTTGCTCGCACGATGGCCCCCACTCGTCCAGTTCAATTATTTCAAACCCAGCAGAAATTAATAAGTTAATCCAAGTGGATAATTTTCTGTGTTGCTTCACGACACCATCAGCAAACCAATGGCTAATTCTATTGCCTTCTTGCTGGTACTGATTAACCGGCCAGGCTTTATTACCATACTTATCTATACACCATTCTTGAATAAGTGGTGCGGTGTATATTGGATGTTCTGCAGAAAAAATTACCCTCCCACCTTGATTTAGAGCTTGATATAACTTAGTTAATAGAGAATAAATATCGACCACATAATGTAGAGCCAGCGAGCTATAGATCAAATCATACTGTTCAGTAGGTAAGCTCAACTTTTCCAAATCAGCACGTAAGTATGTTATAGCGGAATCATCTGTCATTGAAATCGCCTTTGTTAACATTTTTTCTGAGAGGTCAACGCCTGTTACCTGTGTTGCCCCTTGAGCACTTGCCCACCGACAAAACCAGCCATAACCACAACCTAAATCTATAATAGATTTCCCATTTAAATCTGGTAATAACCGTTGTATTGCATCCCACTCTGGTGCACCACTTAGCCCTTCGACTGAGCGAGGCAATGTTGCATAGCCTGCAAAAAAATCAGGGTCATCATAAATATTTTGAGACATGGTTTATTCCCCAATAATAAGAAAATTAGGCTAATCATATTCTATATTTCTTAAATTTGATAAGAATTACCACTGTATAGATTAACAACGACTCAATGATAGCAAAGAGCGAGCTTTATGGTAGATTTTTAGTTAACTGCCCATAAGATTAAAATTATTTTAATTCAATAGGTTAAAAAAAATAATTGTAATGAACTTATTTTAAGTTTTCATATTAACCTTTTATTTAAACCATCCTATACTGTAATATTTTTGAATTAATACATTTAGCATTGACAAATAACTGATTAATAATGAAAACTAACTTTAGAGTAGCAACACCAATTGATATAAATGCTATATTTTCCATAGATACCATTGCGACCGCAGAACGCTATAAAGACATTACCCAATGGAGCGAGCAAGGAATATGTTATGTACTGGAATCCAACAACGAAATATTGGCTTATGGCGTTCTACATTATCATTTCTATTCCCATGCCTTTATAGAGCTATTAATGGTAAATAAAAACCATCGTCGACAAGGCCTTGGCCTCATTTTAATTAATAAACTAAAAATGCAGAGCAAAACTCCCAAAATTTTTACTTCTACAAATCAATCGAATACTGCCACTCAACAGCTCTTTACAAAAGCTGGCTTTGTTCCTAGTGGCTACATAGAAAATTTAGATGATAATGATCCCGAACTTATCTATTGCTATATACCTGATTAATACCATCGATATGATGAACTATAATAGCGTTTTATCCATCACAACCGTTTGTAAGATGTGATTAAATTGCTGATAAGCTTCTTGAGCAATCTCTTCTGGATAACTTAGCACCCTAAGCTCATGCGGCTTATTTTCTGGGTAATAACTTGGATGAGCATGGGCGTATTCATTTTGTTGAAAACCACAATGCTGATAAAAAGACCAACGTTTTTGGCTGATTTCATCAATAATAGGGTCTATTTCTAGAATCACTTTGCCTACATCATGACAAAACTGTTTTAGTACCTTTTGCCCATAACCTTGCCCTCTTAATGCAGGGGAAATGGCAAAATGTTCAATATAATAATAACCTTCGATTTTCCAACAACCAATAAAACCAATAAAAATGTCATTTTCTTTGAAATTGAACAAATAATAATCGCTATGATTCAATATTGCCTTTCTTCCCTGATAACTTCTTTGTTCATATAACGGAAAAGCGGTGTCATATAACTGGTTAATCATAGCTATCGCTTGGCTATCTTCACTTTTAATTCTTAAAGCATGTAACATTTAATCGAAACTCACCTTCATCAAATATATTTTATAGAATACCTATTTTTAATTTTCTGACAATTATTTTATCAAGCGCTCATAAGATTAACTTTTTGTTTTATATTGATATTATTTTTTCACTTAATTTACTGATAAAAATATTTGCAGCTCTATATTGACTTTTTTGTCTAATAGTTCTAAAAATACTGTATATTAATACAGTCTTTACTAGAGGCTATCATGTTACGTATCGAAGTATTATTTGATAAAAACGCTCCGCAAAAACCCAGTTCAGTGGTTTTACAAGCTCTTGAAACTGAGATTTTACGCAAACTTCAGAACCAATATCCTGATATGGTAACTCGGGTTGGGTTTAGCTCACAACAACGCGTTAATATTTCAGGAACAAAAATAGCGGAGGATAAAACTCGTATTGAAGAAATACTGGAAGAAATATGGATGGATGATGGTTGGGTCCCAGAAGAAACAACAGAGGATTAACCAAATACTTAAAAGGAATGTTTTACCCTATGACATTCCTTTTTTACTAATACGTGAGGCTTTTTACACCTTCATAAACTGGCGCAATATTGACTCCCCCCTCCAACAACAAAAGTACTTTCATCAGCCAGAGAACAACTGCAAGGTAACACACTGATTATTAAAGCAGCTAGTTGTTTTAAATTTCTTATATCTAAATTTTACTCATTTTTAATTAATAGATTTTATGCCTAAGAAAGGTTTTAATTTGTTTCACTGGATTCAACTTTTCATTCTCTTCATTAGTTGTTCTAACCTGCGAAATACAGTTAGTAATATTTGCACAAGTAGAAATTTCATTTAGTTTTAGGGGTGATAAACTAACTGTGGACGTATTATTAAAATCTTTTCCAATAAAGATTAAAGCAAGCGCGATTGCGACTATAAACAATGGCACCTCATAAAATGCGTGTTTCATTATCAATGCTCTTATTGCTTGAATGATAAAACGATAATAAACAGTCTATTTTTTTGTACCTTAAAGATGGGTTAAACCAACCTTAAGATATGCTTAAATACGCTTCAAACTTGAACTGTTCATATTGTCTGACGCTCACTGCCTGCTTATACTGGCTAGTAGAGGTGATAATATGAATATCCTATTAGTCGAAGATGATCTTCAATTGGGAAAAGCACTATGTCGTGGGCTGGAGCTTGCAGGTTTTAATCCTTGTTGGGTAAGGCTACTTGCTGATGCAAAGTTACAACTCGCATCTCGCAATTTTGACCTAATGCTCTTAGATTTGGGCTTACCTGATGGCGATGGTCATGACGAGCTCATAGCTTGGCGTAATATGGGCGAAACTATTCCAATAATCATTCTCACGGCAAGAAACCAAATGGATAACTTAGTTTCTAGTTTAGATTCAGGTGCTGATGACTTTTTAACAAAACCATTTGCTATGCCTGAACTTATTTCCCGAGTGAAAGCCGTTAGTCGCCGTATGGCTGGGTTTTCATCTGAAATATGGCAATTGGGTAACCTGCAATTAAATCCACTTAATCATCAAGTAACCCTTAATGAGCAATTGCTACTGCTATCCGGGAAAGAATACCTATTACTCTATGAATTAATAAAAAATGCAGATAATGTTGTCAGAAAAACGGATTTAGAGCAGCGTCTATTCGGATTGGATGATGTAGAAAGTAACTCTTTAGAGGTTCATATTCATAATTTACGCCGAAAGATAGGTAAAGACCGTATAATTACTATCCGTGGCATTGGTTATCTATTAAAAAAAGAAGTGCCACTAAGTGAAAGTTAAATCATTTTTTATTTATACATTCGGGCTACAAATCAGTTCTGTTATTTTTCTTTGGTTATTATTAGTTGGCTGGCTCCAGTTTTTTTATTGGCCATCAATTCATGATGAGTTAAATGCACAACAGAATATCGTCACTCAAGGGTTTGCTAAAACACTTGATGTGGTTGCTGATAAACCTGAATATTTCAATAAAATAGCCGATAACCTACAAGAACTTTATTCTAGCGCAATGGAAAGTGGCGATAATATTAGTTATCGGCCTTTTATGGTTGTCAGAGATAAACAAGGGAATGTCTATTACCGGAACAGTGACAAATTACATGTTCCCTCCCTTAAATCCGTTTCTGAGCTCGCGGCATTACATAAAGACTGGCACTTTACTTCTGCATGGAATGATCAAAAAACCTTTGAGGTTGTCATTGCTGAATCTTATAGTGATCGTAAATCCTTATTAGGTAATCCAGCCGAAGGGACAGCCATCCCCCTCGCTTTCATTTTAGGTATTATGTTGCTAGCAATTTTAATTACCGCTTATTTTAGTTTGCGGCCTTTAAGACAATCAGCAAAACTCATTTCCAGCCGTCAGCCGGGTAATTTAACCCCTATAGAAACAAAAGAGCAATATAAAGAAATTCGGCCTATTATTGCTGCAATAAATAACCTTATGTCTCGTGTTGATGCTGCGAATCAACGTGAAAAGCGCTTCATGGCAGACGCCGCACATGAATTACGGACGCCGATTGCGGCTGTTATTGCTCAATTGCATTTGTTAATGCAAATTGATAATCCAAAAGAAAAAGGCGAAATTATTAATGATATGCAAGAAACTTTAAATCGTGCGGCCTCTCTATCACATCAATTAATTGACTTAGCTCGTTTAGAAACTGAAGATTTCTTGCTAAATAAAGAACAAGTTGACCTGCCTGCATTAATCAGCCATTTAATATCTTCACACATACCTTACGCCATTAACAAAGATATTGATGTCGAACTCCAAAGCCCAAAATCTTTTTATATCCTCACAGATAAACTCGCATTAAGTAATATTTTTACTAATCTGCTTGAAAATGCGATTAAATATTGCCCTGAAAAAGGGAAAATCAAGGTCATTTTAAAAGACCTTACCCCATTTGGTGGGACTATTTCTGTTCAAGATAACGGCCGAGGAATTCCAGAAGACAGTCGCCAGCTTATATTTTCTCGCTTTTATCGAGTACCTGGAACAATGGAAACCGGAAGCGGTTTAGGTTTATCTATCGCCCAGAATTTAGCCCATAAAATCGGTGCTGTAATTAGAGTTACTGATGGATTAGACAATCAAGGTATTGGTTTTATTATTGACTTACCCTAAATCGAATAATGTTATTGAGTTAACAGCATTCACGCTTTTTTCCAGATAGTATACGCCGTTATACGTTAATATACTTACACCTAAAAGAGGCAATAATGTCCAAGGCATTAGTAATTATTGATCTCATTGAAGAGATAATTGGTAAAAATGGCTTATCTAATTCAAGTTACCAGCAAACTTGCTCGCGAAAAATCGTTGAAAAAGCTAATCAAGCGGCACAATATGCAAGAAACCATCATATTCCCGTGATTTGGGTTAAGGTTGGGTTTTCAGACAATTATCACGATGTTCCTGCTGGCTCCCCTATGTTTCAGCAAGCTAAAAAACTTGGAGCCTTAAAATTAAGTGGCACTGGGTGTCATTGGGCTCATGACCTTGAAGTGGCATTTCGTGACCCAGTAATGATTAAAAAAGGGGTTTCTGCATTTGCAGGAAATCATTTCCATAAATGGCTTACCGATAATGATATTACCGAGTTGTTTATTGGCGGAGTTAGTACCGTAAAGGCCATTCAAAGCACGGCTAGACAGGCTCATGATTTAGGGTATTTTGTTACAGTACTTGAGGATTTATGTGCCGCTCCAACGCCAGAACTCCACCAGCAAAGTATCCAGGCATTGGATGGCATGGTAACCATTTCTTCAGTTAAAGAATTTATGCAATTAAAATAACATTTAGATATCTCATGTGATTATTTTAATTTTTGCAAGTATATCTCTCGTAGCCGGATAGCTAGTTTCCCCGGCTTACCTTCCCCAATGAATTGGTTATTCGCCATAATAACTGGCCAAACTAATGTTGTCGCCGAGGTAATAAAGACTTCCTTGGCTTCTAACATTTCATCAATACTAAATGGCTTTTCAACAATGTCTATTTGTTGTTCTCTAGCAAGTTGTAATATCGCTTGGCGAGTAATACCTGACAATATTTCATTATTTAACCCCCGTGTTTGTATTTGGTTTTGTTGATTAATAATAAAACAATTACTGGAACTTCCTTCAGTAATATAGCCGTTTTTAACAAATATAGCGTCGTCTGCACCTTGCTGTTTAGCGTATTCTTTTGCCATCGAAGCTGCTAATAAAGCAACTGTTTTAATATCACAACGCTGCCAACGAATATCATCTACAGTGACAACTTTTATTCCATATTTTGATTTTTCATTTTCAACAATCTGTGTCTTTTGTGCAAATAAGACTAATGTTGGCTTCGTCTGTTTATCCGGATATAAAAAACTACGTTGGTGTGCATTACCACGGGTCAACTGAAGATATACAAGCCCTTCCTCGATATTATTTTTCTGAACTAATTGAAGATGAATTTGTTTTAATTCAGCTAAATCATAAGGTAGTGATAACTGTAATTCAGCACAAGAAAGCTGTAAACGAGCCATATGACGATCAAAGTCAACGAGCTTACCGTTAATTATTGCTGTCACTTCATATACTGCATCCGCAAATAGAAACCCACGGTCAAAAATAGATACTGATGCGTCTTCCTCAGGTAAAAACTGGCCGTTCACATAAGCAATCATGAGTTATATTCCTTTATCAATCAAATCATTACCTAACCTCTAATTAACCATACGCCATATTATAAAAATTACCTTTCAATTCTTCACACTTTTTGTGCCCACTTATGGATTTTTGCATGTCTTGTGGTAACAACTTGCAGTCAAAAACAAGTGCCAGATATTCTTTTAAAAAATAATTTAATATTTAAAATTATTTTTAATATTAACTTGACATTAACATGTTAATGGCTAAAATGCTCTCACGTGATCTGGATCACATTTTAATTTGGAGTTATCGATGAACAGCATCAAAGAATTTATCAGTAGTGTGCAAGAAGTTGTTGAATTACTGTCTAAACGTTTTATGTAAGCAAGTTAATCATTTTCTAGTCAATCAGACCTTTTAGTTACCTAATCATTAGCGTTAATTGCATTTATTTTGCACAACGACCTTGAAATCAAGGTCGTTTTTTTTATTCGAAAACATTTTCAATAATTTCTGCGACTATCGCTGTTCCTATCGCAACCAAGACAAGATCTTGGCCACTGATTTTCCATTCATACCCAACATAAACGGGTAATTGAGCTAAAAAAGCTGAAGGTAACGCTTTTTTGGCAATACCTGGAGGAAGCGGTTTACCCCGACCAACTTGCTTTGCAATGCCTGGCGGCAACCCTTGATAACCCGTCAAACCATATTCAATGGCCAAAGGCCTTACATTACCAAAACTCACATTAAAACTAATATTAGAACCTCGTTTCTTATCGTAATATTCGCTTGCTTTGGCATATTTTAGCTGTTGATTACCATCCCCTTTATTCGATTTATCTTTATTCTGATTTCCTTTGTTTCCATGAATTTGTTGATTTCCTTTACCATTCCCTTGGCCTTGATTGCCATTAGGAGATGAATTAGCGAGAAATGGAGTGCAGGCAATAACGGGTAATAAGATATACTGCAAAAGAACAGAATAAGTCGGCTTTTTAAATACGCTCATAATAAATTCCTGCAAAGTTAATATAACATTAGGAAGTTTGTAGAACATTATGCTTAGTTATGAAGACTCGCAATCAGAAAATCCTTATCACATGTAATGTTATGTAAATGTTACATAACTAATCAAATTAACGAACCCGCTCCTTTATAATGACTTTATTGTCATTAATATTGCATTCATATACTGCACAATACTTAGAACTAACAATAAGAATTAAGACGGAGTTTAATATTGTTCGCCATGAATTTTCATTGTGAATATGATAAGGTCTTTAAACTATCGAATATTTTTATAAACCGAATATTTTTATAAACCATTGTTCCTAACACCCTCAAGAAGGAGAAACCATGCAGCAGCAACTGCTAGACTGGGTACGTCAGTTCAACCAAGATTACGCTAACCTCGCCTCTTTACTTATGGTGCTCGGTTTAATTCTAATCGTCGCCTGCGTATTACACTTAATTCTGCATAAAATATTACTTCCTCAACTCGAAAAGCACGGGCAAAAAAGTGCAGGAACTTGGATTCATTTAATAACTCAACATAATCTTTTTAATCGCTTTGCATTTGTTATACAAGGTGTTGTTGTCAATATCCAAGCTACGCTATGGTTACATTCAGGCTCGACTGCACAAGCCGTTCTAAAGGTCGGCTCACAGGCTTGGTGCCTATTATTTGGCTTACTAACCCTTTACTCTGTTCTTGATATTATACTGGGTGTACTCCAACGTGCGGCTAAAACCGCGCATTTACCTCTTAGAGGAATATTTCAAAGTCTTAAACTGATTGCCACAATTCTAATTGGCATCATGATCATTGCGCTATTAATAGGCAAATCGCCTCTGATTATTCTCAGCGGTCTTGGTGCAATGACAGCGGTCATGATGCTAGTGTTCAAAGACCCTATCATGGGGTTAGTTGCTGGTATACAACTTTCAGCCAACAACATGGTTAACATTGGCGATTGGTTAGAAATGCCTAAATACGGTGCTGATGGCGCGGTGGTCGATATTGGTTTAACTACGGTAAAAGTCCGTAATTGGGATAACACAGTAACCACTATTCCTACCTATGCACTTATTTCTGATTCCTTCAAAAACTGGAAAGGAATGACAGAATCTGGTGGGCGCCGAATTAAGCGTAGTGTCCGCTTAGATGCTAGCAGTGTGCATTTTTTAACATCTGAAGAAATAGCCTACTGCATTAAAGCAAATTTACTTGAGCCCTATATCGAGCAAAAAATATCTGAGATTCAAGTCTTTAATTCTAGCCTACCTGATGATAAAGCAATCCCTTTAAATCAACGTCGTCTGACAAATATAGGGACTTTCCGGGCTTACATTGAAGCTTATTTAAAATCACACCCTAATATTCACAAAAATATGACGATTATGGTCAGACAGCTAGAATCTGACTCAAATGGTATCCCAATCGAAATATATGCGTTTACGAATACAACCGTATGGGTGGAGTATGAAAGAATACAGTCAGACATTTTTGACCATATCTTTTCCATCCTTCCGCAATTTAATCTGATGGTACATCAATCACCTACCGGAAATGATGTTAGGATGATAGGCTATTCCCCAGAAAAATAATTAATACTAAGTGATTAGTTAAATTTTCTTATCCATCTACACCTAAAGTAGTATTTCAAAGAGGGAGATATCCCTCTTTTTCCTTACTTTTGACCCAATCGTTATATAATAATTAATACTTCGATAGTTAATAGAAATAGAACTAATCTATGTTATAGCGAACAAAAAATCCTTATAAATTAAATAAATACATTTATCTTATCAGGGATAACATTGATGTAAGTCATGTAACTCAACAGAAACTTTTTTTAACATATAAAACAAGAAAATAATGTTGTTATTTACATATAGGCAATGTCAATGCATAAAAATAAAATAAATACTCAATTTGGAGAACTGAGCAGGAGGGAGTTTATACAAACCTCTGCAACCGTTGCGGGTATCGCTGCTGTTGCTGGCTCAATCACTCTTCCTTTTGCTGCTCAAGCAAAAACACCAGCGATCATGCCTGACGAAGTCAGCGAAAAAATCAGCTATAGCGCATGCTTAGTAAACTGTGGTAGCCGCTGTCCATTAAAAGTTCATGTGAAAGACGGTGTTATCAGCCGCATTTCCAATGAAACAATGTATGACGACTCAACGTTAGGTGAACACCAAATCCGCCCATGTTTGCGTGGCCGTTCAGTGCGCTGGAAAACCTATAACCCAGACCGTTTAAAATACCCAATGGTACGAGTTGGTAAACGCGGTGAAGGTAAATTTAAAAAGATCTCATGGGATGAGGCAACAACCATTATCGCCGAAAAACTGCAGTATACTATTGATAAATATGGAAGTGATGCCATTTACTATCAATATGGCTCGGGTTCAACAGGCGCAAACTTACACGGTCGTGCTGCTTGTAAACGTTTATTAAGCTTAACCGGTGGTTTCTTGGGCGATTATGGCACATATTCATATGCGCAATTAATGGAAATCACGCCTTACGTATATGGCAGTATTGAAGAATCATATTTATCTGAAATCCAAAACTCAGATTTAGTCGTCATGTTTGGTCACAACCTTGCTGAAACGCGTATGTCTGGGGGCGGTCAATTTTACGAAACCCTCAATGCGTTAGATAAAAGCAAAGCAAAAGTTATCATTATTGACCCGCGTCGCACTGATAGCGTCACAACGCTTGGCGCAGAATGGATACCTATTTACCCAGGTACTGACGCTGCATTAGTTGCTGCTCTCGGTTATGTCATGATCGAAGAAGGCCTGACTGACGAAGAATTCCTAAACAACTATTGTGTTGGTTGGGATGAGTCTACCTTACCTGCTTCTGCACCACGCAATGCATCATATAAAGATTATATTTTAGGTAATGGCCCTGATGGCATCGCAAAAACCCCTGAGTGGGCGAGCAAATTAACGGGTATCTCAGTCGCACGTATTAAACAACTTGCACGTGAAATCGGTAATGCAAATAGAGCATGGATCTCACAAGGCTGGGGCTTACAGCGCACAGAAAATGGCGAGCAAGCCTGTCGTTCTATTATGATGTTACCGTTGATGTCTGGGAACATTGGTCGTGCAGGAACTAACACTGGGCTGTGGGGTAACAGCTACGCTTATCCTGTTGCAGGTTTTGCTTTACCTAACCCAGTAAAAGCCTTGATTCCGACTTATATGTGGTCAGAAGCAATTGTTCGCGGGAAAGAATTGACCGCAGAGAATGGTGGCATTAAAGGTGTTGATAAACTAAACAACGACATCAAGTTTATGTGGTGCTACTCCAGTAATGTCATTGGTAACCAACATGGCGATTTAAATAAAACCCATGAAATACTTGCAGATGAATCCAAATGTGAATTCATTCTAGTATGGGATAACCATGATACCCCATCCGCAAAATATGCAGACTTATTGTTACCGGATGTCACAACTGTAGAAACTAACGATTTAATCAATAACTCCTATGCAAGTGGTGCGTATCATTATTTAGTTCGCCTACAAAATGCCATTGAGCCACTGTGGGAAAATCGCCCTAATTACGATGTGTTAGCAGAAATTGCTGAAAAAATGGGTGTAAAAGAACAATTCACCGAAGGCCGTACCTACGCTGAATGGATTGAGTTCTGTTATAACAAAACACGTGAAAAAATGCCTCATTTACCTGAATTCAGCGAAACCGACGGTGCGGGTATTATCGACCGTAAGTTCCTGAACAGTTCAGAAAATATTGCATTGAAGAAATTCCGTGACGACCCAATCAATAACCCATTGAAAACGCCGTCAGGTAAAGTGGAAATCTATTCAGAACAACTAGCTGAACGTGTTAAAAATTGGGAATTACCAGAAGGCCAACGTATTCCTGCCATTCCTGAGTATTGCGTCAATAAAGAAGGTGTTGAAGCCCAAGCAAGCCAACAAAAGCATCCGCTATTAATGACCGGCTTTCATGATAAAGGCCATGTGCATTCATCATATTACAATGTTGCTATGCTACGTGAAGCCATTCCACATCAGTTTTGGCTCAACCCAGTCGATGCCCAGCAACGCGGCTTGAATAATGGTGATATGGCTGAAATATTTAATGATCGTGGTCGTATTCAAATTAAAGTGAAAGTGACAGAGCGTGTATTACCCGGTGTTATCGCCGTTCCACAAGGTGCATGGCGTACTCTTAATAATGATGGGCTAGATATCGGTGGTTGTATCAATACACTGACTTCGCATGTTCCTTCGCCATTGGCTAAAGGTACCCCACAACATACTAACCTTGTTGAAGTTAAACGCGCTTAAGGAGTTGAATGATGAAACAATATGGCTTTTACTTTGACTCCACAAAATGCACTGGCTGTAAAACATGCCAAGTCAGTTGTAAGGATGAAAAAGATTTAGATTTAGGCCCAAAATTCCGTCGTGTCTACGAGTTCGGTGGCGGTAGTTGGCAAAAACAAGATGGTATTTGGCAGCAAAATGTCTTTAGTTACTATCTTTCTATTTCATGTAACCACTGTTCAAACCCGACATGTGTCGCGGGTTGTCCAACCGGTGCAATGCATAAACGAGAAGAAGATGGTTTAGTCGTGGTTGACCAATCTATTTGTGTTGGTTGCCGTTATTGTGAGTTGCGCTGCCCGTATGGCGCCCCACAATTTGATGAGAAGAAGAAACTAATGAGTAAATGCGACGGCTGCTATGAGCGCGTCGCAAAAGGGATGAAACCGGTTTGTGTTGAATCTTGCCCGCAGCGTGCTTTAGATTTTGATGACATTAATGTTCTTCGTGAGTTACACGGCACAGAGTGTGGCATTGCTCCAATGCCAGACCCAAGCCTGACGAACCCGAATATTGTCATCAAACCACATAAAGATGCGAAGCCATTTGGCGATAAAAGTGGCGAATTAAAAAACCCTGCGGAGGTGTAAGATGCATGAATTACCACTCGTTTTTTTCACCGTCTTAGGACAGTCCGCTGCTGGGCTTTTCTTACTCGCTTATATTAGCCGTAGAATGGGTTCTATTGACGATAGTCAGCTAAAAACTGCCAATATCGTGGCCTTTATCATTATGATAATTGGTTTAGGGATCGGTGGGTTACACGTTGGCCAGCCACTACGCTTCTTTAATATGTTATTAGGTGTAGGCCGTTCGCCAATGAGTAATGAAGCGTTCTTGAGTGGCGTATTTGTTGGATGCGCTGCTGCAACGTTATTTTTTACTTTGTTTTTCAAACATACGTTATTACGTGAGCTGGCTAATATTGCCGCGGTAGTTTCTGGACTTGCATTTGTTTGGTCAATACCTCAAGTGTACAACATCGCCACTATTGCTAACTGGGACACCGGTTATACCACACTGCAAATGTGGATGACGATGTTAGTCGGTGGCGGTGCACTCGCCATTGCAATCGGTGCTCGTGGCTTAGGTATTGCTTCGTTCTTAATTGGTACTTTTGCTATTTTTGCAAGCCGTGCGGGTTATCAAGCCTTTTTAGCAGAAACAGGTCCCGCTCTTAGCGGTGAACAAACAGGCTTCTGGGGCTTCCAAGTTGTTGTTTTAGCTATTGCTTTAGCTGCTTTCGTTGGTATGGCGTTAAAGCACCGCGCACCAAAAGCGACATTAGCAACTTGTGCCGCCGCAGTATTATTAGCTGAACTGGCTGGCCGCATTGCATTCTATAATTTGTGGCAAATAACCATGTAAGGCATTGTTATTACTATGTTATAGTGTTTCATAAAAGAACCCCATTTGGGGTTCTTTGTTTAGATATCTTCAACACCACCTGCATTGATACAGTAGCAGGAAATTAAATAATGATGTCATGCTTTAGCGCGAAATAAGACGGATAAAATAATATGATTGACACGACAATGATCCGCATCCTTGGTGCGTTTTTCTACTACCCTCCGCAATCGGACACTTTACGTAACGTTTACTCTGTCTTGGGTGAACTACCACAGTTATGTACATGGGATGATCCAGAGAGAATTCAGGCTATTTGTACTTCGTTGTCACAAACACAACCTGATGATATCTCTTATGATTATTCCATCTTATTCGAAGGACAAGGCAGTATGCCTGCTCCGCCTTGGGGCTCTGTGTACTTAGAGCATGATAATACTGTTATGGGTGAGTCAACTGCGGCTTATCGCGACTTTTTGCAAGCGAAAGGTTTAGTCACTGATACTGGAATCCGTGAACCTGAAGACCAATTTGGCTTAATGATGATGGCAGTTTCTGCGTTAGCAGAGCAAGAGGACGACAGCGCTGTTATTGCTCTATTTGAGCAACATTTGTTACCTTGGGCGTATCGCTATTTAGAGCTAGTGCAGCAAAGCAAAACAGAGTCCACTTTTTACCCTAGCCTTGCACAGATCACTGAAATTTACCTCAAATCACTACAATTGAAATTAGAATTATCGCCAGTCAGGGCTGAATTATTTCGCTAAATAAAAACTAAACCAAATGAGCTAGTTAAACAAAATATGGGCTCATTTGGTTTTAGTCTAAAAAGAAGAGTTTGGCTCTTGTAAAAATGCAATTTCTTCTTGTGTTGATGGCCGACCTAAAATTTCATTACGGTGAGGATAACGGCCAAATTTATCAATAATCGCTTTATGTCTCATTTCAAAATCTAATGTACCGTCATCACCCAGCATGCGAAATAGCTCAACCGCCTGTAAATGTATAAAACTGGATTCAGAGTGCATAAATGGCATTAAAACAAACTTGCGCTGTGACAGCGTCAGAAGGTTATAATCATGTTGCTTAATCGCCTCTTGCGCTAATGCTAAAGCCATCCCATCTTGAGCAAAAGACCGTGGTGTATCACGCCATAAGTTACGTGAAAACTGGTCTAGAACAATAATTTCCGCTAAACGTCCACGAATAGATGCCCGCCAATAAGCTAATTCTCCCTTAGCTGCGCGTTCACAGATATGAGCAAACCGTTGTGCTATCGTCAAATCAAACTTAGCGCTTTTTTCAAACCATTGTTTTGGTGTCGATTCCTCAAACCAAAATGAAAGCACTTCTTCCATGGCATTCATGATTTATTCCTATCTATTTTCTTATTAGAGGTTGTCATAATCCTAGTTAAAAATAGCCTTAATTGACAGGCTTGAGCTCTAATATCGGCTGTTTGTAGATAATTATTTTGTTTTTTTGCGATCTGACACCAAAAAAACATGCAATATTGATAGTGTAATTTTAACAATATACTACTTTATTTATTATCAAATCATTTATTTTCTACTTATGATAATTCCCAACTTTTTAATTTATAACGATTTGCTTTTTAGTGTGAATGAAACAATTCATCATGCCTAAATACATACATTTGGTTAACTCAATGTTAGAATTTAACCTATAATGCGTATGTGAATTAGATAGTTACTTGCAGTCATCACTTTCAGCGGTTCATATTGGTTCTTATTAAGGAAGGCAATGTAAATGGCAGGACATATGGTACTCATTGGTTGGGCGTTATGGGTTAGCCCTTGTGGTACGGATTCATGCGATGCATTACCGGTGACTGAAACTATTTTTACACAAGAACAATGCATGAGCCGAAAAAAATACCTAGAATCAAAACGACCGAATCTCTACTTTCTCTGTGGTGAGGTTTACCGCGATAGCAATGAAATGACCGCTGAAGAAAAACATGCTATTCCTGCGCCTCATCTTCCTCTAAGAACGCTGCCAGAGCGAATTTCCCGTTAGTTTGAGCTAACTCCTTTAGCTCAAACTTAATTGGCATCAAACTAAATAATTTCAGCTATTGGGCTTTCTGCTTCAACAAAATCCCCTTTAGTAGCGCAATACTTCAACGTTCCTGTTCGGTGTGCAACAATTTGCACTTCCATTTTCATGGCTTCCATTACACCAATGACATCCCCTTCAGAAACATTATTTCCTTGAGGGATCAGCCAGTTAAATAATATCCCGGAAATAGGTGCGTTGACCGCATCAGGATTATCAACTAATTGAGGGGCTGAATGGGATGCCGCTGAATTATTGACTGAGAAACCAGAAAAAAGTTGAGTGGGCAAACCTAACTCACAACGCTTCCCATCAATTTCAATAAAAGTACGAGTCATCGCAGGATCCGATAATGGAATTTGCCGTTTTGCTGGTGGAATTTCCACATTAAATTCAGTCTCTATCCAACGCGTATGTACACTAAAATTATCACAAAAATCAGCTTGTTCTATTACTGCACGATGGAATGGTAATACGGATGCAACACCTTCAATATTAAATTCTGCCAGTGCTCGACGTGCACGCAAAATGGCTTGGTCACGAGTACTCCCCACGACAATTAATTTAGCCATTAATGAATCAAAGGTACCCGGTATTGTAGTCCCTGCAGTTACGCCACTATCAACACGGACTCCCGGCCCCGTTGGTGCATCAAAAACAGTAATAGTGCCGGGGGTCGGTAAAAAACCATTCCCAGCATCTTCGGCATTAATACGAAATTCAAACGCATGCCCTCGAGGAGTCGGCATCTCATTAATACTTAAAGGTAAACCTTCCGCAATACGTAACTGCTCAATCACTAAGTCAATCCCTGCGGTTTCCTCTGTGACTGGGTGCTCAACTTGTAAGCGCGTATTCACTTCTAAAAATGACAGCGTTCCATCTTGGCTTAGCAAAAACTCAACGGTTCCTGCTCCCACATAGCCCGCTTTGCGGCAAATATCCGTTGAGGCTTGGACAATTTGCTGTTGTTGGTTCTCAGATAAAAAAGGGGCTGGTGACTCTTCAACCAGTTTTTGATTACGCCGTTGTAGTGAACAGTCACGTGTTCCCACCACCAGCACATTACCATGCGTATCTGCAATAACTTGGGCTTCAATGTGCCGAGGGTTATGCAAAAATTGTTCAATAAAACATTCACCTCGTCCAAATGCCGCGGTCGCTTCACGCACAGCTGAATGATAAAGTTCTTCAACTTCATGGAGTTGCCAAGCTACTTTTAGCCCTCGGCCACCACCACCAAATGCCGCTTTAATGGCAATAGGTAAACCATGTTGATGAGCAAATTCTAGTACTTCCTGTGCACTATTCACAGGGTCTTTTGTACCAACCACTAGCGGTGCACCGACTTGCATTGCAATATGGCGAGCTTGAACCTTATCCCCTAGTATATCTATGCTGTTTGCGCTAGGCCCAATCCAGATTAACCCTGCGGCTTCAACTGCACGGGCAAATTCAGCGCGTTCAGATAAAAAACCATACCCCGGATGCACCATGGTTGAACCAGACTGCTGAGCGATACTAATCAACTTTTCAATATTTAAATAACTTTCTGCTGGCGAGTTTCCTCCAAGCCCGTAGGCTTCATCAGCCATTTTGACGTGGAGAGCTTCAATGTCACTGTCCGCATAAACCGCAACAGACTGGAAACCATAATCACGACATGCACGGATAATACGAACTGCAATTTCGCCTCGATTAGCAATCAATACTTTATGTTTTTTGTTGTTATTCATTTTCATAAGCACAATGGCTCCCTTGTAATACTTTAAATTCACCAAGTGGATTAAAACGTATTTTGGCATTCACAGGGATTTGCCCTGCTAAATCCAAATGGTATTCACATACCGCGCCAATGACGGGATAACCGCCGGTTAAAGGGTGGTCATTGAGAAACAAAACGGGCTGGCCATTTGCTGGCACTTGAATAGCCCCAATGCAAGTCCCTTCACTTGGTAGCTCCTGTAGTTGTTCGCGCTCTAACGGTTTGTCACTAGATAAGCGCAGGCCTATTCGGTTTGATGACGCAGTGACTTGCCATAATTGCTTTGTTAGTTGGCCAACGGCTTGTTTTGTAAACCAATCCGTTCGAGGTCCCAATGTCACATCCAAAACCACAACATCATTTTCTGCTGGGTAATCAAAAGCAGGTGTCTCATTTAATGAAACGGCTAATAGAGACGAATTAGTGCTAACCGTTAATGTTTGACCTACCTTGATTGGGGCTGGGCCAACTTGCGCCAGCGTATCAAACGAGCAACTCGATAAAATAGGTTCAATATTAAAACCACCCCGCACAGCGAAATAACTACGTACCCCTTTGTTCGGACGGCTTAATTTAATGGTGTCGCCTTTTGCTAAATGAATCGGTTGATAAGTATTAACTTGATATTGTTGGTGTTCTTTCGTAATAACCTCAATAGAACAAGGCGCACCAGTCACTGCAACAATAAGGTCTTTGTGCACTTGTGCCTTAAACCCACCTTGCGTTATCTCTAAAACGGCCGAGTCTGATTTATTCCCCACAATACGGTTTGCACTACGCAATGCCGATTTATCCATACTGCCAGATTCTGAAATACCTAATGCTGATTGGCCAATACGCCCTAAATCTTGGAATAAAACCTGTAATCCTGTCGCTAAAACGGTTAAATCAGCACTGACATTCTCAGCATTTTTTTCAATACTTACTTTAGTTGGCAAGCTATAGCTAATCTGGCTTTTTGTTGCATCAACAAAGTTTACCCGCATGCCTGCCTGAACGAGTGCGGGTTCTGGTCGATTGATATCCCACATTAATAGCTCAGTCACACCGATTAACTGCCATCCCCCTGGGCTAGCTTGTGGATAAACACTGCTAAACTCCCCGGCTAAGGCAACAGATCCCGCAGGGATACGCACTCTTGGTGATTGACGCCTTGGAACATTCAGATTAGCGCCTTTCGACACCATGTAACCAAAACCCGGAGCAAAACCGCTAAATGCAACCTGAAATTCATTTTCTGTGTGACGACGTATCACTTCTGCAGTGGATATCCCTAAATGCGCTGCAACATCCGAAAGATCCTCTCCATTGTAATGAACAGGGATAGTGACCAATTTACTGGCCTTACCAACTCTTCTCGACACATCCCTAACCGATATCTTTTCAACCAACTCATTTACATCAATCCTGAACGGGTTGTAACGAATTAAAATCGTCCTTGCTGCTGGTGTTATTTCATCAATCCCATAAATGGGCATTTCTGTTAAAGAATCAGTCAATGCCATTGTTTGTTCAAGACTTTCCAACTCCACCATAAAAGCACTTAAATTGACGGGTAAAAATCTCAATTGGCACCTCTATATGTGATATGCGGCATCAGGTACATCCGTAATAAACATGTAACCGGGTGCATGGCTTAATGCGAATGGAACCCCAGATTTCATTACTGCCGCTTGAGGCGTTACACCGCAAGCCCAAAAAACGGGAATTTCGCCCTCTTCAATACGAACCGCATCACCGAAGTCAGGCTGCATAATGTCAGCAATACCTAATTGTTCTGGCGCACCAATATGAACAGGAGTGCCATGCACTGCGGGAAACCGGCCAGTGATACTTACTGCATCAGCAACGCGATGTGCGGGTATTGGTCGCATTGAAACCACTAATTCACCTTGTAAACGCCCTGCTGGACGACATAAGCGATTGGTTTTATACATAGGAACATTGGATTTATCCGTGATATGCCGTACATCAATACCCGCTTCAATCATTGGCGTTTCGAATGTAAAGCTACAACCAATTAAAAAAGTTACTAAATCAGGATGTTGCTGATAAATTTCTGTCGCATCCGTAATTTCATCTACTAGCTGTCCTTTCTCCCACACACGGTAACGTGGAATATCAGTACGTAAATCAGCACCTTCAGCTAAAACCGTTTGCCAGCTCCCTGCCTCACATACATCAAGAACAGGGCAGCTCTTTGGGTTACGCTGAGCGTATAATAAGAAGTCAAATGCCCAGTCACGTGGCAATGCAATCATATTGGCTTGGGTCATGCCCGGGGCAAGGCCTGCTGTTGGTTTGTCATATCCCTCACGGATGGCTTGGCGTGCATGGCGAGCGGCTTCAATGGCCTGCAGTGATGCCTTCATTAGCTGTGTCATTCGTGGTCTCCTTTGTGAGCAAAACCATAAATTTCAATACCTTGTTTTTCTAGTACGGCACGCACCTGTTTTGCCATTTCAAGAGCACCAGGGCTATCGCCATGAACACAAATTGACCCCGCATCAACAGGTGTAAATTTTCCATCAATTGACATCACACCGCCTTCCATGACCAGCTGCAACATGCGGTCTGCAACTATCTGTGGGTCATGTAATACTGAACCAGCTAATTTTCGAGATACTAATGTGCCATCACTGTTATAAGCTCTATCAGCAAAAGCTTCTGCGACCACATTTAAGCCACATTCTCTTGCCCATTCAATTAATGGTGACCCTGCTAATGCCACTAATATCAATTGCTTATCAATGGCTAATATCGCATCAATAACGGCCATTGCTTGGCGTTTATCATGAGCAATCGTGTTATACAGTGCACCATGAGGCTTAACATATAAAACTTGTGCCCCTGCTGCGGTTGCTAACCCTTGTAATGCACCAATTTGATAAATCACGTCTGCAGTTAATTCACTCGATGCAATATCCATATTACGTCGACCAAATCCCACTAAGTCGGGATAACCAACATGAGCACCAACAGCAACACCATTTTCCTTCGCCGCGTTAAGGGTTTTTAATATCCCTTCAGGTGAGCCTGCATGAAAACCGCAGGCAATGTTCGCACTACTAACAACGGGAAGAATGGCGGTATCATTGCCCATTTCCCATTGTCCAAAACTCTCCCCAAGGTCGCTATTTAAATCAATTTGCTTTTTCATGGCTACTCCTTGAGTTATTTCAGATAATTAAAGATTGCACCGACAGACATCGCGCCCATATACCAAGTTAGCGCACATGTCACGACACCTGACCATAATAACCAACGTGGATAATGGTAACCCGACATTAAATCTGAACGCTTCCAGCCGATATAAACAAATAAAGTTAAACCAATAGGTAAAATTAACCCATTGAAACCACCAGCAAAAACTAATAATGCAGCGGGGGCTGTTCCCATGGATAAATAAACAATCAGAGAAACTGCGATGAATATAATAGTTGCAACATTACGCTGCCTTTCTGTAATAGAGGACTTAAATGCCGTTAAGAAGCTCATTGAGGTATACGCTGCACCAATCACACTGGTGAGTGCAGCAGCCCATAGAATTAAACCAAAAATACGTAAACCAAAATTACCAGCGGCAGCCTGAAATGCTTGAGATGCAGGGTTTGCAGCCTGCCCTGAAATATCAATAGTCACACCACTGGCTACCACACCTAAGATAGCCAAGAACAAAATGTAACGCATCAACCCAACAACTAAGATGCCTTTTGTGGCTGCGCTAGAAACAACTTTAATGTTTTCAATACCTACTGCGCCTTTATCCAATAAGCGATGAGCGCCTGCATAACAAATATATCCCCCAACAGTGCCCCCAACAATAGTGGTTATCATGGCAAAATCAACTGTGTCAGGTAATACGCTTTGACGTAATGCTTCTCCAACAGGTGGGTTTGATGCGATAGCGACAAATAAAGTTAAGCCAATCATCACTACACCTAACCCAATGATTAACCTGTCGATAAAGGTACTGGCCTTACGAGAAGAAAAAATATAAATTGCCAATAATGCACTAATCAAACCGCCCCATTTCGGGTCTAATCCGACTAACGCATTAAGCCCTAAACCTGCACCAGCTATATTGCCAACATTAAATATTAGCCCACCAAAAATAACTAATATCGCTAATAAATAGCCACTCCCAGGAATTGTGGCATTCGCAATTTCGGATGAGTGCATTTTAGTCAGGGTAACAACCCGCCATATGTTTTGCTGCACAATGAAGTCAATCACAATAGACGCTAATATCCCGAAGGCAAAAGCGGCTCCTAATGTCACGGTAAAAGTCGCAGTTTGTGTGATAAACCCAGGCCCAATGGCTGAGGTTGCCATTAAAAAAATTGCGCTTATCAGTGATGAACGGCGGCTTTTCACATATTCAGCAGTACTTGGTGCACTTTCTTGAGCTGCCATATGAATACTCCTCTAATAGTTATTGTTTTAATTATTGATGTAGTTGTTGATGTCACAATCACTAAGGCAATTATCGTGCCATTGTTCTACTTGTTAGCTATATTGTTAATTCATTTTTAATGGATTGTTGAACAATTAGTATTGAATGATGAATAAACAATCAATAAAAATCGTAATTGCTGGTTTAAAAATCAAGACGAGATCACTTTTTTAACAATTTTGGCTGACAAACCATAATGTTTATCGAGTAAATTGCACCAAATTGATGCAATAAATTTAAATTTCACTATTCTTGTGCAAATACATGGAATGGAATAAGTAAAAGAGAAAGGAAACTTGCTGCTATAACTTGAATATGGGAATATAACGCCTTATCACCCCTGAGACTAAAATTAGCCTTTATTATGAAAAAACAACCTGTTGTACAAACTTTATCTGTCACTATTGCAGAAGTTATACGCCATAAGATAACAGTTGGGGAGATCACACCAGGTCAACGCTTATCTGAAGCAGCATTAAGTGAGGAGCTCGATATTTCTCGAAATACATTGCGAGAAGTTTTTCGCGTACTCACACAGGAAGGTTTATTAACTTATGCCCCAAATAAGGGCGTATTTGTCTCAGTGCCTGATATGGCTGCCATTATCGATATTTATCAAGTTCGCCGACTCATTGAATGTGATGCATTAACTCATGCATATGCCTTGCATCCATCAGTTCAAAAAATGAAAGATGCTGTTCAAGAAGCTCGTGAACATGAAAAGACAGAAAATTGGGTGGGTGTAGGAACTGCAAATATGAAATTTCATACTGCCATTGTTGAGCTATCTGACAGCGAACGCTTAATTAAATTATACCGTAATGTGTCCGCTGAATTACGGCTGGCCTTTGGTCATCTTAATGACCCTAAAATTTTATATGCTCCCTATATTGATAAAAACCATTCTATTCTTAGATTATTAGAGTCTGGCCAAAATTTAGATGCCTCTAATATGTTACGTGATTACTTAGACCTTTCTGAACGCACATTACTCGCTGCATTTAAACGGAAACAATCTGCACTTTGAGTTGCTTTAATATTAATAGTTTTCTTATTTAACTCGCTCATCCCTTACTAATTTCATTACATAAACTTTAGTAGGTGGTCATTTATAGTCATACCTTGATATTTTAATAATTCCTATTCTTCTAATAATGATTAGCTCAAATTAAATTCTTTTTTTATTAACTTATTAAATTGAATGAGTTATACAGAAAATTATATTCTGCTGACTTTTCAATAAAAAGATTATTTTTAGAGGTTGTTTTTCACTCTATCTAGTTTTATTCGCGAAAAAATAAGTAACAAAAAAGCAATATCATTAACAATCTAAAACAATTGCTTACATTTAATTAAAATGACAACTTCACCTTAAAATCCACTAATAATTAACAAAAATCCATAATATTTAACACATATCGCTATTTTACTATTTAAATTTAACATAATAAACATATTGATATAAATTACATATTGAAATTACTCAAATTTATCGAGTTAATAGTTGTAGTTTTCTCGAATATTCGATATAAAATTTATGATAATAACAACACATACATAAAAATTATTAATATAAAATGAGATTTCATTATGACATTAAACCAAGTGACTAAAAAGAAACTGTTTAAATTTGGCCTAGGATGGCAAATACTGGTTGCTCTTATTTTAGGTGTTATTGCTGGTGCACTTTTACATGATAATACAGAGTACAAAGATTGGTTGATTCTAAATATTCTTTCCCCGGCAGGTAAAATATTTATTCAGTTAATCAAAATGATTGTTGTTCCTATTGTTATATCGACTCTAATTGTTGGAATAGCCGGGGTTGGTAATACTAAGCAATTAGGTTCTCTCGGCTTTAAAACTATCCTTTATTTCGAAATTATCACTACAATTGCCATTATCGTCGGTATCTCTTTTGCCAATATATTCCAACCTGGTGTTGGTATCGATATGTCGCAATTAACGCAAGTCGATATTTCTCAATATGAAAAAACCACTCAAGAAGTCGAAAGCCACCCTTCGGGGATCATTAATACGATCTTAACTTTAGTTCCGAGTAATATTTTCGCAGCGATGGCAAGTGGTGATATGCTACCAGTCATCTTTTTTGCTGTATTATTTGGCTTGGGGCTCTCTTCTTTACCATCAGAGAAGAAACAACCGTTACTCAATGTATTACAGACTTTCTCTGAAACAATGTTCCGTGTAACAAATATGATTATGATGTATGCCCCAATCGGGGTTTTCGCATTAATATCCGTTACCGTCGCTAACTTCGGCTTTTCATCATTAGTTCCTTTATTAAAACTTGTTATCCTCGTCCATTGTGCAATTATATTTTTTGCTGTAGTTGTACTAGGATTAGTCGCTCGTTATTGTCGAATAAATATTTTCACTTTAATGAAAATATTAAAAGATGAGTTATTGCTCGCTTACTCAACAGCCAGTTCTGAAACCGTACTTCCTCGTATTATGGATAAAATGGAAAAATATGGTGCTCCTAAATCCGTAACAAGCTTTGTTATTCCAATTGGCTATTCATTTAACTTAGATGGCTCTACATTATACCAAAGTATTGCTGCTATTTTTATTGCCCAACTCTATGGTATTGAACTTTCCATTGGGCAAGAACTAATCTTAGTATTTACCCTTATGATCACATCTAAAGGCATTGCGGGTGTCCCTGGAGTTTCATTTGTTGTTCTCCTTGCCACATTAGGAAGTGTCGGTATCCCACTAGAAGGGTTAGCATTCATTGCGGGTGTTGACAGAATTCTTGATATGGCACGTACTGCACTTAACGTTGTAGGCAACGCCCTAGCCGCACTTGTTATTGCCAAATGGGAACATAACTATGACGATAAAAAAGCTCGTGAATATGAAGAAAGTTTTTAGTTTATTCTAAAGTAACTCTATATTAGAATAGCCTTCGATTAACATCGTTATTGAAGGCTATTCGATTTTTACATATTTTACGTGATAAATGACCAGATATTTTATTATTTATTAATTACTCATTAACTTAGTTATTTTTACTTATTAAGTGTAATTTATTTCACATTTTTTTAATTTTTTTAATGGAAATTGGTATTTTATTATTAGTGGAACTACACTAAAAAAGAGTTTTAATTAGCCGTTTATTATATTCGCCAAAGCAGGAAACAATGAATCAAGTAAGAAGATTTCTTTTGTTTTTAAAGGTGCTCCAACACCTAATGGTAATTTTTATATTTTCATTATCATACTTTATGCTACACAGCTGGTTATAACGATAACCTTGTGCTAAACAAGGCTATAAATTATTAATAGACGAGATAAAACATGTGTTTATCTCGTTTTTTATTATGAACTTTAAAGTGCCATAAGATAAATATAAAACTAGCTATAAAGCGACACTTCCCCTTCAGGCCGGGTTTTAAACCGTCGATGAGCCCAAAGGTACTGCTCGGGCGCTTTCATTATTTCAACCTCTAAGATAGAGTTAATTATTGTTGCATCCTGTAATGCATCAGAGCTTGGGTATTCTAGTATTTCTTTTCCCAGTACCAAATCATAATTAGCACCGCTCTTATTTCTCAATAATGTTACCGTGAGTGTTGGAGATTTAGATAATTGAGCAAGTATTGAGGTTCCTTTTGACGTGGAACTATTTTTGACAGAAAAAAACGGCGCAAATATCGTGCCTTTTCTTCCAAAATCTTGGTCCGGTGCAAACCATATGGATTTACCACTTTTTAACTCTTGAACCATAAATTTTAAATTTTTACGATCAATCATTCCTTTACCAGAACGACACCGTCCTTTTGTCTGAATATATTCCATCGCTTTATTGTTATGAGGACGATACATTGCATTAACAGGAAAACAAAGCCCCATAATCCGGCCACCGAGTTCAAGTGACATAAAATGGACCCCAACAATAATCACACCTTTATTTTTAGCAATAGCATCTAAGTAATTGGACATTCCTTTTACTTGAAATAATTTTTTAACTTTTTTATCACTCCAAAACCAGGCTATCCCAGTTTCAAATAATGCGATACCTAAAGATTTTAAGTTATCATTCACCAAAGTATCTATTTCATTTTTGTTTTTATTTGGGAAACACAATTCTAAATTTCGCTTAATGATTGATACTCTTCTTTTAATAAAATACCGTGAATTACTGCCTAAAAAAGCACCAAGCCACATTTGCCATTTATACGGCAATTGAACTAATAAAAATAAGATAAAAACTCCCACCCAAGTTACTACATACTTCGGGTGGACCAATTTCAGTGAAAATGGGTTTTTGGCGTACATTATATCTCCCAATACTTCGCCTTTGCAGAATGCACGCTATTTTAGACAATATTTAGTCTTTTAAATTCAACATGATTACTACAACAAGATGGGTTTTCACCCATAACTATCTGAATACCTTGCAGTTCATCTCCCTTCCGAGTAGATAACAGCCGAATAATCTTTCCAAGCCATTAAGCAATATTTGATTTTTAATATGGCTAATTAATAAATAGCTCTGTGAAGTTCGTTTTCTATTCATCAAAACTATGCATCGGTTAGGCCAACAACATAATCACTTAAACTGCAAGGAACAGGTAAAATTATCACATATATGGCTTAATTAATCTCACTATTAATATGCACTTTTGTCATTTTGCGAATTTTTTTGCTGATTTTTGTCAATTTAATCGTTACTTTTTATTGGTGCTTTCAAGAAGCCACCACAATCAGCGATGGAAAGAAAAATTGATGTTCTTTTGGTGATGGAGCCAGAAGTTTGTCACATCAGCGACTTAAGGTAGTTAAATAATATGGATTACAAGCAAGAAAAAACCCGCTACATCTATGAAATGTAACGGGTTCTTATTTGGTGCCGGCTACCGGAGTCGAACTGGTGACCTACTGATTACAAGTCAGTAAGTTAAGCATTAACCATATGATTTAAAAGCATTTCACCATTCGCAAACGTGCCATGCTTGCAATCTTTGATATTCAATGTCGGATCCTTTCCTTTTTATGTGTCACAAATATGGCACACACATCAAATCCCCTCTTATTTTTGTGTCACAATTTCGGCACAGCTCGTCACAGTTATTTAAATCTTTCTGAAAGACCCCCACACCCCAGCATCTTTCATTCTAATGTAGATATCCCCATTTGCCTGCATTGTTATTTCTTGCTTTCCGAAATCAGTTACTGATCCGGTCGCATAATCCTGAACCAGTAAAGTCTTTATATATCCAGCGCCAGACAAACCTATTACGCTAAGATCACTAACATAGACTTCACTTGTTGGAAGATTTTTTATTTGCTCAAGCGTAAGGACAGCTTTGTAACATTTTATATCTCCTTTATCGTCATATCTTGACTTAATCTTATTTGGGTTGTTTATCTTGATGTGATTTTTGCTTGTGAATATTGCGCTTTCCGTAGGATAGCTTGAGTTAGCATAATAGTTATTACCTTGGATTGAGTTTAACGATATATATGTTGGCTCATCATATTCATTCGCTGTTTTTATTGTGATAGGAGATTGCATAGGCTTTGTTCTAGCAGCTCCAATTTTTTCTGCTAAATTACTTCTGAAAAAATTATTGCTAGATATAGTTGAACCTGTTGATGACCCAATGACAATGTCACCAATTCCTGTATCAGCAGAATCGCCATTCTCAAAAAAGTTATTACCAATGCTTGACCCCTGCAATTGACCATCAATTGCTATGCTTGCTTTAGCTGGTATAAAAAATCTATTACCAAGAATAGTGCTTCTACGTAAATTCCCCTTCAGCTTAATACAATCACCAGTAGGAATAACTGATTGAAGGCGTCTGTTTCCATCAAAATAACACCCAATAACTTGAATGTTCGTAATGTCATTCGCTTCAGAATAAATCCCTGCTTCTTTACCGGGAACCATTTGAACCCCCTGAAAAAGATTTGATGCTGCATTTAAAATAACAGAATGACGCCTATTGCTTGACCAGACCACGCACGGTTCTACAATGCTGTTATCAGGAGATTCAAGTAATAATGAACACTGGTACAAATGGCTCTCAATTGAGTTAGTATAAGAATTATTAAAAATATGCATCCCAAATTTTAAATCAAGTCGCTCCTCTTCTGACAAATCACCATATATGTTTAAATAATCTTCGCTGGGTGAAATCTCAAACGCTAAAACAGATCTTGGTACTTTTTCACATACAACTGACCATGTATTTTTTCTGTCTTTACCACCGTCTACTATACGAACTCTAAATTCAGTGTCACCAAGCTCATTATTTCCGTCGTTGATATACATGCACTCTCCGACTTCATTAATGTAATGAAGGACAGCTCCGCGGCTAGAATTAACACCTTTATTTGTTTTAATTTTTGTCGTTTTATTAATGTAATAACTGCCGTCATTAATGTAAGTAGCCCCGTAATTAATTGCCCCCTGAACACCTTTTGTATCTTTTGCTGCATTAGCGATATTTCCATCACCGACCGCGCCCCAAGCTCTTGGATCGCAAGGGTGTTTAATATTTTGCATTATCTGCAAGCCGTTTTGTAAGTTTATAAACTTACCACCATCTTCAATTCCTGTGCCAGCAGGGACAACTGTAAAAAATAACTCACCAGAGTTACCATTTTCGTAGTAGTTTTCTACCGATATTTTTCCCCCTACTTTTAATCCAATATCACCAACAGCATCACTAACACTATTAAATTTTTTAACTACAACATTGATCTCTGAACGCAAGCTCGCATCACCAACACTAATCCACGCACCTTTACCAATACCACCTGTAGATTGTGGGGTTGAGCCTGCTGGGATTTGTTTAGGTAGGTCACCATCCCAGCGGTAATATTCACCTGTGGTTTTATCTCGAAGAATCTGATTACGTTGAGTTAATTCATTATTTGGTAAATCAGCACCTTGCTGGAAGCTATCGATAGTAATATAGCCAGCAGCGACAATAGCGATATTCATGTCGACTTTGAATTTATCGACTAATTCTTTGAATAGCCACTCCATGCCAGCCGCCGTTAAATGGCAATTTCCAAAGCGGTCAATATACTTACGCTCTAATGACGTAGCCCATATATCCAATAATCCGGAGTTAAAGAAAAGGTCTTTGATATCACTACTTGGAACTGGCTTTTGTGTTGGTTTAACTTCTCTCATGCTTATTTTTTCCAATAAAAAAGCCAGCTCTAATGGCTGGCTTGTTGGTTAATGATTGCTGTTATGCGTTATAGTCTGGTTTTGCGTCGAAATATTCGGTTGCGGTTATTGTGTACCGCTCTCCTCCGAGTGGACGCTTATCGGTTATCTTCATGTCGTTACCTGTGATGTTTGAACGGTTGAAAGTTGTCATTGGGAATTCACTGGACTGTTCACGGGAGAATGTGAGGACTGCATTATCGAAATAAGCGGTTACTCGAGCTACATTACAGATAGTCTCAATGCGTTGACCAAGTGAAATATCTTCATCGTCAAAGGTGTAATCGAAATAGCCCAATCGCTCATCAGGCAAGCTATCGTATATTCGATATAGCCCATCAATGTCGATATTTTTCTCACTTTCGCCTGCAGTAATTAGCCACGTATGCAGCACTGCATCAGCAAAACTCCGTGATGGCCTGAGTGTATAATCAACTTGCTTCGATGCTCGGTCATATGAAATAACCATGCGAGTAGCCAGCAGATTGTATTTGCGCTCTCTTGCTCCCGTTGGCGCTTCCGTTGCTCTCACTGACACATTAACAATCGTGTCATTCTCAAAAACGACATTCTCACGAACTCGGACAATGTGAGCGTTTTCGATTTTCATGATGCTCTGGTCGCTACTGTTATTGCGCCGAGTGAGTTGTACAGCGTAACGTCCACGGCCTGAGTTAAGTGTCACCTTGTCAGTTTTGTAATAAACCCGCGCGCCGTTATTAGCACTTAGTGCAGTATTGAAGCTTTGACGAGTGCCAGCTATTTCCTCGTTATCCGTGTTTATCTTCCAGATTTCGACAGTTGCATTGCAGTTATCACCTCCGCCAAGTTGCGCCTGTAAATGCACCCACATCTGGTCACCGTCAACAGGAGAAAAGAACGGGCCAACTGTTAAAAACTGGTTGTCATACAGAATGAATTTCGTCGTATTCACTACTGCATTCGGTGGGAGTTGTGCTAAATCTGTTCCGCTTAGGTTTGTAAAGAAGAATTCGTAATATTCAACAGGGTTAATCAATGAGCCGTCATCGCTAACTTGCACATCAACTAACTGAGCATCGATTCTCACATCTTTGTTAACAGAACCCTGCGGAGTGTCATAGCTAACATTCACTGTCATTGATATTGAGCGAGGCTTTGTTAGTTCGTAGAAGTACTCAAATTCATCTTGCTTAACGATTTTTATCGCTGCTTCACCACCTTTTATCTCACCAGAAACCACTTCGTTTGCTGTCGCTGTTTGCTGCGGGATATCTTTACTTTCATTAGGGCCCGGTAATTCTTGCCCATCGATGTCGGGAAACTCAAATCCCTCGTTGATTAGCGGGATAACTTCTTTGGGCCTGTATATCTTGTAGCTAGCCCCTGCCATTGCTGTAAAATCAGACTCAGCAAATCGGATACTTTCCGTTTTATATTCTCCAATGCCGATGTTTAGCCACTCGGTAACCGTTTTAAGGTTGTTGTTATACTCAAACATCGACTGCTGGATGAGGTCAGGAAACGCCCTCACTTGCCCGTGTATCTCTGGTCTTGCCTGATATGCCCTTGCAACGTTTGTTTGCCCTGTGAGTCGGTTATTTGGGCTATCTTTAACATTCGACTCAGCCGCAGAAAATGACGGCGTTTTTGGTGCAAGAAACGAGAATACTTTCGTAACAAGATTAAACACTGGATTCAGAATATCGCCAATAACACCCTTTGGTTGGTCAAGCACTTGAATAAAGTGAGTCGGTGTTATCTCGAAATCTAACTCGTCATCGTCTTGCAGTTCACGGCCGTTAACGATAATCACCACATCGGTATGCAACTTTTGATGCACTAGAAAATCGCTATAAAAAAAAGAGCCGACTGTTAAATCGACTCTTTCTTTAGGCGTTCCCGCTATTCGCTGAATTTCAACTATCGGCATATTTCATAAACTCCAATTTCGTGAATTTCTTCTCAAGCACAATGAGCCTGTCCATGCGTACAGCCCCGTTTTCACCTCGGCTATGAAATGCATTACCATCGATGATTAATCCGATGTGGGCTGGCTGAGAGCCGCGATAACCAATGAATATCCCGTCATCTACTGGATGCTCGGTACGCCGCCAGAATTCGACCTCATTCTCATAGCAAGTTACAAAATCATGATCCGATTCGTAGCCAGCCTCATGATGAATTTCCGTACCTAGTACGTACCTATAGTAAAGTACAACCAGCGCCCAGCAATCCATTGCATCAAATGTGCAGGACCTGTTTTTCCATGGTTTCCCTATTGTCTTATTAATAAACTCTATTCTGGTCATTTTAAACACCATGCCTACTAGTATAAGACGGGTCCGATTTTATGGCTGAAAGTCTAGCTCGCTTGGCTTCATCGAAGCTGGTAAATTTCCCCAGCCTTGTCTTGCCTATAGATGCAATCCATTTTCCTAGACTCTCGGCGTAATAAACCCCTGTAAATCCAGATTTATTATTAGATTGCATTCCGCGATTCCTTAAATTTACAGACATTGTTACTGACCTTAGATTCTCTATTCTATTATTTAACCTATCGCCATCAATATGGTCTATCGTGTGTCCTTCTTGTATTTCACCATGGTGCATTTCATAAATAACCCTATGTGCCAAGTAAAATTTTCTATTAACCATCACTCGAACATAACCTTTCCCATCTATATTTTTTACCCTATCTCCTTTTTTAACGGGGCCTCTGCGATTTAGTAGCCAAAATAAGTGTCCATCTATATATTCGAAATATTCATGCCAGTTTATTTTCATTAAACCGTCTCCAAGCCTGTGAATTCTTCCATTGTGTATATTTTGGCGATATTTTTGTTGAGCGGATTATTCATGGATAGAGTTGTTGTTACTGACTCAAAATCCAGAGAACAATCTTTTGTGTATAGCGACCATTCGCTCATTGGGGTATCTTTATTAGCAGAGTCAAACAGTCTGAATGTGGCCGTTATCGGTTTCATTCTATTGTTCGACTTCCACTTTTTCAGTTGCTGCTTAAAGTCCTGTGCGACTCGACTAAACTTAACTGATGCATCGATAATCGGCGTTTTGCTCTGCTGACTCTCTGCTAGCTCGAAGTTGCACGGTTGATACTCAACGCCGCCTAAGACTTTAGGCTCTATCTGCAAGCTGACTAAATGAATGTTTCCGAATGAGGGATGGTAGAACTGGATGGTCTCGTAGAATGTGCGCATCGGTCGTTGCGCTCGGTACTCTCTTAACTTCATTCTCCCCCCTTACATCGTGGTAATCGCTCGGTGACGACGATATCGAGCAAGCCCCAATCTCTTGGAGGTATCTCAACGATTAAATCGCCAAACTCGTCATCTTCGTTAAACAGTTTGCGGCAGATAACAGTACCGGTCCATTTAGTTGAGTTGCCATCGATAGACGTTTGCACAGGAAAGCTAGTGAAGTGTAACTCCTGCATTTGCTGACCAGAGCCACCGAGATTGATTGCTAATCGAAACCATCTATTGCAATTGTCTAGGTAATTAGGGCTTCTTAGCCACTGATTGAAAGCCCTATCTTCTGCCAGTGTAAATATCCACGTTAAGTTCCAAACTGTTTTTATGTCATCAGTTAATTTCTGGAATATAGGTGGGCCTACTTGCGGTTGGTCAGTTCGAAAGCCAGTATCAAACGTCATATTTTTATTGGCTTTTTGCGGTGGAGTTATCCATGATGGGTAGTCAATAATTTCGTCCATCGTTACCTCTATCTGATTCTTGCTGTTGCTGATGTGTTAGCCATTATTGACTGTAGGATAGGGCCTTTTTCATGAGCATCTTGAGTAATAAGCCTTACTACATCCTCTCCTGATAATCCTTTTTCATTACTTTGGCTCAAGACTTGCATCGGAGTTCCGTGATGTTCAATAATCACCGTCACGCCTGCGCTACCACTCCCCTGCATATCCTTATTCGAAATAACTCGCCCATTGTCACCCGGTATCATGTATTGCTTTCCGGTGCTGGCTTTGAAGATTTCAGGCCTGCCATGCTCGCCGACTTGATACATTTGACCAGCACCAACGGGTCACGGAAACCATTCCAGATAAAATCGAGGTACTTCCGACGAACAGTATCAACAGAGTCTTTCTGAGCATCAGATAACGAAGCCAGTGCAGAGCCTTTGCCGAAAATCGGGTCACGCCATGTGAACTTAAAGCCAGTGTCATGAATTGGCACCATTGTTCCATCGAAGCTATAAGCGCTAGCCTCAAGTAACGCACCGACCTGACCACTCATTGACGTGTGAGCCACACCGCCACCGCCTTTACGAGCATATTCATAGACCGACTCATCAATACGAACTGAGCGAGATAGCCCCATAAGGTCGTTTAACAAAGTGAATTCAGTGTTTGGCTGGAATTCAGCTAACACAGTCTGGTCATACGCTTTGTACAAACGTTTAATGTCGTCCACCGCATTGGCAGCGTCTAAAACAGGCACATTACGAGCACGAGAAATAAAGTCAGCCACAGCCTGAGCAGATGAGTTACGCTCCAAACTCAACGCACCGAATTGCGCTTGGTTGGCTTCAAGGTTCCCCGTTTCGGTTGCCTTCTTAGTTGAAAAATAAAACATTCAGTTCTCCTTACTTGAACACAACACGAACCAGATCACCCGCTTCCGCGGTTAATGCTGTATCTTCTTCGACATAGGCAAATACTGCTTCGCCTTCTGCGCCTGTTGCCAGTGTGATTTGACCATTAGCAACAATAACCGCTTGACCTTTCTTGTAAGTTCCGGCGGCGGCACGCACGTTTAGGAACAGGCTTTGCATTGGCTGAATTGCGACAACCCAATCACCAGCCTTGATTACATCGTCAACTGTCTGGCAGCGCAGATAATCAAAGTTGGCCACATACAAAATGCTCGCTTCTTTACCATCGACTGATGGCGTGAATTTAGCAGTGGTCTCATCATAGAAACCGATAACACCCGCTTTAGTGTCAGCCGCAGCCGCACCTTCACGATTTAATAGCGGATTAGGAAATACACCACCCGCATGAATTACACGTTTTTTATTCGCCATGTTTTACTCCGGCATATCTGAAACTGATTGAGAGGAATTGACTTGTTGGAATGAACCATTCAGGCCATGTGATACATTGCACTGCGCGTATAACTCTTTCAGTGGGTCGCCACTTAGCGCATTAACAGCGATGTCGGACATGCCGAATTTAGCTTTAACATGAATGCTGGATAGCTTCATGTGTTGACCTCTTTATGGATTGCTTGTTGATTCCTGTCGATTTTCTTCCCACTCATCACGCGACTGAATGAGCCTGTCTAAAATACTAGGGTCAGGCACTCCATTAGGTCGCTGACGATTACGGGCGATAACTTTTACCCATACAGCAGAGGCGTGCTGCTCTTTTAGCGTGTCGATTTCATCAATGTGAGAACGGTATGACTCATAACCGACAATCCTAGCTGGGTTATCTAGTGTCCTCAGAACGAAATCACCGATACCTGACGTTGCTGTGTAAATAATGTTTTCTGATTTGTTGTACTTGTACCTAACCCCAAACTCAGATAGCTTTTCCTCCATACGCGGGGCAAGAATAAGCCTAATCAAGTCATAGGTTGGTTCATACATTGCGATCAGTGCGCTAGATGAATGAGAAGCATCCCTGAATGCAGATACCGCCATTGTTTCTGTTTTGCCAGTACCGAAACCACCGACAAATGCTGGATATTTGCACGTTAGGCTAAAAAACTTACCCTGTGGTGGTGTCAGTGTCGTTCGTATCGTTCTCCCCGACAATTACCACCTCCATTCGTGTTATAGGCTGCTCTTTCTCGGTATCGATTTCTCTGCGAAGTTTTTCTATCTCAAGTTGTCTGCGTTCAATTTCTAACTTCTGTAATTTTTGCGCCGTCTCACTATCCGCAAGGCCAACTCTACGCATAATGAGTTCAAACATTTTTTCACGGCTGATAGAAAGTATCTCGATACCATTCTGAGTGACTTTTGTTCCTGAGTAAGCTAGACGAGCTGATGATGAAAGCTTGCGGGTATCTTGAATGAATACTCGGCCCTCCCCCTCACCGCCACAAACTGGACATTCAGGGTTAGGGTCAAGCGTTCTATTGAAATCAGTACCCCCTGAACAATCTGGCTCATCCTGACCTCGCGCCATCGCTTTAGCCAAAGCCTTTTGATATTCGGCTTTAGTCCACTGGTAATTATGGTCAACACCCCAGCAGTGATGACAACAGCCTATGCGATACTGTGAGAGCTCATTAGCGTCAAATGTTGCCAGCCCCCATGCTTTAGCCAGAACGTCATCAGCGTCGATGAGTGTGCGTGAAAGTGATTGCTTTTGTTGATTCGCAATTTCGTTAGCAACGTGAGGAATCGTGAGGAGCTGACGGCCATAACTATCATCACTATAACCAGCTCTTATTGCTGCTTGCGTTGCATTCCCATCTATCAGATATTCAACAACAAATTTCTTTTGCTGCGCTGTTAGCTCCCTATCTTCTGCTAATAGTTTTGCGTCACTTTCAATTTGCGAATTCGCAGTTTTGTTCGCAGTTTTAATGTGTCGCTTCGCAGTTGTGTATTTTAATCCCTGAGACTCACACCACTCTTTCGGTGATATCCCTGTAGCGGCATGGTCAGACAGGAACTGTTTTTGTAGCTCGCTCCAGTCCAGCCTAGCCATATATTCATATCCTCATAACAAATTAAAAAGCCGGCTCACTCGAACTGGCTTTGTGATTGGTTATTCTGCTACTTCATCGTTGAATAACGTTTTCTTTGTTTCCTGCACTCGCTGATAGACGGAATCAACTTTCGTTAATGTATCGACGCTGCCGTTATCAAAGTTGCCGTTGTTATTACTCCACAGTTGGAAAAATAACTCATACTCAAGTGGGTCATCCTTGATGAGTTTAATTGCCTTTGCGGTTGCTGCGGTGTTGTTGCCTGTTAGCTTAAGTAAGCCTAAGCGGATTTTTTGGTGTGATTCTAATTCAGTCATGATTTACTCGCTGTTAGAGAATATTACCATTTAGAAACAAATGGTTACTTGATTGTTACGCATTTGATTTGTATTCTTGCAAAGCCATAAGCAATTCCAAGCATTACTGCCTCCTACATGGTATCTTTCATAGTACTACTCCAAGCTTTGCCGCCTAGTTCCTTGGCGGCTTTTTTGTTGCCATTAAAAAGCCCCCTAATTGGAGGCTCATATTTGTAATATCCGTTTGAGATTACTACCTTTTTAAGGTTGTGGTCATTCACGATTAACGTATAGTTGCGTTACATTCATGAACTACTATTCTCGCTTCGCCCCGATATCTGGGGCATTTCTTTGTTGTTCAATTTCCCGTATTGCTTTCTTGTCCAAGTTGCACTTTGCTATTGAGTTCATAGCATCAGCCAGTAATTGAGGGAAATCACCCCAATCTACTTTTTCAGGGATATCAGGCTGAGGACAGTCAGCGGTTAAGTGAGCCGGTATCGGTGGTGACTGAACGGGAATCAATACCTCTTTTGTAGTTCCGCAACTCACTAACAACATCATCGGGCACAGCAGTATTAGCGCACTCATTGTCTTTGAGCACTGTTTTGATAACAGTCTTAACTTTGACATGTTCTGAGTCCTCTAATTGCTTTGCCTTGATGTTGTCGAGTGATACTTGATAGTGAAGAGTGATAGCAGATTGGGTTACTTTGTTTAGTAACTGGCTTGCAGATAACAAGCTAGTGAGTGAATCATTTTAGGTAGCCCGTTACTGCCGCGAATCTCATTCATATATTGAAAAATCTCATGATTTTCTAACACTCTAGCTACGACACTAGCTCTAATAAATATTCGGCTTCTATTAAGCCTCCTTTTGCGAGCAGTCATTATTTCACGCCATCGCTTTCTATCTGGATATCCAGCAGCTGCATGCGCCCTAGCTGTAATGATGTTCTTGTGATTTTTCCACGCCGCCAATAGCTCTGTTAACGTTGTTCCTTTCATCACTCAACACCTCGCTTAATTGCCCGCCATAAACTCACGCTTACTAACTCGCATGTATGCCTTGCCTCTTGGAAAACACCTGTCCATTTTTCTATTTAGCTGAGTGGTTTTCTTTTTGATTGGATTGGACGAAATATCTACGAGTAGTTGATTTACCCATTGTCTGCTATCAACTAACATCTCAAAGTTTTTGTAGCAGTTATCTAAATCTGAATATGGGCAAGCGGAAGCTCAGAAGATATATGAGCTAAGAAAAGAAGAACTAACTAAACAAGAGGCAGCATAAATGGCTGATATGAACCAATGCAACTTTACTGGCAGGATTGGCGGGTTGGAATTGCGCTACATTCCTAATGGCTCAGCAATAATGCAATTTTCACTAGCTATTGGCGAATCGCGAAAAGACGACAGCGGGCAATGGATTGATAAAACCACTTGGGTTCGCTGTGAAGCTTGGGGAGGTTCAGCGGAATACATGGATAGGAACGCACAGAAAGGAACTCAAGTGCGTATCACTGCCAAAGTAGAAGTTAAGGAGTGGGAAGATAAACAAACAGGGCAAAAGCGTAGCTCTACTATTTTTAAGGCCAAAGAAATCCAAATTCTAGGCAATAGAAAAGAAAGCAACAGCAATCAGGCAGGAAGCCAGCAACCATCGAGACAACCTCAGCAGCCACAGCAACAAGCGTCGCAGAACGAGCAGTCGATGGATTGGGATGATCCAATACCTTTCGCTCCTATCGGACTCCCCTACCAACGCCACGCTATTTATGTGATTTAACCAAAGGATATATTTGCAAGGATGCAAACAATAAAGGAGTAAATATGATTCACTATCACGGTGGACCTATTACACCTGATACTTGCGCGATTAAAGCATGGAAAGCTCGTCATGCATTTGTCAGTTTTGCCCACCCCTCCCAACTAAATTTAGCATCTGAAATTTGCCAGTCTTTTGCTGTAGACAATGGAGCGTTTACAGCGTGGAAAGCCGCTGGCAAAAACAAAATTGATTGGTCTGATTACTATGATTTTGTGAGCAAATGGAAAAATCACCCTCGTTTCGATTTCGCAATCATTCCCGATGTTATTGACGGTGGAGAGGAAGAAAACGAAGCGCTTCTGGATGAATGGCCACACGGTGAATTTTTCGGCGTTCCTGTTTGGCATATGAATGAATCAGACGAGCGATTTATTCGTTTATGCAATGAGTACCCCCGCGTTGCTATCGGTAGCTGCGGTGAATATGACGTTAAACGCCCACGCGCAGCTGTCGCGAGAATGAAAGATTTGATACGTCATGTTGTTGATGATAACGGGTATCCAGTAACAAAGCTTCACGGACTCAGAATGCTTAACCCACAAATATTCACTCAACTGCCGTTAGCTTCAGCAGACAGTACAAACGTAGCAAGAAATATAGGAATAGATAAGGCGTGGAAAGGTGCGTATTCACCTTCATCGAAAGAAACAAGAGCGGCGATTTTGGTAGAAAGAATTGAATCTCACAATAGCGCAAGTTCACTTGATTATTGTGAAGAAAAGGATCGCTTTGATTACCAACTTCAATTGGCCGTTTAACTCGCAGGGATGCAATGAATAAAAAAAAGCCGCCACGGAACGGACGGCAAGAGGTTGTCTAGATATATTTGTAGTTTCTCTGTGTAAGCAATTTAAGAATAGTTAAGCCATGGAATTTAGCAAGGAAGTAGATAAAAAAATGCCGACACAGGGAGGTCGGCGAAAATTGCACAGCTTGTTACTACTCTTTCGGGGTTAAGTGTAGAAGGTAAATAAGTGTTTGCCATGAAACGTTTTAATCCTAGCGATTAAATGGATGCAATGAATAAAAAAATGCCGACACAGGAAGCATCGGCGAGGACTACAAAAATAATTAGAAAGTTCAAATTAACTATAGGTCATAAATTAAAAACAATGATGAATTATTTTAATCCTAGCGATTAAATAGATGCAATAAGAGGAATGAATATGAAGGTTGAACAATCTCAAGTGACTAAACTGGTGATAACAGGCATAGAGCGTCACGACCCCATTCATGTTTACCTTGAAGATTACGGTGATAACAAAAATGGCAGAGTTACTATTAGCGAAAGTGGCGATTCATGGTCTTGTTTTTGGGGCTCTATGGGCAGCTCACTAGTTGAGTTTATTCATAGGATTAATAACCACTACTGGATAGGTAAGCTAGATTCTAATTTAAACTCTGAGATAGATGATGATAACGATGCAAATGCTGAATATGCTAAAAAGCAAGTTATCGAACTGCGCAAAGATGATGAAATAGACCAATACGAAGCAAGGGAGTATTGGGATTTAATTGAATCATCCGATGATGTTAAGAGTGATTGTTGCAATTGCTATATAGGAAGTAAGTTGCTTAGTTTGTTTGGCGATGATGCTTGGTATAACGATTGGCCTTCTATTCCCAACCCTAAATATCTAAGAATGGAATCGCGCTTAAATGCAGTTCGTGAGGCATTAAAACAAATAGGTGTGAATTAAAAGAAGCCTATCCTTGGCTTGTATCTTTAAGAAAACTTAAAGTAAATGTCATTCATTCTTATATTGCTCACAGTCGCCTTTCTAGCTGGTTCAGAAGGAGAAAACACTTCAATAATATCCCCTTTATTTAGCATGTTAAATAAAGAACTATTTCCATGAAATGGAAATGAAATCCCATTCTCTATTTCAGTAACTTTAAATAGTTGCCGGCGCTTTATATCATAATTACTTTTATCAACAACATTGGATAAATAGATTTTAGTGCTCATGTTCCTTCCTCGTTAACGGTTGAAAATCGATCATACCACCAACAATTAAATAAATAAATCTTTTAAAACATAGCTTTACAGATTACATATTTTGCTCAAAACATATCAATAGAGGTAATTATGAAAGACAGAATTAAGTTCAACGATGCAATGTTAGCAGCTGTCATTGACGGCAGAAAAACTCAGACACGCAGACCGATTAATCCACAACCTAAAGTAACCGAGGAAGAGTTACGCAAGTTAGGCGCATGGCAAGAAGGCTATACACTATCAGAGCAAGTATGTGCAGCATGGCGACATGGATTTATTGACCCTGATTGCCCGTATGGCGAAGTTGGCGACATCATCAACATTTCGGATAAAGACGGTAATATCAAAGGGAAAATTGAAATTACTGATGTTTGGTTGCAGCAAGTTCAGGAAATATCACAGGATGATGCGTACGCCGAAGGATTTGAGCTTACTGGGTGGCGACCTACTTATAGTGACCCAGACAGTGGCGGAGAGACATTCACACCATACGATAAATTCGCTGATACATGGATAGATATTTACGGCGAAGATAGCTGGAGTAATAACGAATGGGTGTGGGTCATTCAATTTAAAAAATAGTATTTAAGTGTTTTGTTGTATAATTAAATAATACATATTTATTGGAGGATGAAAATGGGATGGTTCAAAAAACCAAAAATCAGTTTTAAAAACGCAATTATTATAGCTATTGTATTATTAACAATCCTTGCTTCAATAATTTATTTAGTAAACACGCTATGGTCTAGTGGTATAATTCTTACTGGATCAATGATTTTATATATTGCATCGGTAAGAAATCGTGGTGATGAAGAAATAAATCTCGATGGAATTTTAAGTCTTTCTTTTATCGTTATTAGCGGAGCTAATTTGATGAAAGATATTATAAAAGAGTACAATCTTTCATGCTCTGGCATTCTTCAGTTAATTGTTGTTGCGATAATAACTCTTGTCATTTTTATTATCGCTCCTACAATTGCTTTGTGTATGAAAAAGCATGTAGATAGAAAAATAAAGTCATAACAATACTATCACGATAATCTACCACCCTGCACTAGCAGGGTTTTTTATACCTAAAATCCATAGAAACAATTCATGCAAATAATCGGATATGTATTACTCATGCTAATACAGGGTTCTGCTGTGCCTGTTACAGAGAAAATATACACACAGCAAGAATACGAGAGCCGTGTCAACCAAATAATGGCGGTGCGGGATGTTGAGATAATTTGTGGGGAGGTGATTCGTGAAATTCATAATTGGCGATAAAGTTAAAGTAAAGCAGAGTGATGATTTAGCAAGGTTTAAAAATATAACATTCACAGTAATTGAAAATAATAATGATTATATCCACAGTGTCATAGTTCAAGATAAATATGGTACTACGGCTAATTTTAAACCTAACGAACTGGAGTTAATCAATGAATAAATGGGTAAGTGAATTAAAACCAAATGACATAATTAAGCTTGGTGATAACTGGTTTCGCTGTCGCTATTTTTATTACCACGATAATAATACTTCTATCGACCTACAACGTGAGCGTGACCAACTTAGCCCTTATTACGACAGTACGTGCATCAGAATATCAATTAACAAAGACGTCGGTATTAAATTCGAGGTGAAGGATGCGGAGAATGAAGTCTGACTACGGAGGTAGCCATACACCAAAGGAATTGCGTGATAGATGGCAAACCCCCCTACCTTTATTTACAGCATTGGACGCTGAATTTGGTTTCTATTTAGATGCCGCCGCAGATAAAAATAACCACCTTTGCACTCATTACCTCACCGAACAAGATGACTCACTAAATTGCGATTGGGAAAGTTATGGCGCTATTTGGATTAACCCGCCCTATTCAGATATTCAGCCTTGGATTAATAAAGCCGCTGAACAATGCAAAAAGCAATTACAGCCTGTCGTGATGTTAATTCCGTCTGATACCTCTGTTGGCTGGTTTAATTCTGCACTGGAAACAGTTGATGAAGTGAGATTAATTACAGGAGGAAGAATTTCATTTATTAACGCTGGTACAAATAAACCAGTTAACGGAAATAATAAAGGCTCAATGCTTTTAATATGGCGACCTTACATTAAACCACGAAAGATAATTAGCACTGTCGATAGAGATGAATTAATGAATATAGGCAATCGAATATTACATGAATGGAAAATAGCATAGGTGAATTATGAAATTAATAATTCGCGGCGAAGTTACGCCCACAGAAAGGATTGCTATTAATGCGGCATTGGAAGCCCACAAAAAGAATCACAACAGAACAGGAATAATCGTTAATCACAAAATAAAGATAGGAAAGAATATCTACCCTGTCGAAATTCAAAACTGTCAAAAGTCTTATATGGTAACAATGAGAAATAAAAGGCAGAGGATATGAATGAGCAGATATTAGAAAACGGACGTCGAAAGATTGCAAGGGAATGCCGTGACAAATTAAAGCAACTCAAAAAACTCAGCGATAAACAAAGCACAGCAATACTCAAAGATTACCTACCGAAATTTCAATTAACACTCACAAAAGAACACAAAAAGTTTCCACCAATCATGTGGCTAACTTGGTACGTCAATAGCATAGATAAGGAGATTAACAGTGGATCTTAATGACGAAGTTTTCGATGTAAAAAAAGCCGCTGATTTCCTTTGCAAGTCCGAAAGAACGGTCTACGCATTGCTTAAGTCAGGACGAATTAGAGCGGCTAGAAGTGACGGTAAAAAAGGTTGTTGGGAAATTCTTAAATCCTCGTGCCTTGAATATGTACACAATAACCATCAAAATCAGCAAGCGAATGGTGACAATGCTGATAAATCTACGGAGGGATTTAAAGGATGTCCATCAAACAAAGGAACGGAATTTGGCACTGTGATTTCGTTTCGCCAAACGGCAAGCGCATTAGACGCAGCCTTGAAACGTCAGACAAGCGGCAAGCGCAAGAGTTACATGACCAGTTAAAAGCTGAAGCATGGAGGGTGGAAAAGTTAGGCGACTACCCTTCTGTCACTTTTGATGATGCGTGCTTGAGATGGTTACAAGAGAAAGAACACAAGAAATCAATTGATGATGACAAAACAAAAATTGAATATTTCTTGGAGTTCTTTTCAGGAAAGCAACTATCGTCAATTACTGAAAACGATATCTTGAAGTCAACGTCAGGGATGATCAACAGGAAGCACAAGGAAGTTTGGGAGATAAAAACAGCGGCAGCCAAAAGTAACGGAACTAGGATAGAAAAGTATCAACCAAAGCCAGCATCACAAGCAACAAAGGCAAGATACTTGGCATTTCTTAGGTCGCTATTTAAAGCCGCAGTTGAAGAATGGAAATGGATAGGTAAGTCACCAACAATAAAGATTCGGCAGAAAAGCGAAATTAGAGTTCGCTGGCTTACAAAGGAAGAAGCGGCAACACTAATTAAATGTATGCCTGAAATATTTAAACCGGTGGTTATCTTTGCACTGGCTACTGGGTTAAGGCGTTCAAACATACTAAATCTTGAATGGTCGCAAATAAACCTTCAAAGGAAAGTGGCTTGGATACACCCTGAAGATGCAAAAGGAGGAAAAGCGATAGGTGTTGCCCTAAATAATACCGCCTGCAAGGTATTGAAAGACCAAATAGGAAAACACCAGCGCTTTGTATTTGTTCATACTGAAGCATGGCATAGGTCAGATGGAACGCCAACGGCTAAAGTTAGAAAAATGAGAGTTGACGATAATACAGCTTGGAAAACAGGATTACGTAGAGCTGGTATAGAAAACTTTCGATTTCATGACTTGAGGCACACTTGGGCTAGTTGGCTTGTTCAGTCAGGAGTTCCATTATCTGCACTTCAAGAAATGGGAGGGTGGGAATCAATAGAAATGGTGAGAAGGTATGCTCATTTAGCGCCAAATCATCTAACTGAACATGCTATGAAGATCGACGAGCTAATGTCACACGATGACACAAATATGGCACAACCACTACTTAGAGCATTGTAATTATGCACACAAATAAAAAGAAAAAACCCGCTACATCTATGAAATGTAACGGGTTCTTATTTGGTGCCGGCTACCGGAGTCGAACTGGTGACCTACTGATTACAAGTCAGTTGCTCTACCAACTGAGCTAAGCCGGCGAATATGGCGGAGAGATAGAGATTCGAACTCTAGGATGGTTTCCCATCGGCGGTTTTCAAGACCGCTGCCTTCGACCGCTCGGCCATCTCTCCATGGGGCGCGATTATGGAGGAATCCCAGCAACTTGTCTACCCCTGAAAGTAAAAAAATTGATTTTTTTACTTCGTTTGGCTAATCTTCACTCAATTGCTCTCTCTTTTCCAAGAAAAATGGTAATATCTGTGCAAAATCGGTGTCTATCCTTTCTCTAGGCGTATGATTTTTAACCTAATAATACTTTTGCCGATGGGATGACTTGCTACAGTATGTACAAACAATCATTATTAAAGCCAAACACTCTTTTTCGTATTTTCGCAGCATTTATTTTACTGCTGATAGTGATGCTTTGTTTATCACTATTTAACTACTATCAAGCATTGGTTCAAAGCCGTCAGGCTAGTTTGAACAGTATGGCTAGTCGGTTAGCGTATCAAATCGAAGATTATCGTTATCAAGCAAGCCATATCTACAAAATTGCCAATAATAAATCCTCTACCCCATCCGCTGATCAGCTTGCCGTGACAGGAATACGCCATGATATTTTTTGGCTAAGTAGTGCCAACCAATCCATCGATGCTATTGTATTTGGCAATAATAAGCAAAGTAGTAATGTTTTAGCATCTAAACTTGCAAATTATATGGAGATTGTCTGGGGAGCCCGTAATGAATATAACTCAATGTATTATCTCAATGGCTTAGACAATACCCTAGTCTTAGTGACCACTCATTCAATTCTTAAACCTGAGCTACGCTTTAAAGAAAGTTATCTCACATTAACTGCTGAAGAAAAACGTGCTGATATGTTGACTCAATCAACATTATTAGACCGACGGGAAATAATTTCAAATATTCAAAAGTACTCCCCCGATAACCTTTTTTACTATACTTACCGGCTAATGTTTAATTCTCCAGGGCAGCTAACGAGTGTCATATCCTTTGATATTTCTATCAATTCACTGATCCCTCCAAATTTAAATGGGGATTTTTTTACGATTAATACACGCCCTGCAAGCACAGGAAGCAATGAACCTCATACAACTTGGGTCGGAACTAACCTCATTTTCTCCCACCCTATTGATGGCACCAGCTATCAACTTTATTACCATGTCTCATTAAAAAGCATTATCTTTAATGTTATTGGCTATAACTTATGGCTAATGACAGGCATGCTTATTATGATCTTCTTCGCTTTACTGATCATGCTATTCATTCGTAAGCGCCTTATTTCACCCAATACAAATATGTTGCAAGAGCTGAGTTTTAATGAATCATTGACAAGCGATATTATCAGCCATATTTCATACGGTATTTTGGTTTATGACTTTAATACTAACAAAAAGATTCTGAGCAATGATATTGCTAACCAGTTATTACCTTCTATGGATCTTATTCACATTAAAGAAATGGCGATAGAAAACCATGATGTTATCCAAGTTTCTATCGAGAATATTATCTATGAAGTTATTCTTGTCAATAGCATGACAAAACCCAATACCGTTCTCTTTATTATTATCGACAAAGACAAAGAAGCCTTGACCCAAAAACGTCAAGAATTAGCGAATCGTGAGTACAAAAAAAATATTCACATGCGTAAGATTGTATTTGAGAATATGTGTACTGAGATATTACCCTCACTAATTAAGGTGGATGAACAATTAACTAAATTATCCGAAATAGTCAGCGTAAATAACCGCGCATTTATTTTAGAAATTGAAAGTCAGCTTTTTTATATCAATCGCTGGTTTAAAAACATTAACTTATTAAATCAGCTTGAGTCTCAAGCTAGCTCAGTAAAAACTGAAAACGTTTCTATCAGTAATCTTGTTAGCGAGTTTTTGAAACAAAATTTATCCCAATGCAATAACAAGGGGTTAGCACTTTATTTTCATAATAATCTCAATCCAGATTCACTGATCATGGCAAACCCTGATTATTTAAAACAGTTAATACAACTAATTTGGGATTATTCTATTGCGACAACCTCTTTTGGAAAAATTTCATTCGCGTTATCTTATGATGCCAATAAAAATGTAATTTTATTGAGTATTAAAGACAGTGGAACTGGGGTCAGTAATCTTGAGCTTAGTAATTTACACAGTCCTTTTACTGGGCAAATTTTGAATGCTTCTAACTTTACGCGTTCAGGCATAACATTTTATTTATGTAAGTTACTGGTTAAAAAAATGAATGGTACTTTTTCTATTCGTTCTAGTGATGCAATAGGCACTCATTATGAAATTACGCTTCCTGCAGCTAAAGAAATGCTCGTCAAAGACTTCCCAGCTTTATTGGAAGATGTTTGTATACGCTTAAATATACATAATGCAGATATCTCACGGATTGTTAGGAACATATTAACAAATTATGGAGCAGAATATTTGGACTTAAGTGAAAGCTCCCCTCACACCGACTGGGATCTTTTGATAACTGATAATAATGAGGAATGTTTTGAAAATATTGTTAAAGTAAATGGTACTCTTTTAGGGATTAATCAATTACAACCTCATTATATCGAAACTAACTACAATTTTGCTGATGAATTAATTGATGCTATCTCATTATTGATCGAAAACGCAGAGCATGAGCATGCTGATATTTTGCCTCCAGACCATGTTAGTACTCAAGCGCTTTCACAGAACTCGAATGAATCAATTGAAAATGCAATTACAAGTTATCAATTAGCACTGGCAAATAGCGGATATCGAGATTTGTTTATCACAACAGTACCGATAGATATTAATAAACTGTATAATAGTGAAAGTGTTGAGGATTTGACCGAATTGAAAAACACTGCACATCGTTTAAAAGGAGTTTTTGCTATGCTCGAATTTACTTATCTTCATGAACTTTGTGAAGATTTGGAGCGTTACATAGCAGATGAAAACGGATTGGAAATAAAAAATTGCATTAGCGTGCTGGATAATTCAGTCAAAAAACTAATGCCAGAAGGTAACCAATAATATGAATAACCTAAATGTCATTGTTGCCGATGATCACCCTATCGTTCTTTTCGGCATCAGAAAATCACTTGAACAAATTGAATGGGTGAATATCGTAGGGGAATTTGAGGACTCAACCTCTTTGATTAATAACTTAGCACGTTTAAACGCAGACGTACTAGTTACTGATTTATCTATGCCAGGTGACAAATATGGCGATGGTATTACTTTAATCAAATACATCAAGCGGCATTATCCTGACCTGTCAATTATTGTTCTCACTATGAACAATAACCCTGCCATTCTTAGCGCTATTTTAGAGCTGGATATTGAAGGAATTGTGTTAAAACAAGGTGCGCCAGCTGATTTACCTAAAGCTTTAGCGGCTTTACAGAAAGGCAAAAAATTCACACCAGAAAGCGTGAGCAAACTGTTAGAAAAAGTCAATGCAAGCGGCTATGGCGATAAACGTTTATCACCAAAAGAAAGTGAAGTGCTACGTTTGTTTGCTGAAGGTTTTTTGGTCACTGAAATTGCAAAGAAACTTAACCGCAGTATAAAAACAATCAGTAGCCAGAAAAAATCAGCTATGCTGAAATTAGGTGTTGAGAATGATATAGCGCTACTGAATTACCTTTCTTCTGTCAGTATTGATAACTCGCCTTCAGAGTAAATTTCATTTTAACTATAAGACTACGCCAATAAAAACCCAGTTATGGGTTTTTATTTTTGCGTCCTTTTTTACTCACATTCAACAATAGCGCGTCAAAGTCTCACGTAAAATTGCAATTGTTGTCGGTTTTGATAAACAATCATTCATTCCTGCGTTAATACAGCGTTGCTTTTCTTCTGCCATTGCATTAGCAGTTAATGCGATAACGGGTAAATTGAACTCTAAACGACGCAGTTCCTTTGCCAACTGGTAGCCATCCATATTTGGCATATTTACATCCGTTAAAACAATATCAACATGATGATTATCTAAATATTTTAATGCATCTAGCCCATCTATCGCTGTGCCTGTAGTAAAACCGATAGTCGCTAATTGTTCACTCAATAATGCTCTATTAATTGGATGGTCATCGACAATTAATACATGATGTTCACTTAACGAATGGTCAGCAACCAATGATGGATTTACTGTACTATTTTTCAGCGATTGTTCGGCCGTTTTCATGATGGCTTTATCAATTAAGATAGGTAATTTATCTAATTGATATGTATTATAAATCCACTGGTTTTGTTTTATTTGATGGAGTTCACCGGCATAAATACTTGATAATTGGATATGATGTTCACAAATGCCCCTTTCAGCCTGCTCATAATCAGTTATTAAGAGATCATAATGTTGTGTCTTATCCGTTGCATTATGGCGGACAACAGAAAATTGTTCTTGGCTTAATAAACGCAAAAGAAAGTTCATTAAAAATTCATTTCGACACGAAACTGCAATCCGATAATGAGCCCGGTATTCTGGAATATTTTTCTTAAGATATTCTTGACCATATAAAGGAATTCGAATAGTAAATGAACTACCAAGTCCAATTTGGGAACTGACCTCAATGTCACCATCCATGAGGTTAACCAGTTTTTCGCAAATAGCTAGACCTAAACCAGTTCCTTTATGGCCCATATTATTTTGGTCATAAACTTGAAAGAATGGATCAAACAACTTCATGACCACCGCATGTGTCATTCCAATCCCTGAATCACGTATTTCAATCTTTAAATAATTCTCATCTTTCCATACATAAAGCAATACAAAACCTGATTCTGTAAACTTAATACTATTATTAACAATGTTAGAAATCACTTGTTGTAAACGAACAGGGTCATTCAAAATGAGATCAGGTATATTTGGCTCAATAAAGGAATATAAAGATATTTTTTTCTTCGTGACTAATGGCAGGTAGTTTGCTAATACAAACGCAAAAACCTCTCGACAATTAAACAATTTGCTTTCTATTTTCAATTGCTTAGATTCAATTTTCGAAAAGTCTAAAATATCACTAATAATCTGCAATAAAAGTGAAGATGAATTATCCATAGTTGAGACTAAGCGTGTTGCTTTCTCAGGTAATTCATAACGTTGTAGTAATTCTATATTACCAATAATTCCATATAACGGCGTTCTTAATTCATGACTAACTGTCGCTAAAAACATTGACTTAGCATGGTTTGCTTGTTCCGCCGCATCGGCTACATCTTGCAGCGATTTTTCCATTTGAACACGAATGCTAATGTCGACTAATACACAAATAGCGACATCTTCATTTTGGTATCGAGAGTTTACAAAGCTAATTTGTAAGTGTGTGCCGTTGGTTGTCACCACATCTATATAATTGCTCGATTTTTGGCGAATAATTGTCAATATTCGCTGTTTATCATCATCATTTAACAGCCGAAAATAGTCGTGAGCTAATTCATTACTGAGAATATTACCACCATCTGTTAATCTTAAAATGATGATACCGACCGGTGCTGATGCCACAATTTTGTGGTTGAATTGTTCATGTTCCTCAAGCCGTATCGCAGTGTTCTCTGCGGGTTCTAGCATTTTCCTTTCAAGTAACCAAATTAAAAAGAAAATCAGCCCACCCGTAAAAATATTTAGGAGGATACCGTAAAAAATGGTGTTTTCTAAACTCGCTAATATTTCCGACGTCGCAATTGAGAAAATGACCGTAATTTGAGAAGGTGCTAACCTTTTTTTGAAGATTAATTTTGAGTAATCTGAGTTAAAACCGAAAAATGAAGGCTCAGAAATATTGAGCAATGCAGAGCTCTTAGGATTGATATCTGTAGGTGAATATAAAACAGGCTGGTTATAGTCGTTAATTATCAATATTTCGATAGCCTTATTTCGCCGTATATTAAACTGATTTAAATTAATTGAACGTTCTAACCCAATAAATGCGGGGAGCAGATTATCGTGCTTGATTGCTTGAATTAAGTAAACCTGCCCATAATCCGGCTGAGCACCATGCGTAATGGTAAATAGCTTACGCTCTTTACCTTGTAGCCTTAAACCTTGATAAGTTCGCACACTTTCGTAGCTAACTTTTTTTAGTATTTCTATATCCGATATTGTAGAACGAATAGGATAATCCACCAGACAATAACTTTTCGAACCCACTAAAAAGACATGGTTTAAAGCTTGAGGCGCTGCAATACTCTCTTTCCAAAAATAATTCAGTTGTTCAAAAGCCTGCAAATAGTTTTCAGCTTTATCCCTAAAATGATCACAATCCGTATTCGGAGTTAATTTATAGAACGAGTAATTAGAGGCATTTGGCAATTCCATAAATTTACTCGTAAAAGTATTTTCCTCTGTCGATTCTTGCAGCTTTATTTGGTACAGATCAGTCATCGACTGAATAGAATTCAGTGTCGCCGCCGTTTGCTGTATATAGACTTGTAGGTTTTCATACCCAGAATAGAACTGCTGGCGAAGATCAGATTTGTATTCATTAAATTGCGAATAAAGGAAAAATAAAGTGATAAAAGCACCCATGCCCCACAACATCAAGCCGAGGATACGAAATAAATCCCGAGAAAGTCTAAGTGATGTTTTAAACGAGGGTAAGTATCTCAAGCGTTTTCCTGTATATTCGATACGATGATCGCTAATTATACTCGATTACATAATAAAAAAGCGACAGACATGAAAAGTAATAAAACTAAGAAATTTAGACTAGAAACTAAAACGGGCAGCTAATATGCTACCCGTTCATTAAATTAAACGCGATAATTACTCTTGATCGTCGATATTTGCATCATCAACACCGTTTTCTTCAGTGTTTTCAATCGCATTCTCATCATCATTATTTTCATCATCATCTGTTTCAGCAACACGTTGTAAACCAACCACTTTTTCATCTTCAGCTGTTCTAATCAAGGTCACACCTTGCGTATTACGGCCAACGACGCTCACTTCAGATACACGGGTACGAACTAATGTGCCGGCATCCGTAATCATCATGATTTGGTCAGTTTCATCAACTTGAATAGCTCCAACAACATTACCGTTTCGCTCACTCACTTTGATAGAGATAACCCCTTGAGTTGCACGCGATTTAGTTGGGTATTCTGCTTCTTCAGTACGTTTACCATAACCATTTTCTGTGACAGTTAAGATATGGCCTTCACCACGTGGAATGATCAAGGATACGACTTTATCGTTATCCATTAATTTAATTCCACGAACACCCGTTGCAGTACGTCCCATTGGGCGAACAGCATCTTCAGCGAAGCGCACAACTTTACCTTGTGCAGAGAACAGCATGACTTCATTTGAACCATCGGTTAAATCAACCCCAATCAGTTCATCACCTTCATTCAAGTTCACTGCAATAATACCGGCACTTCTTGGGCGGCTAAACTCTTGTAAAGGTGTTTTCTTCACAGTACCACTCGCCGTTGCCATGAAGACGTTATAACCCTCTTCATATTCACGTACAGGTAAGATAGCAGTAATGCGTTCATCTTGCTCAAGTGGCAATAAGTTAACAATTGGACGACCACGAGCACCACGACTCGCTTCTGGCAACTGATAAACTTTCATCCAATACAAACGCCCACGACTTGAGAAACACAAGATGGTGTCGTGCGTATTGGCGACCAATAAGCGTTCAATGAAGTCTTCGTCTTTTGTTCGTGCAGCAGATTTACCTTTACCACCACGGCGCTGTGCTTCGTAATCAGACAGAGGCTGATATTTCACATAACCTTGGTGAGATAATGTCACTACCACATCTTCTTGATTGATCAAATCTTCAATATTGATGTCTGCGGTATTTTCTGTAATTTCTGTACGACGAGGATCATTATAAGTATCACGAATAATTTCTAACTCTTCGCGAATCACTTCCATCAAACGTTCAGGACTACGTAAAATAAACAGTAAAGCTTCAATTTGTACTAGAAGATCACGGTACTCTTCCAGTAGTTTTTCGTGCTCAAGACCGGTTAATTTTTGGAGACGTAAATCCAAAATAGCTTGGGCTTGTTGCTCAGTCAGGAAATATTGCCCCTCATGAACACCGAACTGTAGTTCTAACCACTCAGGACGAGCTGCGTCATCACCTGCACGCTCTAGCATTGCCGCTACATTACCCAGATCCCAAGAACGTGCAATCAACCCTGCTTTAGCTTCAGCTGGTGTTGGTGCTTTACGGATCAATTCAATAATTGGGTCAATATTAGCAAGTGCGATTGCCAGTGCTTCAAGGATATGAGCACGGTCACGCGCTTTACGCAATTCGAAAATCGTACGACGAGTGACAACTTCACGACGGTGACGCACAAAAGCAGCAATGATATCTTTTAAATTCAGTATTTTCGGTTGCCCTTGATGTAGAGCCACCATATTGATACCAAAAGAAACTTGCAATTGAGTCAAGGAATATAAGTTGTTCAGGACAACTTCACCCACTGCATCGCGCTTAACTTCAATAACAATGCGCATACCGTCTTTATCCGACTCGTCACGCAGTGCACTGATTCCTTCAACACGTTTGTCTTTAACTAACTCTGCAATTTTTTCAATCAAGCGAGCTTTATTCACTTGATAAGGGATTTCGCTGACAATAATGGTTTCGCGACCATTTTTCTCATCGACTTCCACTTCAGCGCTTGCACGGATATAGACCTTGCCACGTCCTGTACGATATGCATCAATAATCCCACGACGGCCGTTGATAATAGCCGCTGTTGGGAAATCAGGCCCTGGAATGTGTTCCATTAAACCTTCAATACTGATGTCTTCATCTTCTATATAAGCAAGACAACCATTAATCACTTCCCCTAAATTGTGAGGAGGAATATTGGTTGCCATCCCAACCGCAATACCAGACGACCCATTAACCAAAAGGTTTGGAATTTTCGTTGGCATGACTTCAGGAATTTGCTCTGTTCCGTCATAGTTTGGAACGAAATCAACGGTTTCTTTTTCAAGGTCAGCAAGTAGCTCATGGGCAATTTTCGCCATACGGATTTCCGTATAACGCATTGCCGCAGCGGAGTCTCCGTCAACTGAACCGAAGTTTCCCTGACCATCAACCAGCATGTAACGCATTGAGAAAGGCTGTGCAAGACGAACAATTGTCTCGTAAACAGCGCTATCACCATGTGGATGGTATTTACCGATGACGTCCCCAACAATACGGGCAGATTTTTTATAGGGTTTATTCCAATCATTTCCCAATACATTCATCGCATACAGTACTCTGCGGTGTACTGGCTTCAGTCCATCTCGAACATCTGGAAGCGCACGGCCGACAATAACGGACATTGCATAATCCAAATACGAACTTTTAAGCTCTTCTTCGATATTAACTGGTGTGATTTCTCTGGCAATCTCGCTCATGGAACCACTGTCCCTCATAACTTCGGATTCAAAGAGTAGAACTATACCACAATTCGCCAATTTAATAAAAATAAGAGACGGGTATTTGTCTTCCAAGCTATGTATAATAGCGGAAAATTAAGTTTATGTGTCCGAAACTTGAAGGTTTATCAATTAATAACTGCAATAATTACATTGTTGTTTACATTTTAGCCATCAATGCTTGTCGGGCTACTATTCCCCCTATTAAACATAGTTTAAATACAGTTTAAATATAACTATCGTTAATAGGCTTTCGGGTAATAGGTTAAAAATAGGAGCTTCTTTGTATGAATGACACCCAAACCCCAACCTACCTTAACGTCGATAAGCAAGAAATCGAAAAATTCGAGTCCATTGCCTCACGTTGGTGGGACTTAGAAGGGGAATTTGCCCCACTACACCGCATCAATCCATTACGCTTAGGTTATATTATGCAGCGTGTAGACGGTATTTTCGGTAAAAAAATTCTTGATGTTGGCTGCGGCGGTGGCATTTTATCGGAAAGTATGGCGCGTGAAGGTGCAGAAGTCACCGGTCTTGATATGGGTGCCGAGCCTTTAATGGTTGCTCGCTTACATTCTCTTGAGTCCGGCATTCCAGTTGAATATGTACAAGAAACCGTTGAACAACATGCAGACAAGCACCCTCAAGCCTATGATGTTGTCACGTGTATGGAGATGCTTGAACATGTTCCGGACCCTCAGTCTGTCGTTAGGGCTTGCGCAAAATTAGTCAAACCGGGTGGACACGTAATTTTTTCAACCATCAACCGTAATAAAAAAGCATGGCTAATGGCTGTTGTTGCTGCTGAATATATAATGAAAATCGTCCCAAAAGGCACTCATGACGCAAACAAGTTTATTCGCCCTTCTGAGTTAATTAATTGGATTGACGGCACACCATTAAAAGACAAACATATCATAGGGTTGCATTATAATCCATTAACAGACAAGTTCTGGCTTGGGCCAAATGTTGATGTAAACTATATGCTGCATACGGTAAACGAATAGTCATTTAGTCGTGAAAAGAATAAATCACAAGCACTACGTTTAAGAAAGCAGCAAACGATCGCATTTTACAAAATTTATTTTAGTCCTCATGTCGGAAGCATTTTTTTTATTAATGCCTTTTACCATGCAGCTTACCGACATGATCACTTTTCTTATCCAACCAGTTATCCACAAGATCCCTCTAATTTGTTCACTTGATAAAATCACATATTAACATTATCTTGTTATGGTATTCTAAACAAACTACTACATATAGTGGTACAACAAAACATAATACAACTAGTCTCATGGCATTACACCATGAGCTTTTTTATGTTTATTTTAAACTATTTGTAGTTCAACCAAGGTGTACTTGCTCATGAACCAGAGTCTGTTAGTCACAAAGCGTGATGGACATAAAGAACGCATTGATCTTGATAAAATCCACAAGGTAATCACCTGGGCTGCTGAAGGCCTAAGTAACGTATCCGTTTCTCAAGTGGAGTTACGTTCACAGATTCAGTTTTATGATGGGATCAGAACTTCTGATATTCACGAAACGATGATCAAAGCAGCAGCAGATTTAATTACGGGTGATACCCCTGATTACCAATACCTAGCTGCGCGTCTTGCTATTTTTAACTTACGCAAGAAAGCCTATGGCCAGTTTGAACCGCCTGCATTATATAAGCATGTTAAACACCTCGTTGAAATGGGGAAATATGACAAGCATTTGCTGGAAGACTACTCTGAAGCAGAGTTCGAGCAAATGGATAGCTTTATTGATCATTGGCGTGATATGAATTTTTCCTATGCTGCGGTAAAACAGCTTGAAGGGAAATATTTAGTTCAAAACCGTGTAACGGGTGAAATCTATGAAAGCGCACAGTTTTTATATATTTTAGTTGCAGCTTGCCTATTTTCACATTATCCAAAAGAAACACGCCTTGATTATATCCGTCGTTTCTATGATGCCGTTTCAACATTCAAAATTTCATTACCTACGCCGATTATGGCGGGGGTACGTACGCCTACACGTCAATTCAGCTCTTGCGTACTGATTGAGTGTGGTGACAGCTTAGATTCTATCAATGCAACCTCAAGCGCAATTGTGAAATATGTCTCACAACGTGCAGGGATTGGGGTAAATGCAGGCCGTATCCGTGCATTAGGCAGCCCAATTCGTGGTGGAGAAGCTTTCCATACGGGTTGTATTCCATTCTATAAACACTTCCAAACTGCGGTTAAATCATGTTCGCAAGGTGGTGTTCGCGGTGGCGCTGCAACCTTGTTCTACCCTATTTGGCACCTTGAAGTAGAAAGCTTACTGGTTCTAAAGAATAACCGTGGGGTTGAAGGTAACCGTGTTCGCCATATGGATTACGGTGTGCAATTAAACAAGTTAATGTATGAGCGTCTGATTAAAAACCAAGACATTACATTATTCAGCCCATCGGACGTTCCGGGTCTTTATGACGCCTTTTTCGCAGATCAAGACGAATTTGAACGTCTATATGTGAAATATGAGCAAGATGAAAATATTCGTAAATCGAGCGTTAAAGCGGTTGAGCTATTTTCATTAATGATGCAAGAGCGTGCGTCTACTGGCCGTATTTATATTCAAAACGTTGACCACTGTAATACACATAGCCCATTTGACCCGCAGATTGCGCCTGTTCGTCAATCGAACTTATGTTTAGAAATTGCGCTGCCAACTAAGCCATTAAATAATATAAATGACGAAAATGGTGAAATTGCGCTGTGTACATTATCGGCATTTAACTTAGGGGCTATTGATAGCCTAGATGAATTAGAAGAGCTAGCAATATTAGCTGTTCGTGCACTCGATGCGCTACTTGATTACCAAGATTACCCAATCATTGCGGCTAAACAAGGCTCAATGGGCCGTCGTACATTAGGTATTGGCGTGATTAACTACGCTTATTATCTCGCGAAGCACGGCGTTCGTTATTCTGATGGCAGTGCAAACAACTTAACGCATAAAACATTCGAAGCCATTCAGTATTATCTATTAAAAGCCTCGAATGAGTTAGCAAAAGAGCAAGGTGCTTGCCCATGGTTCAATGAAACAACTTATGCACAAGGCGTTTTACCTATCGATACCTATAAAAAAGAGCTCGATAAGTTAACTAATGAACCTTTGCATTACGATTGGGAAGCGTTACGCCAAGAAATTAAACAACATGGTCTGCGTAACTCGACACTGTCTGCATTGATGCCTTCAGAGACATCATCACAGATTTCTAACGCAACCAATGGTATTGAACCACCGCGTGGTTATATCAGTATTAAAGCCTCTAAAGATGGTATCTTGCGCCAAGTGGTGCCTGATTACGAAAATCTGAAAGGTGCTTATGAGCTACTGTGGCAAATGCCTTCAAATAGTGGCTACTTACAACTCGTTGGTATCATGCAGAAATTTATCGACCAGTCGATTTCTGCTAACACAAACTATGACCCAACTCGTTTTGAGAGCGGTAAAGTGCCAATGAACCAATTGCTAAAAGATTTATTGCTCGCCTATAAGTTTGGTGTGAAAACACTTTACTACCATAACACTCGCGATGGGGCGGAAGATGTTCAGGGCGATCTGGAAGAAGTTGTTGAGTCAGCGGATTCCGATTGCGAAGGCGGCGCGTGTAAAATTTAATAGGAATTGTTATGTCACACACATATACAACGTTTTCACAGAAAAAAAATGACCAAATGCTGGAGCCGATGTTTTTCGGCCAACCCGTTAACGTGGCGCGTTATGATCAGCAAAAGTACCCTATTTTTGAAAAGCTGATTGAAAAACAACTGTCGTTTTTCTGGCGCCCTGAAGAGGTTGATGTCTCTCGCGACCGTATTGACTATAATGCGCTGCCAGATCACGAAAAGCATATCTTTATCAGTAATCTGAAATACCAAACGCTGCTGGACTCTATTCAGGGCCGCAGCCCTAATGTGGCATTATTGCCACTGATTTCGATTCCTGAACTGGAAACTTGGGTTGAAACGTGGGCGTTTTCTGAAACTATCCACTCACGTTCGTATACACATATTATTCGTAATATTGTGAATGACCCTGCCATTATTTTTGACGATATCGTTGAAAATGAAGAAATTTTAAAACGTGCTAAAGATATTTCTGGTTTTTACGATGACCTGATCGAAATGACCAATTACTATCATATGTTTGGTGAAGGCACGCATACTTGCAACGGTAAGCAAGTTACTGTTTCTCTGCGTCAGTTGAAGAAGCAGCTGTACCTGTGCCTAATGAGCGTTAATGCGCTCGAAGCAATTCGTTTCTATGTTAGCTTCGCCTGTTCATTTGCGTTTGCTGAACGCGAGCTAATGGAAGGAAATGCTAAAATCATCAAACTGATCGCACGTGATGAAGCACTGCACTTAACTGGTACACAACACATGTTGAACCTGTTACGTTCGGGGCAAGATGACCCAGAAATGGCAGAAATCGCGGCAGAGTGCGAGCAAGAATGTTATGACTTATTCGTTCAAGCGGCAGAGCAAGAGAAAGAGTGGGCTGACTACCTATTCAGCGAAGGCTCTATGATTGGTTTAAATAAAGATATTTTATGCCAATATGTTGAATATATTACTAATATTCGCATGCAAGCTGTCGGTCTGAAATTGCCATTTGAAACGCGTTCAAACCCAATTCCATGGATCAACGCATGGTTGGTGTCTGACAACGTACAAGTTGCGCCTCAAGAGGTTGAAGTCAGTTCTTATTTAGTCGGCCAAATTGACTCTCAAGTCGATACCGACGATTTGAGCGACTTCGAACTATAAGCATGGCAAGCCATAAAATCACCCTGCGGTTAACGCAGGGTGTTCAAGTCCCCTTCCATACTGAAGTCCATTCGTGTTTGTTGGAAGCCTTAGAAGACAGCCGTATTCCTGTAGAATATCAATGCCGTGAAGGCTACTGCGGTTCATGCCGAGTGACGTTATTACATGGGAAAGTGGGCTATAAGCAAAAACCTATTGCATTTGTGCAAGATGGAGAAATTCTGCCTTGTTGCTGTCATCCACTTTCAGATATTGAAATTGGTTAATCTAAAATAGGTGATTGCACAGCTGTCTATCAGTTACCTGTGCAATCACTTTTTATTCACTTGCTTTATTGATTATAAATAACCATATAATCCCGCAAATATCCAACCAAATACACAAGAAACACCCACCCCAATTAACCCCGGTAGAATGAAGCTGTGGTTGATAACAAATTTACCAATACGCGTTGTTCCAGAACGGTCAAATTGAATTGCCGCAAGGTCACTAGGGTAAGTTGGTAAAATGTAATACCCATAACACGCAGGTGCAGAAGCGATAATATAAGCCGGGTCAACACCAATCCCTAGTGCAATTGGTACTACAGCGGCCAGAGCAGCTGCTTGTGAGTTAACAAACTTAGAGACTAATAATAAGATAACTGCATAAGCCCAAGGGAAATCTTTCACTAAAGAACCTAAAGTTCCTTTAATTTCATCCATATGAGCACCGAACATGGTTTCTGCCATCCATGCGATACCATATACTGCAACAATCGCAATCATCCCTGAACGGAATACTTCATTCTTTGAAATTTGTCCTGGATTAGTCTTACAAATAATGATAATTAGCGCACCTGCTAATAACATAAACATCTGGATGACTAAAACCATGGATAGTGGCTTACCGTTAACTAGCGGTCTAAGTTCAGAAAATGCGCCAAGTAATGCCACAACTGCGATGGAAGCTAAAAAAATCCACATCGCGACCCAATTAATTTTCGGTAATTTGGTATTTAGCAGTGTCACACTGTCACCATAGACATAATCATGGTTTTCAGGGACTGAGATAAACTCTTGGAATACAGGGTCTTTATCGAGATCTTTACCTCTAAACCAACTGAAAATACCAATAGCTAAAATACCAATTAATGTTGATGGAATAGTAATTGCTAATAAATCCAAAAATTCGAGTGACTTACCATTGATTGTCACACCATTTAGCATTGCGACTAATGAAACAACGGCAACTGAAACTGGGCTAGCGATAATCCCCATTTGCGCGCCAATACTACTCGCAGCCATTGGCCTTTCAGGGCGAATATTATTTTTAATCGCCGCATCGTAAATGATAGGTAAAATTGTATACACCACATGCCCTGTACCACACAAAATGGTTAAGATACATGTCACAAAAGGTGCCACAATAGAAATGTACTTAGGGTTTTTCCGCAGTAGTCGTTCTGCAATTTGCAGCATGACATCCAAACCGCCTGATGCTTGTAACGTTGCTGATGCGGCAACAACAGCAATGATAACAAGCATTACATCAACAGGCGGTTTTCCAGGCGGTAAACCAAAGCCAAAAACTAAGATAACTAGACCAACACCACCTAATAGCCCGAGTGCCATTCCCCCTTTTTTTGCTCCATAGAATAAGCAAACAAGGATAATGGCGAGTTGAATCATAAAGTCCATAGTTCCATCCTTTATATATATGTTTACATATATTATCGGGATGATTTTCAAGCATTAATTTGATTTATGATAACTTCAAAATCAATTTAGTTTTATTTTTTATGCTTTTATTTTGACCTCATCACATAATTTTAATTAAGTAACTGACATACTATTCCGTTACCTACCATTTTGATAAAAATCAATCAACTACTACACCAATTTTAACAACTCACTCCATTTAAATTTACCTTTAGTCACTTTAAATCATCATTTTTTCTTTACTTTATTAACTCTGCTCATTGTCTTGAGTCTCTCTATCTACTTGATTATTGGCGTAAACTTAACATTACACTAGCTGTAATTTACATTTGACAGCGAACTTGCAATCGCATAATCTGCATCACTTATTAATTATTCAAATTCAATTAGAGGAACTTGTGAAGAATCGTACGCTTGGCAGTGTGTTAATCGTTGCAGGGACAACAATAGGTGCAGGGATGTTGGCAATGCCACTTGCCGCTGCAGGAGTCGGTTTCACAGGCATCGTTTGTTTGCTTGTTGGATTATGGATGTTAATGAGTTATACCTCATTACTGTTAGTTGAAGTGTATCAGCATAACCCTGCAAATATGGGCTTAGGCTCCGTTGCTAAAAAATATCTTGGCCCAATTGGCCAGATAGTGACTGGGCTAAGTATGCTGCTATTAATGTACGCATTAACAACCGCTTATATTGGTGGAGCTGGCGTATTAATTTCAGATAGTCTGTCTTCATGGTGGTGCTTTAAAATTTCAACTGACACTGCCATTATTGCATTTACTATTATTGGTGGTGCAGTTGTCTGTATTGGTACGCATTCCGTCGATTTTATTAACCGAATTTTATTCACAGCAAAAACGATTTTTTTAGTCATCATGTTAGTTGTAATGATGCCACACGCGGAAGCCGTAAACTTAAGCACCATGCCAATTGAAAAAGGCCTTATCCTTGCCGCAGTACCCGTTATTTTTACCTCTTTTGGTTTCCATGGCAGCGTCCCAAGTTTAGTTAACTATATGAATGGGGATGTACGTAAATTACGTATGATTTTCATTACCGGAAGCGCAATTCCTTTAGTTGCTTATATTCTATGGCAGATTGCGACGTTAGGGTCTATTCCATCACATACTTTTCTCGGAATACTAGCGCAGGAATCAGGTCTAAATGGGTTACTCACCGCGATCCGCGATGTTGTCGCTACACCTCGCGTTAATATCGCCGTCAGCTTGTTTATGGATTTAGCGTTGGCCACATCTTTCTTAGGTGTCGCATTAGGCTTATTTGATTACCTCGCCGACTTATTCAAACGGAGTAATCATTTTATCGGTCGAGTGCAAACAGGCTTACTCACCTTTGTTCCGCCATTATTGGCTGCCCTATTCTTTAGTAGTTTCGTACAAGCATTAACTTATGCAGCTGTTGCACTCTCGGTCTTAGCGCTGATTATTCCTGCATTGCTAACATTACGTGTACGTAAATTAGAATCTCAAGGTGGGTATCAAGTTAAAGGTGGTACACCTATTTTAGCCTTAGTGTTGGCATGTGGTGTGGCAGTAATCGCTATCCAATTTTCGATTGTTGCCGGCTTCTTACCGAACGTCGGCTAACAAATTGATAAATTAAGCCGTAATTCGGATAACTTCAAATTACGGCTTTTGTTTATCTGAAATTAACTATCCTCACTCCCAATCAAGGTGGCCATCGTTTGATATCCGCAATCAATAATCCCCTAGCATTCCTACTCTATCTCCACATATATATTATTTGCATATAATTTAATATATATTTCTTTAATTACGTCATTTGGCAGAAAATAATTCCGAAAAGACAACCCTACCCCTCTTGCTTTACAGTTATTGAGAGGTAAATAAGGAATTAGGTTGAATGAAAAGGAAAAATATTTCTGCTGTCCACGATGCAGCATTTAAGAGGTTTATGTCAAACATAGACAGCGCACGTGACTTTTTTGAAATTCACTTACCAAAACACATAAAATCATTATGTGATTTCACTACGCTAAAGCTGACTAACTCATCATTTATTGATAAACAGCTTCGCTCTCGGCTATCTGATGTTCTGTATTCAGTACAGACCTCACATGGAACAGGCTATATTTATTTATTAGTCGAGCACCAGTCAACCCCAGATAAACTGATGGCGTGGCGCTTAATGCATTATGCGTTTTTAGCAATGAATCAGCATATGCAGCAAGGAAGCACTGTATTACCTCTAGTTGTTCCTATTCTTTTCTACCACGGTACTCGTTCACCTTACCCTTACACTCAGTTATGGACAGATTGTTTTCCTCAGCCCAAGCTGGCAAATACGTTATATACACAATCATTCCCGTTGGTTGATATCACTGTAATAGACGATAATGAATTAGTAAATCATCGCAAAATTGCTGTTATGGAATTAGCGATGAAACATAAACGTTTGCGAGATGAGTTTCACCATGTGCTTCCTTTATTGGCGCAAGCACTCAATCAACACTATAATAGCGACAATGATGTGGTCACTATCATCAATTACCTATTTTCTGCTTTAGACTCAACTGATTTTGAAAAATTTATCTACACATTAGAAGCGCAAACAGAAAAGCACAAGGAGACGATTATGAATATCGCACAACGCTTACATAATAAGGGTCATCAAGAGGGCCTTCTCGAGGGGCTGCAAAAAGGCAAACAGGAAGGGCTTCAAAAAGGGCTTCAAGAAGGCGTTCAAAAAACTAAAACCACCTTAGCTCGCAACTTATTGATAAACGGTGTTAGCCCTGAAATTATTATGAAAAGCACCGGATTGAGCCGTGATGAGCTGACGTCATTAAAGTAATGCAATAAAAACTGAAGTAAATAGCTATGGATAAGCAGCTAAAAGTTTAACCAATTATTTTAAAAAATACTCAACTAAGTTTACATCATCAAATTCGCCCTAGGCGTACACATAATGTACGCCTAGGGGCATTATGAACAAGATAACCCTGTTAGAATGAAAGGCCAGCCCCTACATACCAGCCATCAGCAACTTTATCGCTACTATGACCATGTGTCCCTTTCATTTCAATTAAGCGATATCCCGCATCAATAGATAAAGGCTTAAATACCGTATAACGTGCACCGGCTTTAGCTTCGACGTACGATTTGCTGCCTGAAGTCAGTTGCTCTGGAGCACCATAAGCTTCACCGTAAATATTGAGTGAAGGCAAAGCCTGCCAATTTAACCCACCACCAACAGCTAATGCAGCACCATTACTATTGTGATCAGGTGATAGATATAGCCCTTTACCCCCTACAAATGCAGAAAAAGGCCCAATAGGTAAGCCAAATGTCGCACCAATACTACCCATTTGCCCATCATGGTCACTACGAGCCCAAGAGCCGTTAAATGCCAATCCTGCATTTTGGTTACCTAACCCTGCAGACAGCTCAGTAAAATGTTCACCTGCTTGTGCACTAACTGAAACTGCATGTGCAGTACCTACGAATAATGGTGACATCGCTGCTGCCAATAATAATAATTTGCGCATTATTTTATCCTCTTGATATTATTACCTATGGATATTACGCGAATCTCACCCTATTTTCAGCCATTCTTACCTAGATTTACGCTATAGCCTCGATAAAAGCCCTCGTTATTCATTACAAAATTTCACGCATCAAAAATTTTAGTGCAAAAAAGTGCGATAAATACGTATTTTTTACTTGTAATCACAGTAATTGGTTATATTAATTAGATAATCAATTCCATAATAACTATACTGAATTACAAGTTTATTGTAGTCGTGTTTTTTATTTTTTACAAAATATTAACTTATTAGTTAGGTTTGTGTAGTCATTTAATCCAAACAAAGGAGCATTGTGATGAAAAAGAAAGGCCTTACTACCGCCTCAGGCGCCCCAGTCGCCAATAATAATAATGTCATGACAGCGGGTAAACGTGGCCCAATGTTATTACAGGATGTTTGGTTTTTAGAAAAACTTGCCCATTTTGACCGTGAAGTAATCCCTGAAAGACGTATGCACGCAAAAGGTTCTGGTGCTTTCGGTACCTTTACCGTAACCCATGATATTAGCCGCTATACTCGTGCAAAAATTTTCTCTGAAGTAGGGAAAAAAACAGAAATGTTCGCTCGGTTCTCTACCGTTGCAGGCGAACGTGGAGCTGCCGACGCAGAACGTGATATTCGTGGCTTCGCATTAAAGTTTTATACTGAAGAAGGTAACTGGGATATGGTGGGTAACAACACCCCTGTATTCTATTTCCGTGACCCATTAAAATTCCCTGATTTAAACCACGTAGTTAAACGTGACCCTCGCTCTAACCTGCGTACAATGGAACATAAATGGGCCTTTTTCTCCCAATTACCTGAATCTTTACACCAGTTAACCATTGATGCTAGTGACCGTGGTATCCCACAAAGTTACCGTCATATGCATGGTTTTGGTAGCCATACATATAGTTTCATCAACAGTAACAATGAACGTTTCTGGGTCAAATTCCATTTCCGTTGCCAACAAGGTATTCAAAATCTGTCTGATGAACAAGCTGAGCAGTTAGTGGGTAAAGATAGAGAAAGTTCACAGCGAGATCTGTTTGAATCCATCGAGAAAGGGGATTTCCCACGCTGGAATTTGCAAGTGCAAATTATGCCAGAAAAAGAAGCTTCTCAAGTTCCTTATAACCCATTTGACTTAACCAAAGTATGGCCACACAAAGATTATCCATTAATTGATGTCGGTTATTTTGAACTTAATCGTAACCCAGACAACTATTTTGCTGACGTAGAACAAGCCGCTTTTAGCCCTGCTAACGTGGTTCCGGGTATTGGTTTCTCGCCAGATAGAATGTTACAAGGCCGCCTGTTCTCTTATGGCGATGCTCATCGTTATCGTCTTGGTGTCAACCATCACCAAATCCCAGTAAACGCCCCACGTTGCCCGTTCCATAATTACCACCGTGATGGGGCAATGCGTGTTGACGGTAATAGCGGCAACCATGTGACCTATGAGCCAAATGAAGCCGGATTATTCCAAGAAAAACCGGACTTTAGCGAACCACCATTATCTATTGAAGGTGCTGCTGACCATTGGGATCACCGCGAAGACCAAGATTATTTCAGCCAGCCACGTGCATTATATGAGTTGTTAGATGATGCCGAGCACCAACGTATGTTTAAACGTATTGCCGGTGAACTGATTGACGCGACTGAAGCCACACAAGTGCGCCAAATCGAGTTATTTAAACAAGTTCACCCTGAATACGGTGCGGGTGTTGAAAAAGCGTTAAAAGCACTAAAATAGTGTAAGTCATTAAGTGGTGGGGATAACCCCGCCACTATTTCGCCCTATTCTCTTATTCTCGCTAACAACCACTTCTTCACTTGTTGCCTAGACACTTTTATTCCCCCTGCTTTCAATTCAGGGTCTAAATAATAAAATGCCATAGGATATTGGTATGGAGCGAGTTTATCTTTTAACCAATCCGCCAGCTGATTTAAATCCACTGACTCATTTGCTTCAATAACCGCGACAGGACGTTGCCCAAATTGCACATCATCAATAGGTATAATAAAACTTTGGCTGACATCAGGATGTGAATTTATGACTGATTCGATATCTTCGGGTTGAACACATTCCCCGCCACTAATAAATAAATTATCTAGACGACCAACAACCTGATATTCCCCATCAATAAAAGCCCCTTTATCATTGGTTTTAAACCAGTTATCTAGGCAATTTAATGGGTGAAGTTGCCCATCAAACCAATAACCCAGAGCCTGACTGTCTGATTGAATTTGAATTTCATCATCCACAAGACGAACTTGCTTGCCTTTTAAGGGTAAACCGACACCTTTTTTACCGTCTGCCCGTTTCGCACAAACCGTAGATGCCATTTCTGTCATCCCATAGCCGCTCCAACAAGCAATACCATGCTGTTGAGCCAGATCCGTCAAGGTTGAAGGGATACTCGCTCCTCCCAATAAAACGGCTTTCAATGCGATATTAGTCACTGATTTATCATTTAATAAACGCCATAACTGGGTCGGAACTAAAGAGGCATGAGTGACCTCATGCAATGCTTGAGCCAAAGGAAGGTTTTTGACCGCAAGTGAGCCACCTTTAAGAAGCCAGCGCCAAACAATCCCCTGACCAGATACATGGAATAACGGCAGCGATAGTAACCAACAATCTCCTTGCTGGTAATTCATCAGATTAACAACACCTGCTGCACTATTTAAGTGCGCAGCGATACTGTGAACAGCGGCTTTAGGTAGGCCTGTCGATCCCGATGTTAAAATCAACGTAGCGGGCTGCTGAATAACCTCTTGAAAAATAACCGGAGCAACCTCTTCATCACTAATAAAATGGTAATAAAGTTGATAATCTAAATTACGATAATTTGCTAACAGATTTGATTCATCAGTAAAATCAATAACTGAGCTAACATTAAGATGAGGTAATAATTCTGCTAACAACCGTTCTGGGAGGCGGGGATTTAATGGTAAAACACGAGCCCCACAAGCAATAAGTGCCAGCTGACTCAGTAATAATTCAACTGAATTTTTTCCATGTAAAACAATACACTGCCTCTGCTCTACGCCTTGCATTAAAAAGTAAGTTCTAAGGTCAGTAATTTGTTGGCTTACACTTTCCCAAGTCATACTTTGGGACTCTGTGACTAGAGCGATTGAGTTCGGACGAAGATTGGCCCAGTGTTGCCAAGGCCAATCTTTAAATTGTGTTAACTCTGCCATACAAGCGTTAAATCATCTAACTGCTGAAGCGGAATATCACATTGTGGCCAAGGCCGTACCAATTGAGATTGAATAAGTGATACCGTGTCTAAGCCTGGAATGGTATTTGGCGTTAGCCAATGCGCTACACGAGCAAGTTGTGTTAAACCAAAACTACTTTCAATGGATGAGCTAATCACAGCTTGTAACCCTAAGCGATGTGATTCTTCCACTAAATAGCGGCAATATGACAAGCTACCTGTCAGGGTCGGTTTAATGACTATCGCAGAAACCCCTTCCTGCGATTCTACCATAAAGCCTTCTTCACGTACACTTTCATCCCAAGCAATACTAATGCCAGTATCTGCTGCAAATTGCAGTGACTCTTCACGGGTCTTACACGGCTCCTCTAAAAACGCAATACGACTACGGTAGTCTGGATTAACATATTTAGCAAAACCGTCGGCTTTTGTTCGGGTCCAACTGCGATTCGCATCCAAACGCAGTTTCAGTTCTGGAACTGCCTCTAGTAACAGGTTAACCACCATACCATCACGTACCGCTTCATATAGACCGACTTTAACCTTAGCGACTTTATCACCTTCCATTGCATCAAGGCTTAAGATTAAATCGTCAGGATCTCCACTACATAAAGGCGCTTTGCGGTAATCAGCTTGTTCAGGAAGCTCCCCTGCCAGCTCCGCTAGAGCACAGCTGCACCCAAAAGCCACAGAGGGTAATAAACTATTAGAAATTTTGCCTTCTTTCACCCATTCATTCAGTCGCTTAATAGTTTCTGCGGTTGCTTCTTCTAATGTTTCACGACTGAATTCAGGTAGAGGCGAAATTTCTCCCCAACCTTCATTATCCCCATCTTGTAAACAGACTAAAAGCCCATCACGCGTTTTTAGTCGCTGATAGCGAAGGATAACGCCTGCCTCCATCGGCAGGCTGAACGAATAAATACGGGCTTTACGCATTATGGATTACGCTTATATTTAGAGAAGTCTGGAGCACGTTTTTCATTAAAGGCGTTACGGCCTTCTTGCCCTTCATCTGTCATATAGAACAACATAGTGGCATTACCTGCGAGCTCTTGCAGGCCAGCCTGACCATCACAATCTGCATTCAAGGCGGCTTTCAAGCAACGTAATGCCATTGGGCTGTTCTCTAGCATTTCACGACACCAACGCACAGTCTCTTTTTCTAAGTCAGCATAAGGAACGACAGTATTAACCAGCCCCATATCCAACGCTTCTTGTGCATTATACTGGCGGCACAGGAACCAGATTTCACGTGCCTTTTTCTGCCCAACAATACGTGCCATATAAGACGCACCCCAGCCACCATCAAATGAGCCAACTTTTGGACCGGTTTGGCCAAAGATTGCGTTATCTGCAGCAATAGTCAGGTCACACATCATATGTAACACATGACCACCACCGATAGAGAAACCGGCGACCATTGCCACCACAGGTTTTGGACAAGTACGAATTTGACGTTGGAAATCTAATACATTTAAGTGATGAGTACCACTTTCGTCACGATACCCGCCGTAGTCGCCACGAATTTTTTGGTCACCACCGGCACAAAATGCTTTTTCACCTTCACCCGTTAAAATGATAGTTCCAACTTGGTCATCATAGCGTGCATCAGATAGAGCTTGGATCATTTCTTTCACGGTTTGTGGACGAAAAGCATTACGCACTTCTGGGCGATTAATCGTAATTTTTGCAATCCCTTCAGGAGATTTATGATAGCGAATATCTTCAAACCCTGTAGAGCAATCTTGCCATTCAATTGGTGCGTATAATTTTTCTTCGCTTGGATAAATCATTATCAGATTCCTTTAACCACAGTGTGATAAAAAATGGTGTAGTGCAGCTACAAAGCCCATTGGGTTTTCCCGATGCGCATTATGCCCTGCATTTTCAATTAGCGTTAACGGCAATTCATATTGTTGCGAAACGCTTCGAAATTTTTTATCCTTTTCGCCACAAAAATAACGATAAGGACAGGTCAATTGATGCAATTTGTCCGCCAAGAAAGGTTGCTTTGCTAATGATGTATTTTCTAGCATAGCAGCAATACTGTGCGGGTTATTTTGCCGACGTAACTGAATTAAATGTTGGCGCTGAGTGGTCGACAAATCAGCAAATACAGCTTGTTGATACCAATCATCTAACACTTCTTCGATGGGTTCTGAACGAAAACGTTGTGCCCATGCCTTATCATTAGCCGCCCGAGCAACTCGTTCTTGTTCATTGACTAATCCCACATTGCCCCCCTCAATCACTAGACCTAATAATCCGTTAGGCTGATAGTGACAGGCAAAATGCATCGCTAACCGAGCACCGAGTGAATAGCCAACCAAGTAGTATTCATTAATTTGATGATACTGTAAAAGAGCGCTGAGTTGTTGATCAAAATGTGAAAAACCTTGGCATGGCTCTGAGTGAGAACCGCCATGCCCTGGTAAATCCACCGCTAACGATGGAAAAGCACGTGTTTGTTCAATCACTGGTAGCCAGTCATCGGCACTACCTAACAAGCCATGCAGCCAGATGACCCAAGGAGCAGATGAGACTGAATTATGTCTATGGGCAGATAACATTACAGTTCCACAACTTCATTCAATAGTTGTTTTAACGTACGGGCGCCTTCATCACTTGCCACCTGCAATTCCACCAGCAATGTGCCCTGTTGACGGCGCCAAAATTGTTGAACGGTATTTTTTAGTGTTGTCCAGTCTGTCGGCGTACAATATTGTAAACCAAACATTTTCGCCGCGGGCTCGAAACTGACATTTTGCGGCATACAGTAATAGTTTTGTCTTGCTTCGTCTGGTGTAGGTAACATAGAAAAAATTTGCCCACCATTGTTATTCACCACGATCAGAACGGTGGGCGCTGAAGGCTCACGCAACAAAGCCAAACTATTCAAGTCATATAATGCAGAAATATCCCCAACAATAGCCAATGTTGGCCGTGCTGTTGCCCGTTGAACACCTGCCATGGTAGAAATCAAACCATCAATACCACTCGCGCCCCGGTTACTATAAACAGGATAGCCCAATGGAAGTTGTGCTAGTGCATCTACCAAACGGACAATTAAGCTGTTGCCAACAAATAGTTGGCCTCGTGGAGGTAGCAGTTCAGGTAATTGGTGTGCAACTGCGGCTTCTGAAAACTGCGCTTGTAAGCGTTGGCGCACATGGTGTTGAGTTTTTTGCACTAAAGTGGGCAGCGACTCACACCACAAGCTTCTCGGCTGTGCAGGATGGTTATCTAGCCAACCCTTGATTGAACAGGTTAATTTTCTTCCCTTATGATTGGCTGGGTCTAACCGCTGAGGTATTGAGTCGATAATCCAATACTCTTGCGGCTCACAATTGGCTTGCCATTGTAAGAGCCGTTTTCCCGTTAAGCTTGAACCAAACTGAACGACTAATTCCGCATCTTTTAAAATAGACTGAGTTTCTGGATGTTGTAGCCATAAGTCGGCACATGGAAAAGGTTGTCCGGTTTGAGACAGCACATCACCGAGTACTGGCCATCCAAGTTCCTGTGCCCATTTTGCAACTAACTCCCCTTCACTCGCTGTCATTCGCCCTGCAATCACAACGCCTTTTTTCTGACGCCAAAAATACCAATCCGCAACCAATGCGACGGAATGGGTTAATGGCTCCGTTAACCACGGGTGAGAAGAATTCCACCATTCTCCAAGTGTTTGCTGCCACTCATATTCCCCATCCATTTCACCATATAGTGGCTCTGCAAATGGACAATTAATATGAAAGCCACCATGGTGTAACTGGTTCATGCCATTATCAATCGCGGTGACCAACCATTTCGCTGAAATATCTTGCGTCGGCCGTGGCAACATTAATGATTGAGAGGGGTGAGACGCAAAAATATGTGTTTGCCGAATAGCTTGATTAGCACCGCAATCAATCAATTCTGGCGGTCTGTCAGCGGTAAGAAAAATCACCTTTTCCCCTGTTAAACCGGCTTCAATTAATGAAGGGTAAAGGTTTGCAACAGCTGTACCAGAGGTAACGATAACCCCTACAGGCTCATGACTGGCTTTTGCTAAACCTAGAGCTAGGTGCCCTAAACCACGCTCATCAAAATGCGTATGGCAATGCAATTTACCATGGTTAATTGCCGCAAGGGTCAAGGGTGTTGAGCGCGAACCAGGCGCAATACAGATGTGTTTCATTCCGTGGCGAGACAGTGCTTCGATTATCACTTCAGCCCAACGGAGGTTAAAAGCAGAATTCGACATAATATGCTCAGCAAATTATTAGTTATCAATTAGTTTAGACTGGCTGAAATAAATTTCTTGATCTCAGGACAATTTTTGATGAACTAATTGAAATAAAAAAGAAAATAACCATTTTTATTTTATGGTTTTTCGTTATTTTCAAATAAAGACTTTAGCCCAGCCGCTTTATTTTCAATTTCTATCCACTCTTGCTCTGGGTCTGAGCCACTGACAATACCAGCGCCTGAATATAATGAGACCTGTGCACCCTCTATTTGCGCACAACGTAGAGATACCGCGAATTCACTTTTATTTAAGCTCATAAAACCACCCGTTCCTGCATACCAGCCGCGAGAAAAAGGTTCATTTTTGGCTAAAAATTGCCGAGCGACTTTTCGTGGCAAACCACACACGGCTGCGGTAGGTTGGAGGCGTTGTAAACAATCGCTATCAGAAGGGGTGATTAGCGTCGCAACAATTGAACGATAAAGGTGTTGAATTTTTCTTAAACGAATAACTTTTGCTGAAGACACATCTACCCCAGTCACCGCCCCTTGCAATTGTTGACAAATATCATCAACAACCACTAAGTTTTCATGTTGGTTTTTTTTATCTTCCATCAACCATTTAGCGTACTCTGCTGCGACTGCATCATCAGGGTCATTAGCGACGGTTCCCGCTAAGGCCTCAGAATTTAATTGGCCATCTTGACGTAAATATAAACGCTCGGGGGTTGAAGAAATAAAACCAGAATGCGCGTTGAAGGCCATCATAAAATGGTAGCAATGATGATTCACTTGCTGGCTTTGTGCTAAAAACTGAGCAACCGCAATAGGCTTAGACAGGGTGAGTTTTGTTTCCCTTGCCATAACCACTTTTTCCATTTTCCCTGACTTCATATCATCAATAGCGCAATTTAATAAACGGCACCATTCATCATGAGTAGGAATATGTTCTTGCGCAGTAATATCCGCATTCAGTGCCAATGTCACTTGAGAAGCGGGTTTTAATTGCTGTAAAAGATGAATGGCATTTAAGCGATCTTCTTCACCTTCTATATTGATACTAACGTTAATCGTTGAACGTAGTCGATGAATTTCAATACGAGGTAAAAAACAAAATGTTGCTTGACGTTTTATCTCGTCAGGGATCCCATCCCCGACGGCATTCCACCCATTAAGCCCCCATAGGCGCATTTCTGGTATATCAGGGTATTGCGATAAAAAAGCTTGAGCCTTATCTATCGAATCAAAAGATTTCACCATGCCAAGAGCACTACATTCTTCAGCTCCCGTCCGTTGATACCAGTAAAATTGAGGGTAGCTTTCTTGCACTGATAGCCATGAAAGACCAGGGAAAGCGGTCTGCGCATCCAATTGCCAAACAAAACGAATAAACTCTTGGTTTTTTAGTGTCAATGTAGACAAATGATCCAAAATTTCAGTTATCAGTTGATCAATTTTTTTATAGTTCACTTTAGATTCCCACTGCTACATCACACAAATTCACTACGCGTTATTATATAGCGCAAAACCATTTTTTAATACATTGATGACTAACAGTAAATGCTATGTCACCGGTTCAGCACTAAAAACAGATTATCTGCAATAAACAAATTGTTTTTAGTACATCACTATAATTATCGCTTATGCCCCAAATGACGATAGCCAAGAGAAATCACATCAAAACCAACCTTGTTACACGAATAGAGGTTCAGGTTGTTGATAGTATAGCTTATTATATATATTACACGTCATTCCATTCATTTAATTAATTGAAAATGTGATTTTATCCCCTTTCTTCTTTCCTTCCTCTCGAAATTGCTTCATTTTTATCCAATAAGAATTCCATTTTGAAACATAGTTATATTTAATCTGCAAACCTATATTCCATTACAATTCTATTTAGCCCTAAAAAGTAAAACCACCGTAAATTTTAATTATCATCATATTGTTATGCGTTATTTAATTTAGTATCACTATAGATGATTTCTAAATATATATAATACAAAATAATATTTTAAACATGTATTGACTTGTTCAAAGTGCTATTTTTTAGCTCTGTTTTTCATTTTTTAGTATAAAACTTTCAGCCAATTTCTAGTAGGTTAACAAATATGAAATTTATATTTTCATTTACAATAAATAGGTAACTCAACCATACAATAGTGCTAATACAAATTAGTGTTCAATCCTTAACTTAATCAACATGGATTTTAAAATGAATACAAAAGAAAATTACGACAGAATTATTGAAAAAGAGCATATAGGCCATACAACCTTAGCTTTATTAACGAATCAAGATGCTCTTTCAACCCGCGAAGTCGGTATTTTTACATTAGACGATTTAATTAGCATACATCGCCATGTTTACTTCTCTCTTTCTTTGCCTTGGAAAAAAAATGATATTCTAAAATGGTTTGGTATTACCTCATCAACCACTTTACCAATAGATACAGACGAATTAATTAATACCATTATCAATATTCGAGATCATGCCAATACCTGGGATAATGTCGAGCAACATGTTAAAGAGCAATCTGTCAACCTATCTCTAGCTAGCCGAAACATTATACATACAGGAGGGCAGATTATTGAATATATAAACCATATGCCTATATTGAAAAGAGTATCAGACAGTTTGAATGATATTAATGAAAGTGAGTTAGATGAAATATTTTATCAAAGCGATGACCAACAAATAGCGACTGAACTAACTAATATCTTACAATTAATTAAAGATGATATTAAGGAGCAATCCATTAAGACAAGTAATATTAAAAATATCATTTCAGATTTTAGAGTACATATTACAGGTGGGTATCTATCTAATTATCAACACGTTGAATCATTATTGTTTAATATTAAAGGGCTATATAATCAACTTGAAACTACTGATAATGAAATTACAGATACCTACTTACAAGAATTACTTAAAACGAAAAAACAGGAACTACAGCAATTAGAACAAGAGTATTCACATTTTGTAAAACTCAGCTTCACCGGCTTAGCAGGTGGTGTCATCGGTCTCATTATTACTGGTAGTATTTTTGGCTCGAAAGCTGAAAAAATTCGAGCAAGAAAAAATGAAACATTAGCAGAAATAAAATCAATTAACGATCAAATTAACAAAGAAGAACTCATCAAAAAAGTTATCTTTGATATTCAAATTAACCTCCATAAAATCGATGGTTTCTTTAAAGATGCACGGTTAGCCGTTGACCATTTAGATTATATGTGGCTTGTCCTCCTAACTGAAATAACCCAATCAATCGAGGTTTTCAAAAAAATCAATAACGCTGATAAACTTATTAAATTCATTACTCATTTCAAACGAATTGTTACATCCTGGTATACCATTCAAGAATACTCTACACATTTAATAACGTTATTTGACCAAATTCAACCAAATAGCACCCCCCCTCAATAAAAGGTACTCATATGCAAGATAAGCTTGATTTACCGATATTGCCCTCCATTGATATTTATCAGTTAAGGCATATGTCAAATGAAATTTCCGCATTTAATAAAAATATAATACATTATGACTTTATCATACACGGAAAGATACAAAAAATTGCAAGTAAGACTTTCAATATAAATGAAACAATCAGAAACTCGATACCGAAGCTAAAAATAAAATTAAATTATATTTTAAAAAGTGAATTAAATAGTGAAAATACAAATATACCTGACGGAATTTTAGTCACAAGCTTTATTGAAGATTTAATTGATTTTAAATTAGAGCTAGAAAGAATAATTACCAAATTCAGTTACACCACCGACTCTCTATCACTCATTCATGTGGAAGAAAGCAACCAACATAAACTACAGCAATACGCAGAACAAAAAGAACTCCTAGTCACATCCAAAAATAGTAAAATGCTAAAAATAAACGAAATCAATCAGCAACACTCCGTTATTACCGCAGCAGAAGATATCATCTTAAAATCTAAAATCACTGATTTCTTAAAAAAACATTTGTTAAATGATGAGTTAATTGACTCAATTGATATGCCAACAAATAAAAAGCAAATATTAAAGTCAGCCATTGCTTTTATTAAAAATTTATTATCAGTCATTGATGATGGTTTAGAATTTGCGCAACTTGTAGAGGTCAGGCTAGATTTAGGAAACCAAATTTTAGAATTAAAGGAAGAAGTTAATCACATTGATAAAACAATATTTAAGCTTTCTCAACTCATGCTCTTATCAGAACAAATCACCGCTATAGATTCACATAAATTATCAATTATTACTCAGATAGGCCTCATTAAGAATTATTGGTGGGAATGGTGCCATTTTATTAATGAAAAATCGTCTGAAAAAACAGTAAATATTCAAAAGATCAATACCGCAAGCCAAGTACTAATGTCTTTTTTAGATGATATGGAATACCAATATCAGCGTCAGTTACCTGATTAAAAAAAACCGGCTACTCAAAAGTAGCCGGTTTATCAACTATAGGAAATTTTAGCCTATTAGTTAATCACAGCAAGTGCTGTTGATGTCATATCAATAAGAGGTTGTGGCCATACACCAAAGACAATAACCGCAATGGCGCAAATAACAGCAACAACGGTCCCTAACGTTGCTTTTTCAGGGCCTGTATAACGTTCTGCATGTTCTGCATCGCGGCTATATAGGCTAGCCATAAAGCTTAGGTAGTAATATAAGCCAATTGCACTACCAACCACTACAGCTCCTGTTAACCACCATAACTCTGCATTCACCGCAGATGCAATCACATAGAATTTACCAATAAATCCTAATGTAATTGGAATACCCGCCAGCGACAGCATCATCACAGTCATTACCGTTGCTAGAACGGGTTTATGCCAGAACAGCCCACGGAATGCACTGAAATCATCCTGGTCATCACCACGATAAGGACTGGAAACGATACTCACAACACCAAATGCGCCTAAGCTTGCAAACAAGTAACCCACTAAGTAGATTGCGATAGTCACTTGTGACGCTACTGGGTCGATACGTAACGCAACAAGGGCAACGAGTAAATAACCCATATGCGAGATAGATGAGTAACCCAGCAAGCGTTTTGCGCTTTTTTGTGTGATAGCCAGTAAATTACCAAACAAGATAGATGCTATGGCAATCACTGAAATCACAATCGCTAACGTATTGCTGTTGGCAATTGGTGCTTCCAAAAAGATACGCACTAATACGGCAAAGATAGCGATTTTACTACCCGTTGCTAAGAAAGCTGATACAGGTGCAGGCGCACCTTGATAAACGTCTGGTGTCCACAGTTGGAATGGAAACAGTGACAGTTTAAAGCCAAAACCAACAATGAGCATACCGAAACCAATCATCACTAATGGGGCGTGAATTTGGTTATCAGAAAGACTTTGACCAACAGCTGCGAAGCTTAAGCTACCCGATTCCGCATACAGTAACGCAATTCCGAATAACAGGAATGAAGACGCTGCTGCAGATAACAGCATGTACTTGATCCCAGCTTCTAATGTGCGACTGCGCTCAAAGGTATAGGCAACTAAGCCAAACAGTGGCAATGAAATCAGCTCAATACCGATAAACATCGACGCCATATGGTTTGACATAGATAACAGCACACCACCTGCCACCGCGATAGCAACTAACAAGTGGAATTCATCTCTATTGTCGCCAAAACCTTCCAGCCAGTGGTAGGCAAAGATGCTGGTACCGATACCTGCAATCAGGACTAATGCACTATAGAACAGCGCAAAGCCATCAACACGAATAAGCGAAGTCACATCCATTAGGTAGCCGTCGGCTACCCAAATCAGTGAAAGCAACGCAATAACAAAGCCAGATACTGTCAGCGCGGCACTGGTAAGGTGATCGCGTCGCCACGCAATGGACAGCATCACAACCACCGCCGTCAACCCGACGATCATCAGTGGTAGTATTGCGATCAGTTCTTGAGGAGTTATTGTCATGGCGAATTACAGCCCTAATGTTGTAAGTGAAGCAGAATACAGGTTATGCAATGTTTCCATCGAACCAATTGATGTATCTAAAATTGGTTGCGGGTAGAAACCGATGATAACCAGTAATACAGCCAGAGCCAGCAGCACACCAAACTCACGCGCCGTTAACCCTTTCATTTCTTTTTCAGACTTAGGTGTACCGTAGTAGGTCTGTTGCATCATCCACAGTGAGTAGATAGACGCAAACACCACACCAAAGACCATAATACAAGTCACTAACGTGAATTGGCTGAAGCTGCCAAACAGGATCATAAATTCACCAATGAAGTTACCTGTACCTGGCATTCCTAGCGTTGCCGCAGCAAAGAACAGGGACATTCCTGGTAACCATTTAATGCGTTTCCATAATCCACCCATCATACGCATATCACGCGTTTGCGTACGTTCATACAGTTGACCACTGATGATAATCAGTGCCGCACCGGACAAACCGTTGGTGATCATTTGAATCACCGCACCTTGGTAAGCCAAGGTTGAACCCGCGTAAATAGCGACTGTCACAAAGCCCATATGGGATAAGCTACTGTACGCTGCCAAACGTTTGATATCCGTTTGTTTGAACGCCAACCATGCGCCGTAGAAGATACTGATCACACCCAGCGTCATCGCCACTGGCGTGAACTGGATAGAGGCTTCAGGGAACAGAGGCAAAGTAAAGCGTAACAGGCCGTATGCTGCGGTTTTTAGCATGATACCGGAGATATCCACGGAACCCGCTGTTGGCGATTGTTCTTGGGTATCTGCCATCCAACCATGGAAAGGAACCAGTGGCATTTTAACGGCAAAGGCGATAAAGAAACCTAACATCAACATAAACGCAACGTTACTAGACAGTTCTGCGCCTAACAGTTGGTTATAATCGAATGTTAATACGCCTGAAGTATTGTAATTCGCTAGTGCCAATCCAATGATGGAAACCAACATGATCAAGCCACTTGCTTGCGTATAGATAAAGAACTTAGTCGCAGCTTTGATATGTTGTCTGTTTTCTGACCCTTTGTGCCCCCAATTGGCAATCAGGAAGTACATTGGGATCAGCATCATCTCCCAGAAGAAGAAGAATAAGAACAAGTCAACCGCGGTGAAAATCCCCATCACACCTGTGATAATCCACAGCAGGTTAAAGTGATACGCACCTTGGTTCTTCTGGTTTTCACTCCAAGAGCTCAGAATCGAGAAAGCCCCCATGATAGCCGTTAATACGACCATCAGCAGTGATAAACCGTCAATAGCTAAATGAAAGTCAATTCCCAGTGAAGGGATCCACGGCATAAAGAAAACAGATTGCCATTGTGGAATCCCTTGTGGATTAACAAGAGAGTAATTCCCTTCTAACCACAATTGCACGGAGAGTATTAATGTTATTCCCATCGTCGCCAGTGCAATCCAGCGCGGTGCGCGATGACTGAACCGGTCAGCCTGCCAGCTTAGCAGGCCTCCGATGAAGGGAATGAGTATTAGCCAGGGTAATAGCATGGCGCAATGTGTCCCTTAATTAAACCAAAAGCAGCAGAGCAAGAATCAGCACTGCACCCAGCCCCAACGAGGCAACATACCAACGGATTTGGCCGTTTTCACTCACTGCAAGCCCTTTATTTGCCCAACGTGAAAGATGTGCAGGGATATTCATCAGAGAGTTAATCGGATCGCTTTCCAGTAGCCATGCAATACCTTTAAACGGTTTTACAAAGACTACGTCATACAGCCAGTCGAAGCCCCACGCTTGGTACCACCATGCGCTGAAGAAACGACCCACCGCAGTTTTCGCGATAGCATCGACTATTGAACGTCTAAACAGGTAGAGGAATACCGCAATTAATAGACCAGCGATAGCAAACCCGCCAGAAATCGCTTCGAGTAAGACTTTACCGTCTTCACTGCCAGCCGCTTCTGCAGGGAATACCCCTTCGAGTGGTTGATGGATTAATGCACCAACAAACGTTGCAAGGATAGCCAAAATGCCCAGTGGTAATGTGTGAGTGATGCCTTTAACCTTATGCGCTTTGATTTTTGCTTCACCGTGGAACACGATGAAAATCATACGGAAGGTATAAATTGCGGTCATTAATGCACCGAGGATACCTGCCCACAACAATACAGTTTGTCCATCAAGCTGCGCACCCCACAAAATGGCATCTTTACTGTAGAAACCAGCAGTAAACAATGGCAATGCTGCCAGTGCGCTTCCGCCAATCAACATCACAGCGTAGATAAATGGAATTTGCTTACGCAATCCGCCCATTTTGAAGATATTTTGCTCGTGGTGGCATGCCAAAATGACAGAACCTGCTGACAGGAACAACAGTGCTTTAAAGAAAGCGTGCGTCATCAGGTGGAAAATCGCAGCATCCCAAGCTTGCACACCGAGAGCCAAAAACATATAACCGATTTGGCTCATCGTGGAATAAGCAAGCACGCGCTTGATATCGGTTTGAACCAGTGCAGCAAACCCTGCCAGTACTAATGTCACTGCGCCCACAACGCCAACTAGATGTAAAACTTCTGGCGCTAATAAGAACAGAACGTGGGTACGAGCCACTAAGTACACACCGGCCGTTACCATGGTTGCGGCGTGGATCAATGCTGAAACTGGCGTAGGACCCGCCATCGCATCTGCCAACCACGTTTGCAATGGTAACTGTGCTGATTTACCGACTGCGCCACCTAATAACATTAAGGTTGCCCAATTGATCGCACTCGAACCTTCAGCAAATTTCTGAGGTGCTAACACCGCCATTTCGCTGAAATTCAATGTGCCGAGCTCATTCCACAGGATAAACATACCAATTGCGAGGAATACATCACCGATACGCGTGACAAAGAACGCTTTCATTGCGGCTTTACCGTTTTCTGGATTGGTATAATAGAAACCAATCAACAGGTAACTGCACAGCCCTACCCCTTCCCAACCGAGATACATCAGCATCATGTTATCAGCGAGGACTAAGACCACCATACTCGCGATAAACAGGTTAGTGTAAGCGAAGAAACGTGAGTAACCTTCCTCACCACGCATATACCAAGAAGCGTATACATGAATAAGGAAGCCCACACCCGTTACCACACCTAACATGGTCAGAGATAGACCATCTAACATTAGGGTGAATGGGATATTAAAGGTACCGACAGACATCCAAGTCCACAGAGGTTGGATGAACACGCTACCAGCGTCTTGAGCTAAAAATTCATTGCCAGCATAGAATGCGACGATGGCCGCTAAGCCGACCGACCCCGCACCAATAATGGCCGAAACGTTTTCTGACCAGCGTCCACGGGAGAAGGCTAACAACACCGACCCCAGTAAAGGCAACAGAATAGTTAAATAGAGTAGGTTCATCCGCGCATCTCACTGACTTTATCAATATTCAGGTTCTGACGATGACGATGGAGTTGCAGTAACAACGCCAATCCAATACTCGCCTCCGCTGCAGCCAATGTAATTGCCAATATATACATAATTTGGCCGTCTGGCTGCCCCCAAAAACTCCCTGCAACCACAAATGCCAGTGCAGTTGAGTTAATCATGATTTCCAGTCCGATCAGCATGAAAAGCAGATTGCGGCGAATAACAAGGCAGCTAAGCCCCATCACAAATAAAATCGCCGCTAAAATCAGACCATGTTCTAGAGGTATCATTTTTGCTCCTCCGCCTTCGCGATACTGACAAGATCAGCACCGTTTTCTTTACGGTCACGTCCAACGTGGAATGCGACAACTAAACCAGCTAGTAGTAACAGTGACGCCAATTCGACAGCCAGAACGTAAGGCCCGAACAAGCTAATACCCACTTCTTTCGCCCCAATGATGGTGCCCTCAATGCCTTCTTGATATGACAATGAGGTGATGCCGTAAACTAAGATAGCCAATAAAACTGCGGATAACACAGCAGGACCAATCCAGTTTTTCGGCGTCAACCAAGCGCGCTCTTGTTCTTGAACAGAACGTCCTAGGTTGAGCATCATCACGACGAACACGAACAGGACCATGATGGCACCTGCATAAACGATGATTTCCAACGCTCCAGCAAAATACGCGCCGAGGGAGAAAAACACCATTGACAGAGCCAGCAGAGAAACAACCAGATACAACAGTGCATGCACCGGATTTGTATTCGTTATCACCCTTAAAGTTGCTAAAATGGCAACTAGACCGGCGATATAAAATGTAAATTCCATGAATATCGCTCCTTATGGCAACAGGTCTTTGACGTTGATAGGTTTCGCTTCGTTATCCGCTTCACCTTTGTCTTTACCTGCAATCGCCATACCTGATTTACGGTAAAAGTTATAATCAGGATATTTACCCGGACCTGAAATCAACAGGTCATTTTTCTCGTAAACCAGATCCTGACGTCTCCAATCGGCCATTTCAAAATCAGGTGTTAATTGGATTGCCGTGGTAGGGCAAGCCTCTTCACACAGACCACAGAAAATACAGCGCGAAAAGTTAACGCGGAAAAATTCAGGGTACCAGCGGCCATCTTCGTGTTCAGCTTTTTGCAGTGAGATACAACCCACAGGGCAAGCTACCGCACACAAGTTACATGCAACACAACGCTCTTCACCGTCTGGATCGCGCGTCAACACGATACGACCACGGTAACGGGGTGGCAGATAAACCGGCTCTTCTGGATACATTTGCGTTTCGCGTTTATCGAACGCATGTAGGCCGACCATCCAAATACTACGTACTTGGGTGGCGAAACCGACCAATAACTCTTTCAATGTCATGGTTCAATCACCCCTTACTGAGCGTTGTATAAAATCACTGCTGCAGTACCCAGCAGATTAAGCAGTGTCAGCGGCAGGCAAATTTTCCAACCGAAAGACATCACTTGGTCATAACGTGGACGCGGTAAAGAGGCACGGATCAAGATAAACATCATCATGAAAAAGCCAGTTTTGATAGCAAACCACAAGAATGACGGCAGGAATGGACCATGCCAGCCACCAAAGAACAGCGTCACAATCAGTGCAGAAACCGTTACGATACCGATATACTCACCAACGAAGAACAGACCGAACTTCATCCCTGAGTATTCAACGTGGTAACCATCCGCAATCTCTTGTTCTGCTTCTGGTTGGTCAAACGGGTGACGGTGACATACCGCAACGCCCGCTATCGCAAAAGTCACAAAACCAAAGAATTGAGGAATAATGTTCCACATGCCTTCTTGGGAGTTCACAATATCAATCAGGTTGAATGAACCTGCTTGTGCAACCACACCCATTAAAGAAAGGCCTAAGAATACTTCGTAACTCACGGTTTGTGCTGACGCACGCATCGCACCTAATAATGAGTATTTGTTATTACTTGACCAACCCGCGAATAACACCGCATAGACCGCTAGACCCGCCATCATCAGGAAGAATAGAATCCCAATGTTCAAGTCTGCTACGTGCCAAGTCGGGCTGACAGGCACGATTGCAAATGCAAGGAACAATGAACAAAATGCGATAACTGGTGCTAGCGTAAAGATTTTCTTATCCGCGAACTGTGGGATCCAGTCTTCTTTAAAAAGCATTTTGAACATGTCGGCGATTAACTGGCCCATCCCAAACGGGCCAACGCGGTTTGGACCATAACGGTTCTGGAATAGACCGAGAATACGGCGCTCTCCCAGACTCATGTATGCCCCACAAGTCACAACAACCAATAAAATGACGACAGATTTAAGGATGGAAATTAATACTTCCATCACTTCAGGAGAAATCCAATCCATCATGCTCCCCTCCGCAGATTATTGACTGACACGCCAGCCATTGACGGTGCGATACCTGGCATTCCTAGCGGTAAGCCAATTTGACCGGTAGACAGGTGATTACTGAGGCGAACAGTCAAGTTAAACGCTTGACCTGCATGGCTAAACTCAGCTTTAGCACCCGCTGACAGCCCCAGTGCCGCAGCATCTTGCGTGTTCAGCATGATATAAGGCTCAGGCATACGCTCTTGGATCACCTCTGAACGCTGTGACATTTCATCACTGCCAAACAGGTGGTAATAAGGTGCGACGACCCACTGCGCTTCGCTAGCTTGATAAGCCGCTGGAATTTCAGTGAAGTAAGCCAATTTACCTTCTGTTGAATTGAACAAACGGATACCCGGGTCACCAAATAACAGGTGCCCCCCCACTTCGGCTTGGAATTTATTCCAGGCTTGCGGTGAGTTCCAACCTGGTGCCCATGCAAATGGAATTTGCTGGCGCGGCGCGGTTGGGCTGTTGTTCCCTTCCATTGAGAAAGCAAATGGAGAGTCAATATCTTGCGGTTGACGAGGTTCATGGACAGATTGATTTGCTAGCATCGCTGTACGGCCACTGTAACGATGTGGTTCACGCGCCAGTTTTTGACCACGAATACGGAAAGACGCTTTTGGTGCGGCATCAACCATACCTGAGAATTGTGGCATTGCGGCAACACAATCAGCGATAACGTGATCAAGTTGAGACCAATCCGCATCACGCTCTTGCGCTTCAGTTTGCAGTGAATGCATCCAGCGCCAGCTTTCGTTCATCACGATAGCTTTGTCGTAATACGTTGGGTCGAAGACTTGGAAGAAACGCTGTGCACGACCTTCTTGGTTAATCAACGTACCGTCTGCTTCAGCAAAACTTGCTGCTGGCAGAACTAATGTTGCTTTATCCATGATGTCGGTTTGCTGATGATCCGCTACAATCAAGTGGCTCAATTTCGCTAATGCGCTATTGACTGCATCCACGCTGCTGTGACGGTACAGGTCGTTTTCGATAACAATAGCCACATCCGCTTCGTTCGCTTCTATGCGAGCTAAAGCGCTGTCTAATGGCTGTGCATTCATCATTGCCAGACCGAAACTATTTGCATGAGACGCTAAGTAAGATAACCCAACGTTCGCACCTTTCGCTTTCAATGCGAATGCCACGTTAGCGGCCGCTTGGATCATTGCCTCGCTTGCACTATGGCTACCACTGATAATTAATGGTTTTTTCGCACTGGCTAATGCTTGAGCAATGGTTTCAACTTTGGCTTTTAAGTCTGCGGGTAAATCATTCACCGCAGGGGCTTCGCCATTAATCATATTGGCGATAGCAAAACCGAAGCGCGCTTGGTCAGCCACTGGAGCACGGTAATTGAAGGCAGCCACATCGTCTAAACGCGTATCATCAACATTGGTAATAAACAGTGGGTATTTTGCGTGTTGACCAATATTCATGATTGCCGCGATTTGCCAGTCAGCCACTTTTTGCGCTGCCGCCATCTCACGAGCTTTACCTTTCACCGCTTGGCGTACAGATAACGCCATACGTGCACCTGTCTGAGTTAAATCTTCACCCAGTACCAGTACCGCATCATAGCCTTCTACTTCACGCAGTGTTGGCGTATAGATACCGCCGTTTTGCAGAATATTTTGCATTAATGCTAAACGACGCTGCTCTCCCGCAGAAATACCGGAATAGAAGTTTTCTGCTCCAACTAATGCGCGTAATGCATAGTTGCTTTCAACGCTAGCGCGTGGAGAACCGATACCAATCACTTTTTTCGCTTGATTGATAATTTGCGCACCACTTTGCATCGCTTCGATAGCCGAAATGACCTGCTTAACGCCATTTTTATTGAGTACGGCTTGGCGAGGGCGGTCTTTACGGTTGACGTAACCATAACCAAAGCGACCACGGTCACACAGGAAATAGTGGTTTACCGAGCCGTTATAACGGTTTTCGATGCGGCGGATTTCACCATAACGCTCACCGGGGCTAGTATTACAACCGATACTGCACTGCTGGCAGATACCGGGGGCAAACTGCATATCCCATTTACGGTTATAGCGCTCAGAGTGGGTTTTATCGGTGAATACCCCGGTAGGACAAACTTCAACTAAGTTACCGGAGAACTCACTTTCCAGTGTACCGTCTTCAGTACGACCGAAATACACATAGTTATGTGCCCCATAAACCCCTAAATCCGTGCCATCTGCATAATCTTTGTAGTAACGAACACAGCGATAACACGCAATACAACGGTTCATTTCATGACTAATAAATGGACCGAGGTCTTGGTTAATGTGAGTCCGTTTCGTAAAACGATATTTACGCATGTTATGACCGGTCATTACCGTCATATCTTGTAGGTGACAGTTCCCCCCTTCCTCACAGACTGGGCAGTCATGAGGGTGGTTGGTCATCAGCCATTCCACGACACTTTCACGGAATTGTTTGGCTTCTTCATCATCAATTGAGATGTAGGTACCTTCCGTTGCGGGTGTCATACAAGACATTACTAGGCGACCGCGTGTGTCATCTGCGTTTTGATACTGCTTAACCGCACACTGGCGGCAAGCGCCAACGCTTCCCAGCGCCGGATGCCAGCAAAAATAAGGAATATCTAGCCCGAGAGAAAGACAGGCTTGTAACAGGTTTTCAGACCCGTTTACGTCATATTCTTTGCCGTCTACATATATTGTAGCCATAGTCAGCATGCTTCCCAAAGGCCCGCATAAAGCAGGCGTTAATCAAAAATACGTTCTTCGTGAAAAATCTCTTTAGCGGTTGCTCAATCGCTAAATAATTACCAACGCTGCTTCAGCAGGTTGGGTTGGATACCTGCAATCTGCACGATGTTACGCAGATCTTTTTGCGAGATACCCGCTTCGAATTCATCACGGAAATATTTGATGGCACTTTGTAGCGGTTCGACCGCACCCGGTGCGTGAGCGCAGAAAGTTTTACCCGGTCCTAAGAAACGGCACAGCTGCTCTAGGGTTTCAATATCCCCCGGCTGCCCTTCTCCTTTTTCCAGCGCTTGTAAAATTTTCACACTCCATGGCAGACCATCACGGCACGGCGTACACCAACCACAGGATTCACGAGCAAAGAAGGTTTCTAAGTTACGCACTAAAGAAACCATGTTGATTTCATGATCAACCGCCATCGCCAATGCAGTACCAAGACGGCTTCCTGCTTTGGCAATATTTTCGAAATCCATTGGTAAGTCGAGGTGGTCGTTGGTTAGGAAGTCTGTCCCTGCCCCACCCGGCTGCCATGCTTTTAATTTCAGTCCATCACGCATACCACCTGCGTAATCTTCCAACACTTCACGTGCCGTTGTACCAAATGGCAATTCCCACAGACCCGGATTTTTCACACGGCCAGAGAAGCCCATTAATTTAGTACCCGCGTCTTTACTCTTACCGGCGCTTAAATCGATATACCATTGGTCTCCGTGCTCTAAAATAGCAGGCACGTTACAAATGGTTTCGACGTTATTAACGCAAGTTGGCTTACCCCAAGCACCTGATGTTGCAGGAAATGGTGGTTTAGAACGCGGGTTAGCACGGCGGCCTTCTAAAGAGTTAATCAGTGCGGTTTCTTCACCGCAGATATAACGCCCAGCGCCGGTGTGGACAAACAGTTCAAAATCAAAACCCGAACCGAGGATATTTTTTCCTAATAAACCCGCCGCTTTGGCTTCTTCGATGGCACGGCGCAGGTTTTGCGCGGCTTCAACATACTCACCCCGTAAGAAGATATAACCACGGTAGGCCTTAAGTGCATAAGCGCCCGTGATCATCCCTTCAACTAACAAGTGAGGGAGTTGCTCCATCAATAAACGGTCTTTATAGGTGCCCGGTTCCATTTCATCCGCATTACATAAAAAGTAACGCAGTTTCATGTTTTCGTCTTTTGGCATCAGGCTCCATTTCAGACCTGTTGAGAAGCCCGCACCGCCTCGCCCTTTCAGGCCAGCGTCTTTTACGAGGTTCACAACTTCATCGGGTGCCATGCCTTTGAGCGCGCGCTCAAGACCTTTGTATCCGTTTTTACTGCGATACTCATCTAACCAAACAGGCTGATTGTCATCACGCAAACGCCATGTTAGAGGATGAGTTTCAGCAGTACGGATCACTGGATTAACAGAATTTGTCATGGATACTGCTCCAGTAATTTTTGAATATTTTCAGGCTGCACGTAGCTGTGAGTGTCATCATCGATCATCATCGTTGGACCCTTGTCACAGTTACCTAGGCAACAGGTCGGCAGCAATGTAAAGCGGCCATCAGCTGTTGTTTGACCAGGGCGAATATTCAGCTGTTTAATTATTTCAGCTTCTAAGCCCTGATAACCTGTAATATGGCAAACAACACTGTCGCAATAGCGAATAATGTGGCGACCCACTGGTTGGCGGAAGATTTGGCTATAGAATGTCGCCACCCCTTCAACATCACTGGCTGGGATACCTAAGACGTCAGCGATAGCATGGATCGCACCATCTTCAACCCAACCGCGGTTTTTTTGCACAATTTTCAGTGCTTCAATTGAGGCAGCACGTGCGTCTTCGTAATGGTGTTTCTCACCTTCAATCTCTTCACGCTCTTTCTCTGTTAAGACAAAGCCATGATTGACTTGCGGTTCAAACACATTCACGACATTGAGCTCGTTGTGCTTCTCATTTTCGTTATGTTCATTATGCATGGTTAGCGATCCACATCCGACATTACAAAATCGATACTACCCAGATAGACGATTAAGTCTGAAACTAAACTACCTCTGATCACGGCAGGAATTTGCTGCAAGTGAGCGTAGCTTGGCGTACGAATACGCGTACGGTAGCTCATTGTGCTGCCATCACTGGTTAAGTAGTAGCTGTTGATACCTTTCGTCGCTTCAACCATCTGGAATGACTCATTTGCTGGCATCACCGGCCCCCAAGACACTTGTAAGAAGTGGTTGATCAGGGTTTCGATATGCTGCAACGTGCGCTCTTTTGGTGGCGGAGTTGTCAATGGATGGTCAGCTTTGAAAGGACCTTCTGGCATATTCTTATAGCATTGCTCAAGAATACGAATACTCTGGCGCATCTCTTCTACTTTGATCATCACACGGTCATAACAGTCACCGTTGTGAGCGATAGGAATATCGAACTCAAAGTTTTCATAACCTGAATATGGACGCCATTTACGCACGTCAAAATCAACGCCTGTTGCACGTAATCCAGCCCCTGTTACACCCCATGCCAGCGCCTCTTCTTTTGAGTACATGGCTGTCCCAATAGAGCGACCTTTTAAGATGGAGTTTTTCAGTGCAGAAGTCACATAAGACTCTAAACGTTTTGGCAACCAGTCTAATAATTCGCGAAGCAGTTTTTCCCAACCACGCGGTAAGTCGTGCGCAACACCACCGATACGGAACCATGCGGGGTGCATACGGAAACCGGTAATTGCTTCAATGACGTTGTAGACTTTTTGACGGTCGGTAAACGCAAAGAAGACAGGGGTCATCGCACCAACGTCTTGGATATACGTACTGATGTACAGTAAGTGACTGTTGATACGGAATAATTCAGACAACATGACACGAATGGTTTTCACGCGATCCGGCACTTCAATGCCAGCCAGTTTTTCAACGGCCAACACATATGGCATTTCATTCACACAACCGCCGAGGTACTCGATACGGTCAGTGTAAGGAATGTAGCTATGCCACGACTGGCGTTCACCCATTTTTTCAGCGCCACGGTGGTGGTAGCCGATATCGGGCACACAGTCGATAATTTCTTCACCATCCAATTGCAGCACGATACGGAACGCACCGTGTGAGGATGGGTGGTTTGGCCCCAAGTTCAGGAACATGAAATCTTCGTTTTCATTTCCACGTGCCATGCCCCACTCTTCTGGTTTGAAAGTCAAGGCTTCCATTTCCAGATCTTGTTTCTGCTTAGTCAGAACAAAAGGGTCAAACTCAGTCGCACGCGCAGGATAATCCTTACGCAGTGGGTGACCTTCCCAGCTTGGTGACATTAATAAACGGCGTAAATTCGGGTGACCTTGGAACGTTATGCCGAACATATCCCACACTTCACGCTCATGCCAATTCGCATTCGGGAACAGGGAAACAATAGAAGGCACATTTAAGTCTTTCTCATTAAGAGCGACTTTTAACATGATATCGCGGTTACGATCGATAGAGATGAGGTGGTAGAAAACACTAAAGTCTGCTTCTGGCAGACCTTGACGGTGAATTCGTTGACGTTCATCTACCCCATGTAAGTCAAATAACATGACATACGGTTTTGGTAATTTCTTTAGGAAATCGACCACTTCCAGTAACTGTTCACGACGCACCCAAAGCACTGGCATACCAGTGCGAGTTGCTTGAACAGAAAAGGCATCCGGCCCAAATTGATTGCGCAGTTCCAGAAGCACAGGGTCGTTTAAGTGATCCTGTGTCTGCCATCCTGGCTGGTTACTACTCGCTTGCGCTATCTGATCTGTCATCATTCTTCACCATAACGCTTGATCAGGTTTATTATTTCGCAACAACATTGCTCTGTTACGCTGTATGGCTTTAAGCCTTAAATTTCGTCTGGTGTACGCAGGTTTGTCACTGCAATACGTTCACCGTGCTTTCTTTCTCTTTCTGATTGCATATTGGCACGGTAAACCCCTTGGTCTCCAACAACCCAAGACAGCGGTCGACGCTCTTTACCGATAGATTCTTGCAACAGAAGCAGAGCCTGCATATAGGCTTCTGGACGCGGTGGGCAACCTGGGATATACACATCCACAGGAATAAATTTATCGACGCCTTGTACAACAGAGTAAATGTCATACATACCACCAGAGTTGGCACATGAACCCATGGAAATTACCCATTTTGGTTCAAGCATTTGGTCATACAGACGTTGAATAACAGGTGCCATTTTTGTGAAACAAGTACCTGCTACTACCATGAAATCGGCTTGACGAGGTGAAGCACGCAGTACTTCTGCACCAAAGCGGGCAACGTCATGAACAGCCGTGAACGAAGTCACCATTTCTACATAGCAACATGAAAGACCAAAGTTATATGGCCATAGAGAGTTTTTGCGCCCCCAATTAACCACATCGTGAAGTGCATGAGAAAGTTTTCCCATGTAAACACTGTTTTCAACTTGCTGCTCCAGTGGATCGGTAACGATTTCCTGAGTTTGCAGTGGGTAACGGTCGTTCTCACCGTTCGGATCTATGCGGGTGAGCGTATAATCCATTGTATAATGCCTCGCTTTTTACTGCGGATGACGATTGCTGATTTTAATAACTTCACTAGGATGCTTTACTTTTCCGCGGGAACGGACTGGAGTCCAATCCAATGCCCCAACGCGGACGAGGTAAAACAGTCCCGCCAACAATACCAAAATAAAGATCGCGGCTTCGATGAAACCTACCCAACCGGCTTCGCGGATGGCGACTGACCATGCAAATAAGAACATGGCTTCAACATCGAAGATAACGAAAAACATGGCAACTAAGTAAAACTTAGCAGACATGCGGAGACGTGCACTACCGACCGAGTCGATACCTGACTCATAAGGAACATGTTTTGTTCTGGCTTTGGCGCGGCTACCTAGAAAGTGACCTGCGACCAACATGAAAGCACAAAGACCGATAGTGCCGATAAGGAATATCGCAAACGCCCAGTTATGGGCTAACGCTAGGATTGATGTAGACATACTCGTTGCTTACTCATTACTTATGGTGTGTTAGCTGCTCTTTTTTACATCACGGCAGTATTGCACCACAATTGCCCAGTTAATCGAGAAGAAAGACCAAAATTGATCACAAACTAAAATATCACCAAACTTAAATCAGCCTGTTGACTGCGTTTGGTTTGTCCTCTCTCATTACAATTTATTTCACTTAAACTAAGTAAAATAACCCGTATTTGTTACAAAAACTTCACACTTTGAAAACAACAGAACAACAAAAAGTACTCATAATCTGCTAAAACGTGTCAGTGTAATGATACTCAAGTAAACACGCAAACTAGTTTAACTGATTATTCGTTTTTACTACACCATTATCTCAGGAAAAACCTGTCTTAACAGATGAAAAATTGCTCTTTTTATTTGATCTAACGCACACTTTTATTGAAAAAGTACTCAATTTGTTTACATAGCATTCAATTTAACTTTAAGTCTTTGTAACTCTTTTTAACGCATTACTTCAAGTAACTAACTGACATTACAGCGCTATTTTATCTATTCAATAAAAAAACATTGTTAATAACATAACAAATTGTTAACCAAACAATGAAATTCAGGTTATGCCAGCTACATCACAATTATTTCATGGTCTTTCTTATTTAACCATACTTATTAAGTGGTTATTTGCTTTTTTTATGAGCGGAAATTAATAAAAAATCGATAAATTTGAACTCGATATCCTACTAAGGATATCACTGGACATTATTTAAACATGCATAAAAACAAATTTCTCGATACCGTTTCCCAATATTGAAAATTGAGTTCCACTGCATGAAATAATCGTTTCAGTTATTACCAACGAATCCGTTAAACTGTTATCTAACAACTTAACCTACCCGTGCGTTAACCATTTAACCAAAAATAGCTATCTCAGTCGCCACACGAGCCTTCTTTAGATTGCGATTAACACATTGATTTTATTTGTACACAGCCAATAACACATTGATCACAAACAAGTGATTCAGTAATAAACTAACAAAAATGATATAAAAAAACGGCAATCCCAAGATAATTGGAATTACCGCCAGTACAATAAATCGATTAGATATTGCGATTAAAGCAACCAGATGAATCGATTAACTTAATTACTTTCCTCGTTGCTATCCATCAACTCACTTGCTGAGGCTGCCACATAAGGAATTTTTTTGTTTTCAATCGCACCGAATACCGTCAGAACAAAATCTTTTTGTTCGTCTGCGTTTTTATATAACCAATACTGAATATCAGGTAAACGTGGTAACCCATCAGCTTCATTCAAAATACGTAAATCTGCATTTTGCATTTCCATTGGCCTTGCAGTTACCCCTACTTCCGCATTAACTGCTGCACGAACAGCAGGCAGAGAAGCCGCTTCATAAGCAACATGCCATGACAAACCTGCATCATCAAGGGCACTAGTACAAAGTTTACGATATGGGTTAGTTTCATCCATAACAACTAATGGGATCGGCTCATTCGGACGCAATTGAAAATCGGGTGCGCTATGCCACAAAACAGGCACGGTTCTTAAAGCCGTTTTAGGATGGTGGCTAATTCTTGCCGTTGTTAATGCAAGATCTATCTCATGGTTATCAAGCATTGACTCAATAAACTGAGCTCGTTTAATGCGTACTTCAATTGCAATTCTTGGATAGACAGACGCGATACGATTAAGCAAGAAAGGTAATAGGATATCGACGGTGTCATCAGATGCACCGATGCGCAATTCACCATCAGCGTCATTATAAGTTAATGATGCCGTTGCATCGTCATTGGCGCGCAATATTTGCCTTGCGTAGCCAAGTAATTGCAATCCATGTGCGGTAAGCAGTTTATTTCGTCCATGACGAGCAAAAAGCTCACGACCGACTAATTGTTCTAAACGTTGCATTTGCTGGCTCACAGCAGATTGTGTTCGACAAACGGCTGCAGCTGCAGCTGCAAATGTATTAAGATCTGCGACAGCAACGAAAGTACGTAGCAAATCAAGATCTAGGTTCATGATGGGACGATTGGAATTTATCATCGTTCATTCTCTTATATAATTTTATGTTACCTGGTGTTTCTGCTCTCCTCCATGAGAATCAGCGAGTTTATAGCGACTACTAAGCGAGTGCATTTCTAATCCATAGATCTGCAATAACTTCTAATTATTTTACTTTTCCACCCTGCTCATCATTTATAATTGATAGAGCACGTGTGCAAATAGCATACTTCCAAAAATCAAATAATTTTAATAAAAAGGGGATGTTTTCCTAAAAAACAAACTAACAAAGCGCTTTCTAGAACACGCTTAAATAGTAACATATTTAATGTAATCACAATTATTTTAATGTAAGCACATTATAAAATTCGTTTCACTATTTACCTATAGTTATATATATCAATTAGTTACAATTTTAAGTAACACTTTTTGTTAATAAAAATGACTCGAAACAATCAATATTACTAACAAAATCACACTAATTATTATAAAAAAAGGCTATTACAGCAAAAAAATCATGTCTATTTTAATGATTCAATGCTTAATATTACATTTTGATACAAATTTTCCTTTTTCCTCTGTTTTTCTGCTTTTTTACTTTTTATACTCCAAAACATCAATAAATGTTAAAATTATAATCCACACAATGCTATATTTTAGGAACATACAGCTAACTTAAACCATATAATAAGATACCAAACATTACATTTAAGCGTAAACCAACCTTTTACACCAAAAATAACCTTGCATCTTCAAAAGCTTCTGAGGGAGGAGTAGAGTAAAGGAATAACGCCGGCTCGACCAATATAACCCTTAGGGTAATGAGAAAACTATGAATAATCTAACTAAATCCAGTAAGCTCGATAATGTTTGCTATGACATTCGTGGGCCCGTCTTAAAAGAAGCTAAACGCCTAGAAGAAGAAGGCAACAAAGTCCTCAAGCTCAATATTGGTAACCCGGCCCCATTTGGTTTTGAAGCCCCAGATGAAATCCTAGTTGATGTCTTGCGTAATCTGCCTAGTTCTCAGGGTTATTGTGATTCAAAAGGCTTATATTCTGCCCGTAAAGCGATTGTGCAGCATTACCAAGCTCGCGGTATTCATGAAATGACCGTGGAAGATGTCTACATTGGTAATGGCGTTTCTGAATTAATCGTACAAGCCATGCAAGCGCTGCTTAATAATGGTGATGAAATGTTAGTGCCTGCGCCTGATTACCCATTATGGACCGCTGCGGTTTCCCTTTCAGGTGGGAAAGCCGTTCATTATATGTGTGATGAGCAACAAGGTTGGATGCCTGATATTGAAGACATTCGCAAAAAAATCACCCCAAGAACGCGTGGTATTGTGGTCATAAACCCAAATAACCCAACCGGTGCGGTCTACAGTAAAGATCTGTTAATGGAAATTGTCGAATTGGCTCGCCAGCACAATCTTATTATTTATGCTGATGAGATCTACGATAAAATTCTTTATGATGATGCTGTACATCACTCTATTGCCGCCCTCGCTCCAGATTTATTAACCATCACATTTAATGGTTTATCTAAAACTTATCGCGTCGCTGGTTTTCGCCAAGGTTGGATGGTATTAAACGGCCCGAAAAAGCATGCTAAAAGCTATATTGAAGGTTTAGAAATGCTGGCCTCGATGCGCCTGTGTGCTAACGTTCCAATGCAGCATGCTATTCAAACTGCACTCGGAGGCTACCAAAGTATCAGTGAATTTATTCAACCAGGTGGGCGTTTATATGAGCAACGTAATCGTGCATGGGAGTTGATCAACCAAATACCGGGCGTTTCATGCGTCAAACCACAAGGTGCTCTGTATATGTTCCCAAAAATAGATATTAAACGATTTAATATCTATGACGACCAGAAAATGATTTTAGACCTATTGTTACAAGAGAAAGTGTTATTAGTTCAAGGTACCGCATTTAACTGGCCTGAACCCGATCACTTTAGAATTGTCACATTACCTTATGCAGATGACCTTGAAATGGCGATTAATAAATTCGGCCGTTTCCTTGAAGGTTATCGCCAATAAGAATTTTATCAAACATAAAGTAAAAGCCTCCTACTCCGGAGGCTTTTTTATTCTAAATCGAGTCATCATTAATAGACTGTATTATTCTGATAATCAAATAATAGAAATAAAATAAATTGCCACCAGGAAAAAGCCCAATAATATAAATGGAAAATATTTCATATTGCCTCTTTATTTTTGAATTGAACATTCATTATATTTTTTTGATTCTATAATTCAACACAATTAAAATAACAGTTAAATTAAAGTCAAATCCTGATTATATTATTATGATCATCTTAATATGAAAATAAATATTAATAAATAATTACGAACTAGTAACTTATTAAAAAACAATAAAAATATATCACTACCACATTATTTCCGTTATAATTTTAGTTGTTTGCAGACACCACAGAAGAGGACTTATGAGCTACTTTTTCGCCCACCTTGCTAGAATGAAACTCATTCACCGCTGGCCTTTAATGCGCAATGTACGAACTGAAAACGTTTCGGAACATAGCTTACAAGTGGCTATGGTTGCCCATGCTCTTGCTATCATCAAAAATCGTCGATTCGGCGGTCAGGTTAATGCAGAACGAATAGCCATGTTAGCCATGTACCATGATGCGAGCGAAGTTATCACTGGAGATTTACCAACTCCGATTAAATATCATAATCAGCAAATTGCTCATGAATACAAAAAAATAGAGAAGTTCGCCCAACAAAAATTACTCGAAATGCTACCAGAAGAACTGCAAGATGACTTCCGTGAACTAATTATTGAAGATTTACAAACTGATGAAGAACATTCATTGGTTAAACAAGCTGACTCATTGTGCGCTTATTTAAAATGTTTAGAAGAGCTTTCCGCGGGTAATAGTGAATTTAAACTTGCAAAAAAACGCCTAGAGAAAATATTAGAAGAAAGGAAAAGCCCTGAAATGGACTATTTTATGGAAAAATTTGTCCCAGGTTTTAAACTTTCCCTTGATGAAATCAGTAATTAATTTTTTTAGTAGGAATAATAAATATTCCTACTCTGCATAAGCAGTTATTAATTATACTTCGTTAAATGCCGTAGAACAGTCAGACGATGACGGAAAATGCACATACAGCCGCTTAAAGTCCCCATTAACCCCCAAAACCACTTTTCCTTTATCTTCAAAGGTAATAGAACAATAAAAACTCGATTTTGTACGATATTTTTTGCCACTTTTAGTTGTTATTTCAACTACCCAGTAATCATATGAATCATTAATACCGAGCTCATATTTAAATGCAAAAATATCTTTCATAACTGCTTTATTTGCAATATTAGACAAAGTTTGTGAACTGGGATATTTTTTCGTTCTGCTATTACTAAGGTTATTAACATAGTGCTCAATGACAACAGAACTTAAGTCTTCCCCCCAAAAGTTTTCAAATGTTGCCAAGCCCAAATAATACCTTTCCGGTGTAGCAGTTTCTTTATTCATATTATATATTCCTCACATTGATTTGTCAGAAATAAGCTAGCATTTCATTTATCAAATGAAAAAACGAATAAATATTAACGCTTACGTTTTTTTAATAGAAAACCATCAATAACGATTTGCTTTTCATTCGTTATTGATGGTAATTTTGAAATTATAAATAACAAAAATTAATTAAAGGGAAATAATACCGGTACGACCAAAATACTAATTAACATTACGATAATAGTAAACGGTACACCAATTTTTAGAAAATCAGCAAATTTATACCCACCAGGCCCTAAAACTAAGGTATTCACTGGTGATGAAACTGGGGTCATAAAGGCAGCGGATGCGGCTATCCCAACAATCATGGCAAAAGGAAGTGGTGAAACCTCCATTTGACGCGCCGCCGCAATGGCAATCGGCGCCATTAACACCGCTGTTGCGGTATTGGAAATAAATAAGCCAATAGTGGCGCACAAAATAAACAGGCACAATAACATCACGTGCGGCCCTAACCCACCAGCCACTTTCATTAACGCATCGACAGCAAGCGCAATCCCCCCTGTTTCTTGTAATGCTAGCGCAAAAGGCATCATCCCAACAATTAAGATAATACTAGGCCAGTGAATTGACTTATAGGCACTTTCCATATCGATACAACGAAATTTCCCCATTAGCAAACAGGCAATAAGTGCTGCAATAAAATTAGGAATTTCATTGGTCACCATCATCGCGACCATTAGCGCCAAACAAAACAAGGCATGAGGAGCCTGAGACGCAGCGGGTGCAACAGCCTCGACTTCAGCAGCTAGGTTCAATACAATAAAATTACGCGGCTTAGTCGATAAAATTCGGATCAATTTCCAATCACCAATAACTAATAAAATATCACCTAACCTAAGCGGTTCATCAACTAGCTTTCCATCCAGTGCCTTGCCATCTCGACGAATACCAACAACGTTCAAACCATAACGAGTACGAAATTTAATGTCCCTCAACGATTTCCCCAATAGTTCGGAATCAGGGTTCATCGACACTTCAGCCATTCCCACATCACGTGATTGGTCTGAAAAATAATCTCCCCGTAAAATCATCGGTTCAAGAAGTTGCTCGCTACAAAATTGGCGCAAATCGTCATCACTCACGGATATATCGACTAATAAAACATCCCGCTCGCGTAGCTCGGTTCCCCCCGTTGCACTCACCATCACGCGACGGAATTTACGCCAACGCTCTATCCCAACCACGTTAGCTTCATAACGGGAGCGAAGATGCAGTTCATCAAGCGTATGGCCTATGAGTGGCGAACCTTTTCGGATAGCAAGGCGGCGAGCTCTACCCGTCAATTTGTAATCACGAATTAAATCACGGAAAGTACGTCGATAACGCTCAGGGAGTTTGTCGGGTTCATTACTGCCTAGCCAACGCCTTGTTAGCCACATGTAGGCAATACCGGCTAATAAAATGAGAATGCCTATAGGGGTAATAGAGAAAAATTGAAAGCCTTTGATCCCCTCTCGTACTAACTCACTATTCACTACCATATTCGGTGGCGTGGCCACCAGTGTCATCATTCCACTGATAAGCCCTGCGAAGCCTAATGGCATCATCAACCGGCTAGGGGACGTTTTCATGCGTGATGCAACGCTTAATACGACGGGGATAAAGATAGCCACCACTCCTGTGGAACTCATAAAAGCCCCTAACCCAGCGACGGTGAGCATTAAGAAAACCAGCATTTTGCTTTCGCTGCTTCCTGCAACGCGAACAAGCCAGTCTCCCATTTGATAGGCTATCCCTGTGCGAACAAGTCCATCACCAATAACAAACAATGCTGCAATTAGCAGGACGTTGGGGTCAGCAAAACCTGCGGTAGCTTGTTCTAGCGTTAAGGTATCGCTCAGCACAAACGCGACAATGACAAGTAACGCGACCACATCCATGCGAATTTTATTTGTGGTAAATAGAACTATCGCAATCAATAGAAGGGTTAAGACCCACAGCAATTCTCCGTTCAAAATATCCCCTTTCGACGAAAAAAAACATTGCTAAGAATTTTATTTAGTTAAGCATGTTTTACGGAGAATTTCTTTGATTAAATCACCATTAAGTCAAATTAGACACGAAAAGTTCATAATCACCATTATTGTCAGGTCCCATAACGGAAATTTGTTCCAATGAACTCACAATTACTTGAATTTCATCACGACGAGGCATCCCTTCTGGTGCATGGACTGCCACCACTTGGCAACCGGCTGTTAATGCTGAATGGATGCCTGCTTGTGCATCTTCAAAGGCAATACAGGATTTTGCAGGAAAAGAAAGTGCTTGGGCACCAAGTAAAAACGGCTCTGGGTCAGGCTTACCTTTGGACACTTTTTCAAATGTTACCCAATGTTTAGGCTCTGGTAACCCTGCCGCTTGTTGACGCCCATGAGCAATTGGTACAGTACCAGAGGTGACAATTGCCCACGGTGCACCAATTTCATTTAAACGCGTCAGCAAAGCAATAGCGCCGGGTAGAGCAACAACGCCCTCCACATCTTCGCTTTCCATTTTTTCTAGCCAATGGAAGTATTCCATAATTTCTTCATCACTCGCCTCGGGTAAAAAATGGCGCAAACTGGTCATTGCGGGTTTACCATGAATATAGCTAATAACTTCGTCCGCACTTTTACCAATACGCTCACCAAATTTGCACCAGCAACGTTCAACGACTGCGAGTGAATCCGCTAACGTACCGTCTAAATCAAATAGAAACCCTTTTGCCTTTAATTTCACATCTACCCCTTTAATTTTGCAATTCACATAACATAAAAAGTTGAATCGATTCTAGCCCACTAGTTAACGCTAAATAGGCGCTCATACGCAACCTCAATATTAAAAATAGTTAAGAATTGAGCCTAAGACATAAATTTGAATGCGCTAGGGCTGTTGATCTTTGTGTTTTTTGAACGATATGGTGATTTCTGTTGTATTTGCTTTTTTACGAAATCATTATATTGCTCCTGTACCACACAGGAAAAACGTAAAACTTACAGTTGGTTAGCATATTTATCAATATTAATAACTAGTAATTACATGATAAATAGTTAAATGCACTGATGAATTAGACCGATAATTTCACTGCTAGTAGAGGGTAGCTTAAATTCTCTATTTTATTTATTTTAAATCATGTGGTTGCGATAACCTCTTAAGCTGAAATATTTGGTTACATAGTTTATTTCTATGTACATTAGAACTTACTGGGCTTATCGCAGTTTGGTCTATTTTTTGCTCAATGATTGTTTTGTTATGATTCGTTTTTGGTGTTTTTCTGGAATTATATAGCGATATTTCAACCCGTTTACGCTAAGTCACTTATCCTAGAGAGATACAAACTGGCCCTCCGGTTTACAGTCCATTCATCAGCTTTTATTATCCTTAACTCAAATCTTACCGTGCGCACGGGCTGAGATGACGGAAATTAACAGTTAATTATATTTACTTAACTAAA